>JAEYYY010000233.1 GCA_023430775.1 Pseudomonadota bacterium
GCCGCGCTCGACGCGGGCATCGCGCGGCACCGAGCGCACGGTGCGGCCGGTCTGGAGCACGCACTCGGCGCCATCGGGGGAGATCCGCGGGACGATGTAGAACAGCACGTCGCGCAGGCGCTCGAGCATCGGCGCCGGCAGGTCGAGGACATCGGGAGCGTGATGGACGCGCAGCACGTCCTCGGCGATCGACAGCGCGACGCTCGACCCGGCAAGCTCTGCCGCGTGGACATTGCCGCCTACCCAGACGGCGGGGCGCACGCGGTCGGGCTCGGGGCCGATCTTGAACAGCCAGACATCGCGGCCTTCCGCGGTCCTGGCGATCGACACCAAACGCGTGAGATCCGGAAATGATTCGTTCCAGGCCCGGAGCTGGCGGGTCAGATCGTCGTGGTCCAGGTACGCGCTACGGAATCCGAGGTTGAGATCTGCCAGCGTGGCTCGGGCCATGGTGGCGGACGTTACACGCCGGCATTACTCCCGTCGCCTTTGGCCGCCGATCATCCATACTCGTTGTCATGACCTTCGACCCGATCCCGCAGGCGCGCGTGGTCAAGAAAGCCGGGCGGATCATCACCGGCGCCCCCGCTCCGAAGGACGAGCCGTCACGCAACTCGATGGCGGGCGTGCTTCGCGACATGGCGAGCGTCGCGCTCGGCATGTGGCCGCTGACCGGTTGCCTGCTGCTGGTGCTCGGCTTGCTGGTGATGGCCGGCAGCGGCGGCAACTTCGCCTACTACCGTTAGATCCTCACTCGAGCGGCATCGCGCGCAGCGTCTTCGGCAGATCGAGGAGGTTCTCGGTCGGCGAGCCGACCAGCATCGCGGGGCTCATGTTGGTGAGGCCCCACGGCTCGACCGTGCCCGCGGTGACGGCGAACGCACCGCCGTCGATGCGGCCGACCACGCCGAAGCCGGATCGCATCGGCACGCGCGCCGTCTCGATCACCAGCTCGGGCAGGTGCGAGACATCGATCTCGACGAGGCCGCGCTCGCACGTCAGCACGAGGCGGTACTGGAGCACGCGCCGCTCGACGAGCAGGATGTTGCCCATCTCGGAGCTGAACACTTCCTCCCAGCCATCGACCGGCGAGCCGAGCTGCGACAGCGCGGAGAACTCGAGGTGGAACAGGCGAGGGTCATCGATCTTGCGCGCGATGATGCCGGTGGTGGTGACCACGCAGTCGAGGAAGCCGAGGGCGTGCAGCTCGGTGACCGTGGACAGGTGATCCGCCGCCCACCACGAGCCGGGCACGTGCGGCGTGCAGCCGAGGAACACGTTCTTCGCGGAGCTGCCCTTCAGCCACTCGCTGATCGCACACGCCACCTCGGGCGCGCTGCCCGTGTCGTTCAAGCGGCGATCGCCGTTCCACAGCACGCTGTCGCCGGGCAGGCGGTGGATGGCGTCGAAGTGAAAGAACCGGCCCTGGTGATCGAGCGGCGGCACGAGCGACATCTTGTCGCCGACGCGGACACTCGCGACCGCATCGAAATCCTCCGGCACCACGATCGACGTCTCGCCGCGCGGATCGAGCGCGACGAACAGCAGGCCGCGCGGCGTCAGGCCCTGCTTGCGGAGCTCCTTGAGCCCGAGGATGACCGCCGCCGGGTCGCGATAATGATAGATGCGCGTGGCGATCATGAAACCGGCGCACCTTACAACGGCAGCACGCCGGACAGGATCAAATTCGCGATGCCGAAGTAGATCAGGATCCCGCTGACGTCGACGAGCGTCGCCACGAACGGCGCCGAGGCACTCGCCGGGTCGGCGCCGAACTTGCGCAGCACGAACGGCAGCATCGCGCCGGCCAGGGTGCCGCAGGTGGTGCAGCCGATCACCGAGACGCCGACGGCGATCGCGATCATCACGTAGTGGTCCCCGTAGGTGCCGAACGAGCCCCAGATCAGCACGCGGATCAGCGCGACCACGAACAGCACGCCGCCGAGGGCGAGGCCGATCGCGAGCTCGCGCCGCAAGATCAGCCACCAGTCCGCCGCGCGGACCTCGCCGAGCGCCATCGCGCGGATCACCAGCGTCGACGCCTGCGAGCCCGAGTTGCCGCCGGTCGACACGATCATCGCGATGAACACGGCGAGCACCGGCACGCGCTCGACCTGACCCTGGAACGACTCCATCGCCGTGGTCGTCAGCATCGAGCCGATCAGCAGCAGCACCAGCCAGCGGCCGCGCTTCAAGATCATCTCGCGCCGACTCGACTCGAGATAGGGCAGCTCGAGGGCATCCATACCGCCGAACTTCTGGGCGTCCTCGGTGGCTGCTTCCTGGACGACGTCGACGATGTCGTCGACGGTGACGATGCCCTTCATCTTTCCCTCGGCATCGACGACGGGAACGACGTTGAGATCGTGCTCGGCGAAGATCCGCGACACCGTCTCCTGATCCATCTCGTCGGAGACGCGCACGACGTCGGTCTCCATGATGTCGGCGACCGTCTTCTTGGGCTCGGCCGCGAACAGGTCGCGGAACGACACCACGCCGAGCAGCTGCTGATCGGGATCGGTGACGTACGCGTAATAGATCGTCTCGATGTTCGCCTGCGCCTGACGCCGCAGATAGCTGACGGCCTCGTCGGCGGTCATGTTCGGACGCAGCCGCGCATAGCGCGTCGACATCAGACCGCCGGCTTCGTCCTCGGCGTACGCGAGCAGCGCGGTGACTTCCTTGCGGGTCGGTGCATCGAGCAGGCCGAGCAGCGTGGAGCGGTGCTCCTCGTCGGCGTGCTGGATGACGTCGGCGACATCGTCGGGCTCGAGCAACCGCATCCACTGGCGGCGCTGGCCGGGGCGGAAGTGCAGGAGCAGCGCCGCGTGATCGGCGGCCGACAGCGAGATGAAGAAGTCCTCGGCATCCTCGCGCGGCAACACGCGCAGACCGTCGCCGCGCTCGTCGAGATCGAGCAGCGGCCAGGCATCGCGCAGCTCCTCGACGGACAGCGCCTCGTCCTCGGCGGGTGCGGCGAGATCGTCGTCGGTGATCGGCGCCAGCTGCCGGGTCGGGCCACGCGACGGCCGCGATGGCGAGGTGCGAGGCCCGCTCTGCTGGAGCTCGACCAGCTCGATGACCTGGCTGTCGTCGCCGCGCGCCTCGGCGATCGCGCGAATCTCGGCCGCGACCTTCTGCCGCTCCTCGGGCGGCAGCATCGTGATCTCGCCGGTGGCTTCGCTCCTCTCGCCGATCGGCTCGGGGATTCCCTCCGGTATCGGAGTTGGATCCTCGGGCGACGACGACATCAAGCTCACCCTACCAGTCGATCGACGATCGCGGTCAATGCCGCGGCCGCCGGACCTCGAATCACCCCGCCAGATTTCTTGGCGATCTCGCCGAACGGGTTGTCCTCGAGGTTGACGTCGACGATCGTGGCACCGGCGCGCTGTCCCAGCGTGACCACCTGCCACGGCAGGTTGGTCTGCGCCGATGTTCCGGCGACCACGACGAGTGCCGCCTGGGTCGCGATGCGGCGCACGGTATCGAGGTGGTAGCGCTCCTCGTCGTAGCTCTCGTCGAACCACAGCACGTGCGGCCGCGCCATCCCGCCACACGCACCGCACACCAGGAGCTGTTTCGCTCGCTCGGGCACCGGCTCGCCCTTGCCGAGGTCACCCACCGCCTCGGGAATCGGCCACCGGGTTGCCACGCACTCGCGCGCGCATCGCATCTGCTGGATGTCGCCGTGGATGGCAAACACGTGGCGGGCCTCGTTGCCGGCGCGGAGGTGGAGACCATCGACGTTCTGGGTGACCAGCGCGAAGCGGTCGCCGAGCGCGCCCAGCTTGACCAGGGCATGGTGCCCGGCGTTCGGCCCGGCATTGCGGCACACCGACCGGCGGTACAGGTACCAGGCCCAGACGTCCCACGGCATCTGCTCGAACGCCTCGTGGGTGGCCAGCTCCTGCGGGTGATAGTCGCGAGCACCGACGGTCCAGTAGCCTTCCTTGCCACGGAAGGTGGGGATGCCGCTCTCGGCGGAGACCCCCGCACCCGTCAGCACCACGATCGTTCCCGTTCCGCGGTCGAGCGCCGCACGACAAGCTGCAAGGACTGGCTCCACGACGCCAGATGCTACACTCGGGGTCATGCGCCGGTTGTTGATGGGACTCGCGATCATCGGGGCGAGCGCGTGCTCCCGGCCGAGCCAGGAGAACAACAACGAGGCCAAGCAGTGGCCGGCCGCACCGCCGAGCAAGGACGTCAAGGTGCCGGCGAACCTGTCGATCGCGGTCACCGTCGATGGCGATCCGAAGCCCGCGATCACCGCGCAGACGCTCGATGCCGCGAAGCCCGACTTCGCCGATACCGAGCGCAAGGCCTGGCGGATCTCGACCCTGGTCGCCGATGCGATGCCGGCAGGGACGGTCGAGGCCGCGTCTCCGACCGGGATCAGCATCAAGTTCCAGCACCCGACGCCGCAGGGCTTCGAGCCGGTGCTGTTCCTGACCCGCCGCGGTGAGGTGATCGTGGCGGCGCTCGATCCGAAGGATCCGTTCCCCGATCACCACGGTCAGGGCGGTCGCCTGCAGCGCCCCGGCGATTCGATGCCGCACGTCAAGCCGGTCGCCCGGCTCGACATCAGGAAATCCACGCCGTGACGTGATCCTCGCGATCCTCGATCAGGATCTGCGCGCGCTGTGGTGGCGATCCGAAGCCGAGCCTGGTGCAGCCGGTGCGGCGCGCGTAGGCGCGGGCGATCCAGCCGAACGAGTAGCGCGCGTTGATCTCGCAGACGTGCAGTGATCGATCGGACCCATCCGCGTAGACAAACGCGTCGACGCCGAACGGCCCGACGTGACCGGCGCCACGCAACAGCTCGCCGGCGCGCGCGACACAGCTCGTCAGCTGCGCGCGCTCTGCCGGCTCGAGTGCCGGCGGCGATAGATCGATGCCGAGGAACTGGCCGCGCGCATCGACGATCACGCCGTGCGGTGCCTGGGCGGTGACCGCGCCCGTCGCATCGATCGACGCGCACACGCCGACGTCGAGGATGCGCTCGCACCACGGCTCGACGACCAGCGCACCGCACGCGAGCAACCTCGACAGCCGCGTCTTCTGCTCCGCGTTCGGCGGGCCGTTGCCGCGGCAGCGATCGCGCCCGGCCGCCGACCACACCGCCTTCGCGACCCAGCTCGCGGGCCACGCCTCGCCGTCGAACGTGGCGCCCGGTGCGATCACGAAGCTGCCGGGCAGCGGCGTGACCTCGCGCGCGAGCCGGCGATCGTTCGCGCGCTTGGCCTCCGGATCCGCCCAGCGCAGATCGGCCTTCGCCGGCGAGCCGGTCTTGAACGTGATCATGCCGCCACCGCGCCAGCGCAGGCGATCGACCTTCGCCGGCGTCCACAGCTCGATGGCATCGCGCGGTCCGAGCTCGGCGACGAGCGCGCCGTAGAGGCTGATCCGCGCGAGCACCGCCGGCGATAGCGCGAGCCCGCTCCACTTCGCCTCGCAGTCGAGGTTCGCATCGATGACGAACGGCACGCCGCAGTGAACCAGCAACGCGGAGGTCACGCAACCCGACCGGCGCACGAGCCGGCGTCCGGCTTGCGGACGTCAACGCATCGCGCATCCTGGAGGTAGACTCGTGGAACAGATGTCGTCACCGATGCTCGCGTTCCCCGACTGCGAGATCGCTGTCGCCGACGTCGTGCCGCCGAGCGAGAGCTAGCGCGGCTCGCCGCTCGGGCGCTTGGGCGCGATCGCCTCGAGCCTGGCGATGAACGCGTCGTCGAGGCCCGCACGTTCGCGCGCCGAGCGATCGAACGAGGCGCCGCGCGCGCGGGCGGGGCCGAGGGGCGGCGCGACGTGCGCGACGTACTGCTCCCACGCATCGCCGTCACCGGCGAGCTTGCGCATCCACGTCCAGCCGAAGTGGACGTGCGCGATCTCGTCCTCGTGCACGCGATCGAGGACCTCGGCCGTCGCGACGTCACCCGCGGCGCGGGCGGCGGCGGCGTACTCGCCGCAGAAGTCGAGGTTCGCGTTCTCGAACGTCAGCCCCATGACGCACGCGAAGGCGAGCGGATCGGGGAGCGCGTCGAGCTTGTTCCAGAAGTGACCGGTGACGCCGTGATCGCCGAACCTCGTAGCGTGCGCGGCGAGGCGCTCGGCATAGAGCCCGAAGTGGCGCTGCTCGTCGGCGAGGATCGCGACCAGGCCGCGGCGGAAGCCGATCGGCGCAGCGGGGTAGGCGAGCAGCGCCCACGCGAACAGCTCGATCGCCTGCAGCTCGTGGTTCGCCAGCGCGTGGATGATCCGCGCGCGCTGCGAGCGGTCGCGCATGCCGGTGATCGGAGGAACCTTGGCCTCGCGGCCATGGACGATCGGCAGGTTCGCCGGCCGGCCCGGTGCGGCCAGGCGCAGCGGTGGCGCGAGATCCTCGAGCACCAGAGCGTCTGGCGGCGGCACGAGCTTGCCGTCGAGGGTGGTCGCCTCGACGATGCCGCGTGCGTAGTCGCGAGCGGTGACGGTCACCCGCGCAGCTTAGCGCCGGCGCCGGAGCAAGAGCACCGCGAAGCCGAGACCGAACAGCAGGGCGCCACCCGGGTTCGAGCGGCTGTCACAGCACCCGCCCTCCGGCTGGGGCCAGCAGATGCCGGTGGCGCCGCCGGCGATGCAATCGAAGCCCGACGGGCAGCTGCCGGCCGTGGCGATGTCGCACGACTCGACGCAGAAGCTCTCCATCTCGTTGCTCATCACGCACTGATCGGACAGGCACTCCGCGGCGGAGGTACACGTCGCGCCGAGGCCGCCGGGCTCGCCGGGACCGACCACGCAGACGCCCATCACGCAGACGTCGCCATCGGCACAGCCGGCGGAGGCGGTGCACGGGGGACCGAGCTCGACGATCACCGCGGGAGACGTCGCGACGACATCCTGGATGTCCGTCGCGCGTGCCTCGATGGTGTGCGAACCGAGCGCCAGATCCTCCGGCGCGGCGATCTTGAACGGCGGTGCGGTGGCCTCGCCGACCACGGTGCCGTCGATGATCAGCTCGACCTTGACGACCTTGACGTCATCGATGGCGTCGACGCGCGTGATGAAGCCGGGCTGGACGATCTTGTTCGCGGTCGGCGCCTTGATCGTGACCTGTGGTGGCGTGGGCGCGCCGGGCCCGAAGATCGACACGATCCGCTCGTACGAGTTCTGCGTGCTACCGCCGCACTCGCAGGAGCGCGCCTCGAACTCGCCGCACGGCGCATCCTCGGCGCGGAACCGCTTGTTGTCGGGGCCCGAGAGGTACGTCATCGGATCCTCGGGCAGCATCTCGTGCTCGAGACCGAACGCGTGCGCGCTCTCCTGCGCGACGACCGAGCAGATCACGGCGGCGTTGTTGCCCCAGACGTCGAACACGTAGCTGATGGCGCGCGGAATCTCGCCGCACCGGAACGGCGCGATGCCGCCCGCGCCCTGATAGTTCGGACCGAGGTCGGCGTTCTTGCCGCCGACGATCACCTCGTAGTGCGGGTCGCCGCCCGGATCGACATCCGTGACGTCGATGTTGAACGGCGCGTAGGTCTCGCGGACGCACGCCATCACGCCGGCCCACACCGCATCGCCGCGCGTGAACGGGCCGATCGTGACCTGCGAGAATCCCGCGATCGACGAGATGTTCGCGCTCGAGTCGTCCTCGTTACCGGCGGTGATCGGGCAGCCGACCACCTCGGGGCAACGGTGCACGAACAGCGTGCGCGACGTCGGTGCTTGCGCGACCGCCGGCTTCGCGACGTGCGGCAGCCGCACCATCATCGGCCGGTACTGCGGTTCGGAGGTCGCCTTGTCCTCGGCAATTGCACTACCGGCAGAGACCACCACCACGACGGGAACCAGAGCACGCATCCGCATAAGGCTAGTTAGCTCCTACGACGACGCCGTCCGAACAGCAATGCGGCGAAGCCAAGACCGAATGTGATCGATGCCCCAGACGACGATCCGCCGGCGTTGCAGCCGCCGTTGTCGTCGTAGTCGGGGAAACAGACGCCCATGCCCGTGTTTTCACCGACGTCGAGGCAGCCGAAGCCGCTCGGACACTGACCCGCATCGAGGACACACGGCTCGACGCAGTAGGCACCCGCGGTGGTGGTGGCGCACAGCCCCGACGCGCACTCGACCGCGTCCTCGCACACCGAGCCGAGGCCGCCTGCGAAGTCGGGACCGGGAACGCAGCGGCTGTTGATGCACGCGTCGGTCGCGGCCGGGCACTCGGCGGCGGTCTCGCACGGCGGCGCGAGCATCGCGGTGACCCTGGTCTTGGTCGGGGTGCCGACGACGTCGTAGCCGATGACCTCGATCTCGTGCGTCCCGACCGCGAGATCGTCGGGCGCGCTGAAGTGGAACGGCATGGTGCCGAGCTGCCTGATCAGCTTGCCGTCGATGTAGAGCTCGACCATCGAGATGCCCATGTCGTCGGTGACGTCGGCGGCGATCATGAAGCCCGGTGACACCGACTGACCGTCGCGCGGGTTCATGATCTGGACGGACGGTGGCGTCGGCGTGCCGGTGCCGAACAGCTCCTTGATCATCTGCACCGAGTTCTGCGTCGGGCCGGCGCCGCACGCGCACTCGCGCGTCTGCCGCCCGGTGCCGGTGCAGGTCTCGCCATTGGGGCCGAGGCCATCGCTGCAATCGCTGCCGCAGGTGACGTCGGCATCCTTGAAGTGCCGGCGGTTCGCGTACGAGTAGTACGTCATCGGGTCGCTCGCGTCGGTGACGTGATCGAGCGCCCACGAGTGCGCGACCTCCTGCGCCGCGGTCGCGCAGATCTCGTTCGCGTTGTTGCCCCAGACATCGAACACGAACACCAGCGAGCTCGGGATCGTGCCGCAGGTGGCGGGCGACACGCCGCCGGTGCCGAGGTCGAAGCCGAGCTGCGTCGGCGAGCCACCGACCATGATCTCGTAGTGCGGTGCGCTGCCCGGATCGTCATCGGTGACGACGACGTTGAACGGCGCGAACACCTCGCGCATGCACGCCATGGTCTCCTGCCAGACGGCGTCGCTGCGCGAGAACGCGCTCAGCGTGCCCTCGCCGGTGTTGCCGCACGAGCTGCCGGAGCGGCACACGATCGACGACTGATCCGGCGACGCGCTCGAGTTCGTGGTCGCGCGCTTGACCCGGCACGAGCTGCCGACACAGCGGTGCATGAAGACGATGTTCGAGTTGACGACGTAGGACACCTGCGGATCCATGTCCTCCCAGATCCGCTCGACCTTGAGCGAGCTCTGCACGAGGCTCGCGCTCGACTCGTCGACCGAATCACCCTGGCCCGGTGTCGTGGTCTGCCAGAACACCTTCTTCCCGGCATGCTTGTGGCCTTCGGCGGCCGCTGAATCAGCAGCCGCGACGAGCGCGACGATGGCCAGTGTCCGCTTCATGGGTACCAGTGATACGCGTCGTAACCGGCGAAAACTACTGGCTAATTAAGTAGCCACTGAGGCCGTCAGTCCCCAATCAACCGCGCTGCTTCGTGCCGCACCACGGCAAGTCACTCGAGCCAGCAACAAAACCGCGGTGGCTACGGCAGCAGCCACCGCGATGATCTCGACGACAAAAAACCTGCGGAGAGCCGGTTGGAATTACCGGCGACGGCGGCGCAGCACGAAGATCGCGGCGAGCCCGATCAACAGGAACGCCGGTGCGGCCTTGCCGTGGCCGTTCGCGCCGACGTTGCAGACGCCTTCCTCGGCTCCCGGCCAGCACACCGCGCTGCCCGGCGCACCGAGGCAATCGAAGCCGCTCGGGCACGCAGCGCCATCGGGGTCACACGCCTCGACGCAGTACTGGTTGCCGGCGCCATCGCCCGCGCACTGACCCGACGAGCAATCGGTGTTGGTGGTGCAGGTGGTGCCGAGGCCGCCGGCCGCGCCGCCGCCGAGGACGCAGCGCCCCTGGAGACAGACGTTGTTCGCCGGGCACTGGTCGGCGGTGGCGCACGACGAGCCGACGGTCGCCATGATCATCTTCTTCGCGGTCGTGCCCGAGTAGTCGTACGCGGTGAGCTCGATCTGGTGGGTGCCGTCCGAGGTGTTGGCCGGCGCGGCGAACGACCACGGCGCTTTCTCCTTGGTCGCGATCAGCATGTTGTCGATGCGGAGCTCGACCTTCGCGACACCGACGTCGTCGTCGACCTCCGCCTGGACCGGGAAGCCCGGCGGTAGCCCGGTCTGGTTCGCCATCGGGACGGTGATCTCGATGGTCGGCGGCGTCGGATCCTTGCCGCCGAAGGTGTCGAAGATCTCGGCGTAGCTGTTCATCGAGTTGCCGCCGCAATCGCACGACCGCGCCGAGAACTCGCCGCACGGGCCGCTCTCGTTGACGAAGTTCTTCCGCGACGGACCCGAGCTCAGGTACGTCATCGGGTCGCGGTTATCGAACTTGTGATCGAGACCCCAGGAGTGCGCGGTCTCCTGCGCGACGACGTGACAGATCTCGTCGACGTCACCGCCGTAGATGTTCGCGAACGAGTACGACACCGCGTTCGGCAGGTAGCCGCACGCGAACGGCGACACACCGCCGACGCCCTGCGGCTCGCCGATGTTCTGCGGATAGCCGGCGACGACCGCCATGTGGTAGTTGCCGCTGGGCGGGCGCGCCGTGACGATCTGGACGCCGAACGGCGCGTACGTCTGCTTGACGCAATCGACGACCTGCTGCCAGTTCGCGTCGGAGAACGCGTACGGCTGCACGTTGACCGTGCCGCCGATGATGCTCGACTTGTTCTGCGTCGCGTCGTTGCCCGGCGTCAGCACGCAGCCATTCGGCTTGCAGTTGTTGAGGTAGATGATGTTGGAGAACCCGCCGGCGATCCGCGCCTCGACCTGGTTGATGTGCGGCTGGTCGACCCACTTCTTGATCCGCAGCGGCTGTGACCACGGGGTCTCGAGCGGGTTCGGATCGAGATCCATGCTCGTTTCCTCCGCGATGGCGGTCCCCGAAAACGCCAGCAACACCGAAACGGCAAGGGTTCCCTTCATGGCCGCGGTTGGTAGCGCAGTCGGCCCGGATCCCGTAACCCCTCGTGCGCTGGCTTGTCCTTGTGCAGTTGAGATGTGACGTCCGCACGGATCTGCGAGGTCCGATCAGCAGTCCTCGGTAGTCTGGCAAACTACCGAGATCGCTAGAGAACTGCCGAGGTGATCACGAAGGCGAGGTATGCGAGCACCAGCAGCAAACCCTCGCCGCGTGTGATCTTGCGAGCGCCTCGCAAGGTGAGGATCCCGAGCAGGGTGATCGCCACCAGGCCGACCAGCTCGACGGCGTGCATCGGCTGGAGCAGCTCGATCGGCTCGAGGTACGCGGTGACCCCGAGGACGAGGAACACGTTGAGCAGGTTCGAGCCGATCACCGAGCCGATCGCGAGCGCCGAGTGACCGCGAGAGGCCGCGACCAGCGAGCCGATCAGCTCGGGCAGCGCACAGCCGAGCGAGATCACGGTCAGGCCGAGCATGCGCTCGCTCATCCCGATCTGGGCGGCGATGCCGCGACCGCCGCGCACGAACATGTCGCTGCCGGCGACCAGCAGCACGAGCCCGAGCACCGTGATCACCGCGGCGATGCCGAACGACGTCCGCGGGCGCGCCTTGCCGCCGATCGCCGCGCCGCTCTCCTCGGGGCTCTGGCTCTCGTCCTCTTCGCGCTCGAGCCGCGCCGACACGGTGAGCGTCAGGATCGTGAACACCATCGCGCAGCCGATCAGGATCAGGCCCTCGAACCGCGACAGCACGCCGTTCCACAGCAGCAGTGGCACCGCGACCGCCGAGCCGAGCAGCACGGGCACCTCGCGCTTGATGATGCGGCCGTCGACGGTGGGCGGCGCGATCAGCGCGGTCAGCCCGAGGATCAGCGAGATGTTGGCGGCGCACGATCCGATCACGGTGCCGAGCGCGATCGCCGGATGATGGGTGAGCGCGGTCTTGGTGGCGACGGCGAGCTCCGGCGCGGACGTGCCGTACGCGACGACCGTGAGTCCGATGACCAGCGGCTTGACGCCGAACGCGCGGGCGACGGCACCCGAGCCGCGGATCAACCAGTCGGCGCCCCAGTAGAGGACCGCGATCCCGACGAGGACCAAGATGGTATCGACGACGATGCCCACGCTGCGAGCGTGAGCGTACTACGAACCGCCGAACTTGAACGGATCGCCACCGGTCCGGGCGAGGAAGCGTGCGTGGCGCTCGAGCTCGTCGAGCTTGTGGATGTCGTTGCTGTCGTAGACGCCGCGGATGTGCAGGTCGTGGTCGATCAGCAGGAAGTACCCGCTGTGCACGATGTTGGGCGCCCCCGACGGCATGTCGCCCTCGCGGTCCATCGTGTTCATCAGCGGGCCGGTGATCAGCTGCGTGATCTTGTCCTTCGGCCCGGTGAGGAAGCGCCACCGCGTGGGGTTGGCGCTGTAGCGCGCGCCGAACTCGGTGAGCCGCTCCGGGGTGTCGTACTCGGGATCGACGGAGATGGTCAGGATCTTGATGCCGGCGCCGCGCTTGTCCTGCGTCTTGTCCTGCAGGCGCTGGGTCTTCATCGCGATCACCGGGCAGATCGTGTCGCAGCGCGTGAACACGAAGTTCACCACCGTGGGGTGGCCGCGCAGCGCCTCCTGGGTGAACGCCTTGCCCTCCTGATCGATCAGCGAGAACGCCGGGACATCGCCATAGAACGGGAGCTTCGGATCCTTCTCGCGGGTGGCGTACGCGAAGGCGAGCACGGCGACCGCGATGCCGATGATGCCGAGCATCGCGAGCAGCACCCACGGGCCGCGGATCTTGCGCTTCGCGGTCGCCGGTGCGAGGTCGTCGGAGGTAGCCAGCTCGGCCATCGATCGGAAACCTCGCAGATCCGGTGCGGGTTTGCACGCCCGGAGTGCTGCGGCAGACTGCCGCGCTCGCCATCCGCTGCGATGAACCGCCATACTCCTCGCCTGATGGGCGATCGCGACCCGGATGCACGTGACGGGCTGACCCGACTCGAGCGCGTCATCCTGTGGCAGCTCCGCGAGGCGACCAAGGAACGGGGCGGCGGCTCGGTACCGACCGCGATGCTCTACGGCCGCGTCCTCGAGCACGTCGACGTCTCGGTCGACGAGTTCCAGCACACGCTGCAGCGCCTGATGGGCATGCTCGGCGGTCGGTGATCACTCGACCGGCTCGCCGAGCTGTTCGAGGCGAGGCTTCAGGTGATCGGCGAGCCAGTCCTCGTTCTCGATCGCGAGCCGGTACAGCGCGGCGGCCTGCCTGGGGCGGTGCAGCGCCTCGAGGGCGACACCGGCGATCGCGATCCGATCGGCGCGCTCGTCGGCCCAGTCGCGGATCGAGCGACGGCGGGTCGCGCGCAACCGGGCCAGCGTGTACGAGGGCCTCAGCTCGGCGAGCAGCTGGCCGTCGTGCCACGGGTGATCGTGGAGCTGGATCGCGCCGGCGTGGTCGCCGAGCAACCGATCGGCGAGTGCGCGGTCACCAGCGGCGAAGGCGAGCTTCGCCGCGGTGACATGCGTCTGCGGCACGTCGCTGGCGATCACGAACGGCGCGAGCGGTGCCACCAGCTCCGGCCGGCGCGCCAGCGCGCCGTGGTTGAGCACGACCGGCAGGGTGACGTCGTCGAGCTCGCGGCCGAGCGCCGCGCGCAGGATGTCGACCAGCGCGCCGGGCTCGATCGCCGAGAAATCGAGGCCCGCATCGTCGAGACCGCGGAAGCGACCGACCAGATCGAGCGGGCCGTCGTCGTACCAGTCGCGCGCGAGGAGCAGGCGGACGGTGCCGCGCGGGACCACCGTGGTCCCCATCCGCGTCGCGAGATCGAGGACCAGCTCCTTGACGTGCTGGTCGAGGCCGATCGCCTCGTGGCAGTAGACGTGGAAGATCAGGATCGAGAAGCCCTCGGTGAGCGCGAGCAAGCAGCGGCCGATCACGCGATCGCCGCGCTTCGCATAGATCACGCGCTTGTTGACGTCGGCCGCGTTGGCGACGACGGAGAAGAAGTTGCCGCCGCCCGGCGACAGACAGGTCTCGAAGTGAGCGCCCATCGCGAACACCTCGATCGGATCGTTGGTGAGGCCGAGCGTGAACGGCTCGCCTTCCTTCGGCGTGATGGTGACGGTGCGATCGTCGAGCCACGGTGCCGGATCGATGCCGGCGCGGCGCATCTGATCGAGGAACGCGCGATTCGCCGGCTCGTCGCGCAGATCCCACGGCGGCTCGCCACCGCGCGCGCGGATCATCCGCCCGGCGAGCTCGCGATCGCGTTCGTCGAGCGAGAGCAGCGCGAACAGCAGCGCGATCGTCTTCGGCGCGCTCGCCCACGCGGGCAGCTCCGGCAGGTGGAACGCGCGGACCACGCGCTCGCTCGCGCCACGCGTGATCGCCTGGGTGAACCGCGCCAGCCCGATCTCGCGCGCGGCGCGATCGAGCTTGGTCGTCAGTGTCGCCAGCCGCTTCGGCGAGGGCGCGGTCGGATGCGCGAGCCGGTCCTCGAGGTTCGCGAGGCGCTTCGCGGCGCCGGGCCGGTCCAGGCGTTCGCGCAGCGCCGCGATCTCGACGCGCAGCGCCGCCGGATCGGGAACGTCGTCGGCGAGGCGCTTGATCGCGCTGCGCTCGGCGTCGGGATCGACCGAGGCCAGGCGATGCAGCGCCGGATGCAGCGTCTCCGGATAGCGATCGATCCACGCTGCCGCTGCAGGCGGCCGGCACAGCGGCGGCCACCTGGCACGCGGCATCAGCTGGAGCGTCTCGCCGACCGCGGCCAGCGCCGCCCCCTGCTTGTCCTCGAGCGCCGCGCGCACGATCCACGCACCGCCACTCGCGGCGGCGTGCTCGAGGAGCCTCGACAACGCGACGGTCAGCGCGTGGCGCCAGTCCTCGGAGGTCTCGAGCAGCAACTTGCCGGCAGCCGCGAGATCCTTCGCCGTGCGATCCGAGATCGCGATCGCGGCGCGCGCGACCTCGGGGAGCATCCAGCCGGTGCTCTCGCGCGTCGCCGCCACGACCTCGATGACGAGCTCTTCCTCGCCAAGCCCCGCGCAGATCCAGATCGCCGCGCGGGTCGGGGCCTCTCGTCCGATCGACCCTCGGCGCGCCAGCCCGACGAGCACGCGCAGCAGCCGATCGACCTCGGTGCGGCGCTTCAGGTACTCCACCATGTCCGACTCGAGGTACAGCCGGCCCGTGCTGGTCAGCACGTCGCGCCACGGTGCGAGCAGCTCGAGCGGCGCTCCTTGCTCCAACGCCGCGGCCAGCGCGTCCCACACCCACTCGAGATGCTCGTGCTCGCAGGTCGCCGCCGCCCGCGCGGCATGGAGAAACATGCGCGCCGGCGCCGCGACGCCCAGCGCCGCGGGCAGCGCCGCGAGCAAGCGCACGATCGAGGGATGAAAGCGTGCGAGATGGTCGCCGCCGAGCAGGTCGAGCTCGAGGAGCACGTCCGCGAGCGGCACCTCGACCGGCGCCGCGGCGCGCGACTGCTCGATCTTGAGGATCAGCTTCGCCTCGTGCTTGCCACGCGCCTCCGGACTGTCGAACCTCGCTTGCGCGAACGCTTTCGCGCGATCGAGCAGCTTCTCGTGCTCGCGCTCCCACGCCTGCCACGCCGCGAGCGCCTCCGCGAGCTGCGCGTGTGCGACCAGCGCGAGGACGCGCTGGCGATGCTCGTCCGATCGGATCGCCAGCTTCACGATCCAAGGCACCACGCGCTGGGAGCTGCGCATCGGATCGGGTGCCTGTTTCTTCGAGCTCTGGCGGCGCAGCCGGTTCTCGACGTTGCGGTTCGCCTGGAGCGCCGCCGCGCCATCCGGTGCATCGACCGCGCACAGCCGGATCAACGCCGCGACGCCACGCTCTCGCACGCCGCGTGGCTTGCCGCGATCGCCGAGCACCTCGAGCCGCGCGAGGGCGACCACCACGCGCCAGCTCGGGAGGGTGCCCGCGATCACCAGCGTCGCGTGCGCCGCGAGCCATTCGATCAGCTCCGCCAGCTCGCGGGGTCTCTCGGCATACGCGACCGTCACCGCACGCGCGGCGTCGCCTGCCGGCGTCGGCAGCAGCGCGTGGATCGCCGCGGCCAGCCGCGCAGGCAGCAGCGGGAGCAACGCCCCCAGCGGATCCGTCGCGGGCTTGCCGCCCACCCGCGTGCTCGCCCACGCGAGCTTCGCGTCGACGATCGCCCACCAGCGATCGACGTCACCGACCAGCTTCGCGAGCCCGTCGCGGTGCTCGCGGATCGCGGTGCGGCCGGTGCGCCGCGCCTTCGCGATCGCGACGCCGTCGAACGGCATCACGGAGTCGTCATCGAGTCGCCGCCAGCCACCTTCGTCGGGGTATCCCGCGAGCCAGCCGAGCTGCGCGAGGTAGGTGCCCGCGCGCCGGCGATCGGCGGCAGCCGTACGCTTGCGATCCTGCTCGCGGGCCATCGGGCCCACGAGTCGAGCATGCCGCGCGGTGGGCCGCTACTGCCGCGTGTAGACGAACAGGCTGACCGCGTCGGCGATCGAGTGCCACGGCAGGTCGACCGGAATGATCTGGCCGCCGTCATCCTGGATCTCCATCGTCGTGATCAGCGCGCCGCCATCATCGCGCCAGGTTCCGGTCGCCAGGATGTCGGTGCCGAGCGAAAGCCGCATCGACGCGTCGGCGCCGAGCTCGAGCGACATCACGACCGGCTCGCCATCGTCGAGGCCTTCGGCGCGCCAGGTCCCGGTGAAGCTCGCGGCGGGCGTCGCACGGCGGAGCGCGATCGGGGTCAACCGGTTGCCCTGGATCGCGTACGGCGCCTCCCGCTCGCTGCCGGTGTCGGTGGTCATGAACAGCGTCGTCGCATCGGCCGTGAACGTGCCGGTGATGAGGTCCTCGTCGATCTGCTCGAACGTGCCGTCGGCGCGAAACGTGAGCTGCCCGGGCGGATCCTCGTCGAACTGCGAGACCTCCTCTTCCCAGGTTCCGATCAGCGCTTCCTCGTTGGGGAGCGGATCGGGATGGGTGTCGGGGCAGCCAGTGAGGGCGATGGCGGAGAGCACGATAGTCGACAGGCACGTCAGCTTCATGGCAGCAGCTTTCGCACGGCGCGTGCCCCGGCGATCTCCGTGGATCCGAGCGCTTGCGGCGCGCGAGACGGCTCCGAAGCCACCCGTCAGGACACGGATGTCAGGGTGCTCGACCGAGCAGCAGACCCTCGATCCCGGAGTAGTCCCGCGTGTTCGCGGTCAGCAGCCGGGCTCGGCGCGCGAGCGCGGTGGTGGCGATCGCCAGGTCTGCGGCACGCTTGCGCGGGCTGCCGAGCCGGCGAAACAGGTCCGCGGCGTGGCCGGCCAGATCGTCATCGAATGCGATCACGCCATCCTCCTCGACAAACGCGCGGGCGACGGCGAGCTGCTCCGGGGTTCGGGGACCGCGACAGAATTCGTACCAGGCGATCGCACTGATCTCGATCGCCGCCGTGGAATCCGCGATCTCCCGCAACAGGTCGCGCTCCGCGCCGCGCGAGTACACGGCCTTGATCAGGAAGTCCGTGTCGAGGTGGTACGTCACCACGCGTCGCGTTCCTCGGAGATCCGCTTCAGCTCGGCAGCGACATCATGTTTGCCGGAGAGCTTGATCAAGGCCTCGAGCGCCGCCACCCGATGACGGCGACGTCGATCGCGCGCTGTTCCGAGCTCCTCCTCGGCGACCCGCAAGACCGCGCGGCGGATCGCCTCGGAGGGCGTGACTCCCCAGCGCGACGCGAGCTGCCTGGCAGCACGGCGCTCCGGTGGGCCCAGAACGATGGTGGTGCGTTGCGCCATATCATATGCATACCAGAGCCATATGATATGCACCACGCCGGATCCGGGCGGGCTAGACGCCGCGCTGGCGGGAGGCGAGGAAGTGCTTGCGCAGCTCCGGGTCGCGCAGCTTCGCCGCCTTGGTCTCGATCTCGGTGCGCGCGCGGGTGGCCGCGGCCTGCGCTTCGTCGGTGCGGCCCGCCGCGGCGAGGATCTCGGAGCGCCAGCGGTAGAGCTTCTCGGCACCCTCGGGACGCGCACCCTCGAGCAGCTTGACCGCCTCGTCGATCGCCGCGACCGCCTCGGCGTGCTTGCCGAGCTTCGATAGCGCGAGGCCCTGGAAGGCGAGGCCGTAGATGATGCCGACCAGCATCGGGACCTTGCGCGCCCACTCGGTGGCGGAGCGCGCCATCTCGAGCGCGGCCTCCGGTGGATCGCCGACCGCGAGGTGCGCGAGCGCGATGTACTCGAGCGCGCGGACCTCCTGGTAGCGCTCGCGGTTCTCCGTGGCGAGCGCGAGGCCACGCTCGAACAGCTCGAGCGCCGAGCGCGTCTCGCCACGCTGCATCTTGGTCTGGCCCCACGACACCGCGGCATCGGCGGCCGCCGACAGGTCACCCGTCTGTTCGGCGACCTTGAGCGCCTTCGAGAGATACGACTCGGCACGCTCGGTGTCGCCGAGATCGGAGTAGCACTGGCCGATGTTGCCGAGCTTGAGCGCGATGCCACTGCGATCGCCGAGCGCCTGATCGATCTTGAGGGCCGACTTGTAGTGGGCGAGCGCCTCCTCGTACTCGCCGAGCGCGGCGAACACGATGCCCATGTTGTTGAGCGCGCGCGCCTCGTGGCGCGCCATGCCGATCGCGCGATAGATGACGAGCGCCTCGGCGTAGGCCTCGATCGATTGCTCGAGCCGGCCGATGTTCCACAGCGTGGTGCCCTGCTGGTTGAGGATCGTCGCGCGCGCCATCAGCACCGGCGTCGGAGTGCGGCCCGTCTCGGTGGCCGGCGCGATCGACGGCGTGGCCGCGGCCTTGTTGCACAGCTCGAGCGCCTGCTCGACGAGCCGCAGCGACTCCTCGGCATTGCCGACCAGCCGCGCGATCGCGGCGCGCAGCCGCAGCGCCTCGGCCTCGAGCAGTGGATCGCCGGCCTCGCGCGCGTACTGCAGCGCGGGCGTGGCGGCGCGCGACGCCGCGGGTGCCTTGCCGACGTCGATGTAGAACTGGGCGAGCGCGCAGTGCGCCTGGGCGAGCTTCCCCGGATCGCCGATGACGTCGGCTTCCTTGCGGAGCGCGTGGAGCTCGCGTAGCTGCTGCGGGCGCTTGGCGAGGCGGCGCAGGATCTCCTCGCGCAGGCGATGGGCGGAGAACCGGCGCTCGTGATCGTCGTTGGGTAACAGCTTCAGCGCGCGGCTCAACTGGCGGAACGCATCGGCGTTGCCACCCAGCTCGACGGCGTGACCGGCGGCGCGCAGGTAGCGATCGGCGGCGGGGATATCGTCGCCGGCGAGCTCGAGGTGGCGCGCGATCTCGGCATCGTGCTGGCCGAGGCGATAGCTCGGCGAGCCGGCGAGCGTGGCGGCGCGCGAGCGGTGCATCTGGATGCGGGTCTCGGCGGGGATGAGGCCATACGCGACCGTCATCGTCATGTCGTTCTTGAACCGGTACTCGCCGCCCTGCAGATCCGACATCGACGGGCGCTGCGGCGGCTCGTCGGGACGCGGCGGGGCAGGGCCATCACCGGTCGGCCGGTTCTCCGGCGACAGCAGGCCGCGATGGACCAGCGTGTCGAGCTCGAGCCGCACCGGGCGGCCGAGCAGCTGGGCGAGGGCGGACGCCGAGATGTGGCGACCGAGCACCGCGGCGTGGACCAGCGTGTCGCGCTCCGCGGTGGGCAGCGATTCGATGCGCGTCAGGATCAAGTCCTCGACGGTGGACGGCACCAGGATCGGCGCGTCGCGCTTGACCCAGCGGAGCAGGCCCGGGGCTTCGCCGTCGTCGCCGTCGGGGACGAGGATGCCGCGCTCGATCAGCGTGTCGAGCAGCTCCTGGATGAAGAACGCGTTGCCACCGCAGCGCGCGGCGATCTGCTCGATCAGTTCCTCGATGTCGTGACCCGGAACGAAGCGCTCGGCGAGCATCTGCTTGCGCGCGGCATCGGGCAGCTCTTCGAGCAGCACGACCTCGATGCCGAGCTCCTTCGCCAGCTTCAAGATCCGCGGCTCGGGCCGCGACGTCATCAGCCCGAAGATCGGGCGCGGCGTCTCGATCCTGAGCAGCGCCGCGAACAGCTCCTGCGAATCCTGATCGGCCCAGTGGATGTCCTCGCCGACGAGGATGATCGGCTTCTCGCTCTCGAGCCGGCGCTCGATCCGGTTGAGCAGCTGGAGCAGCGTCTGGCGGCGGGTCTCGGCATCGATCTCGCCGGTGACCGCGCCGCGCGCGCCGAGCAGCATGCCGAACACCTGGACGGCGGTGCGCGCCTCGCGCGATTGCTCCTCGCCGGGAAAGATCAGCGGGATCGCGCGCTGCAGCCGGCGCTCGACCTCGTGCGGTTCGGCATCCTCGGCGAGCTGCAGCACGTCGCGCGCGAGATCCGCGATCACGCCGTACGGAGTCATCGCGGTGCCGACGCGGCCCGACGTCCGGATCACCACCGCCTCGCCGGGCTGGATGCTGTCGAGGAACGTCCGCACCACGGTGCGCTTGCCGACACCGGCATCGCCGATGATCACGATCTGGCGCTTGCGCTTGGTGACCAGCACGTCGCGCCAGGCATCGCGCAGCGCCTTGAGCTCGAGCTCGCGGCCGTGCAGCTTGCTCGACGCGTCGACCCGGCGCTCGCGCAGCCGTTGCGACCGCTCCTTGGGGCCGCGCAGGCGATAGACCCGCGCGCGCTTGACGCCCGGATCGGTGTCCTCGTCGGCGTGCGATCGGCCGGTCTGGCTGGTGCCCGAGCTCGAGCCGCCGAGCTCGTCGGGCAGATCGATCGCCGGCAGCGCCTCGAAGTTCCACTCGGCGCGCGCGGCACGAAACACCCGGCCACCGACCAGGATCTCCGCGCCGCGGGCCTGGCGTGCCAGCTTCTGCGCGAACACCGCGGTCGCTTCCTCGATCTCGAACGACGGATCGGTCTTGCTCTTCGTCCGCTTGACCAGCGCGACGCCGCGCTGCACGGCGAGGGCGAGCCGCAGCTCGGGCTCGACGTCGGAGCCGATGCCATCGAGTGCATCGACCAGCGCCAGCGCGAGCTTGATCGAGCGCGACGAGTCGTCCTCGCTCGGCACCGGCAAGCCGACGACGACGCGCAGCGCGGTCTCGCCTCCGGACGCCAGCAGCTCGCGCGCGGTCGCCCCGGGTGCCGGCACCTCCTCGACGGAGCTGCCCGGCGTGTCGAGCCGCGGCAGATCGAGGATCGCGTCGTGCTTGAACGCGACATCGCGCGCGACCTTGAAGAACTCGCTGACCAGGCGCGCGGAGCCCGTGGGGCCGAGCTTCTTCTCGAGCGCCGCGACACCGCGCACGATGCCCTGCAGCACGTAGATGTACTTGCGCTCGCGCTGATCGCGGCGCTGATCATCGGGCGCGGGATCCGGCGTGGGTGGCCGCGCCTGCTTGCGCAGCGCCTGCGAGCCCTCGACCGCGGCGCGGCTGCTCTCGATGGCGACCGGCACCGGCACCGGCGCCGACAGCACGATCGGCTCCGAGGGTTCGACGGGCACCGAGTCCGCGACCTTGTCGCCACCCTCGAGCTGCGGGCGCGGCGCCGCCACGCGATGCTCCTGTGGCACCAGGTTCGCGAGGTACGCGGCGAGCGTGCCGCTGTCCGTCAGCGAGCCCGTCTTCTGGCCCCACTCGAGCTGGAACCGCCCGAGCTCGTGCTGCAGATCGCGCGCGGTCTGAAACCGGTCGCCGCGATGGAATGCGAGCGCCTTCATCATCGTGCGCTCGAGCGACTCGGGCAGCTCGGGGGCGAAGTCCTTGGGCCGCGGAATCGCGCCCGACTTCACCATCTCGAGCGCCTCCTTGCCCTTGCCGTGGAACAGCGGGCGCGCGCACACCAGCTCGAACAGCACGATGCCGGCCGCGAACACGTCGGAGCGGCAATCGACCGGCTCGCCGCGCCCCTGCTCGGGAGACATGTACGCGAACTTGCCCTTGATGACGCCCTTCTCCTCGTGGACGTCGCGCGCGCGGGCGATGCCGAAGTCGACGATCTTCACGTTGCCGTCCCACGACAGCAGGATGTTCTGCGGCGAGATATCGCGGTGGACGATGCCGAGCGGCTGGCCGAACTCGTCGGTCTTGCGGTGCGCGTAGTCGAGGCCCTTGCAGAGCTGCTGGACGATGTACGTCGACAGTCCGTACGGGATGCGCTGCCGCGCTTTCGCGGCCTCTTGCAGCAGGCGGAGCAGGTCGAGGCCCTCGACGTACTCCATCGCCAGGAAGTAGGTGTCGCCGACGACACCGTAGTCGAACACCTGGATGACGTTCGGGTGGTTGAGGCCGAGTGCGATGTTCGCCTCGTCCTTGAACATCGCGGCGAACTGGTTCGAGCGCGCGTACGCCGAGTGGATCTTCTTGATGACGAGGGTCTTGTTGAGACCCTGCGCGACCGTGGTGCGCGCGAGGAACACCTCGGCCATGCCGCCGGTGCCGACCTTCCGGATCAGCGAGTATTTACCGAACTGCTCCATGTCCCCGAGAAACCGAACGATTGTAGCTCACCGCGGCGCGATCACCGAGGGGCGAGGGCAGTTCGATCGGGGAGGCTCGGGTGCTCGTGCACACTCGCGGGCGACACCGAACAGGGCGGGGTTTTTCCGAGCACGAGCGGCGACGATCGTCACCTCACATCGGCGTGATCGTCAGGTTGTCGAACCAGGTATCGGTCTCCCAGTTGTTGAACCCGAGGTACTCGTGGCCGGGACCGTCGAGCGGATCCGGATCGTCGTACTGGAGGAACGGCGTCTTCATGTCGTCGATGAACCACTTGATGACGCGACCCTTGCGCTCGATCTTCCAGTGGTACTTCTTGTCGGGCACGACCTTGACGTCGCTGCGCTGGACCAGATCTTTTCCGTGCTCGTCGAGCCGGGCGATGATCGACTTGCTGTTGCTCCAGCCGCCGAAGATCAGCTCGTAGCCGGTCGCCATGTACGCGCCGCCGTCGGCATCGTAGGACCGGCCGTCGCCGAAGACCTCGATCTTGATGTCGCCGCGCCGGTCGGTCGACCACGCATCGAATTCGATGCGGACATCGCGCGGCAACCGGCGGGCGAGCCACAGCGGGTGGTTCTTGGCACCCTTGGCCGACAGCGCGCCGTTGACGATCGCGTAGCCCTCGCCGGTCGCGAGGTAGCCACCCCCGATGTTCGCGCGCTCGAAGTGGTCGGCGAACGGGTCCTTGATCGGTGGAGCCTCCTTCACCTTGCAGGCGACCAGGAGGACGGGCAGCAGCCAGCGCACGCGGCGAACCTAGCGCGCGGCCTCGATCGAGGGAAGTGATCCCTCGCATCGCTAAGGCATTCGATCATTTGGCGATCTTTTGCGATCCCGGACGCGCGACCGGGGCGCGGGAGTGTCAGAGGGGAGCCGTAGGGTGACGACGTGGACGGCTTCTCGCCATACACAGCACTCGATTCGACCCCGCTGGTGGCCAACCCGCGGATCGTGATCTTCGATTGCGAGACCACCGGGATCGATTACGCCGTCGATCAGGTGATCGAGCTGTGCATCCAGCGCGGTCTCGAAGGCAATGCGGCCTCCCGGACCTGGCGGATCCGGCCCGGCGTCGTGATCCAGCCGGCGGCCCACGCGGTCCACGGCATCTCGGCGGCGGAGCTCGCGAGTTGCCCGTCGTTCGGCGAGGTCGCGCTCGAGATCGCGGCGTGGTTCGAGGCCGCGGATATCATCGTCGGGTACAACGTCGCGTTCGATATCCAGATGCTGCAGGCGGAGTACGCGCGGCTGCCGGATGACCACCCGGCGAAGCACGGCCTCGATCTCACCGGCAAGCAGATCGTCGATGCGCTCCGGCTGTGGCAGAAGTGCGAGCCGCGCAGCCTCCAGCACGCGCACCAGCGGTTCGTCGGTGACGAGTTCGCCGCCGCCCACAGCGCGCGCGCCGACGTCGCCGCCACCGGGCGTGTCCTCGCCGGCATGCTCAAGCACTTCGGGCTCGACGAGCCGCGGGTCGACTGGGATCAGATCGCCACGGTCTCGGATCCGTCGCGGGCTGGCGGCAAGTAGCCGGCTCCCGTCATTGCACCCGCGGGCGCCGTCTTCGAGGATGGGCGCCATGCAGAGCCTCGGTTCGTTCGTGCTGGTGGTCTTCCTGGTCGGCTGTCAGGGCAAGGAGGGCAAGCCGATCGATCAACCCGCAGGGTCGGCAACCACCGGTGGTGCGACCAGCGCCACGCCCACGCCATCGCTCGGCAACGCCAGCGCCGACTTCGACGCCGCGATCGCCGAGCTCGAGCGCTACCGCGAGCGGATGTGCAAGTGCGAGGACGTCAGCTGCACCGACACCGTGTTCAAGGAGTTCACGACCTGGCGCCAGGAGTTCCGCAAGGGCAACGCGACGCGGCCCAAGCCGACGCCCGAGCAGGATCGCAAGGGCAACGATCTGAACCGCCAGCTGATGGCGTGCAAGGTGCAGATCTCGATGAAGGCGGGCAAGGGCTCGGGTTCCGGATCAGCCGCCGCTGCCGATCCGATCGAGGCCGTACTGGGAGAGCTCGACACCTTCAAGGGCAAGATGTGCGCGTGCAAGGACAAGGCGTGCGCCGACAAGCTGCAGGCCGAATTCTCCGAGTGGCAGCGCAACCTGCGCGCGAAGATGACGGAGAAGCCGAACAAGCTGCAGGAGGTTCGCGGTAACGCGCTCCAGAAGGAGATGGCCGAGTGCCGCAAGAAGGCCGAGGTCGGCACGCCCGGCGCGCCCGGTGGCACGTCGAAGATCGACAACTTCCTGACCCAGATGCAGGGCTATCGCGACAAGGTCTGCGCGTGCGCCGACAAGGCGTGCGCCGAGTCCATGAAGAAGGACATGGACACCTGGCTCGCCACCGCGGCCAAGGACATCGCCGACGCGAAGCCGACCAAGGATCAGGACGACAAGGCCGATCGGCTCGAGCGCGAGATGAAGGACTGCGTCACCAAGCTCAAGTGATGGGCACCAAGCTCAAGTGATGGGGACTGTCTCCACTTGGTGCACTTCCGCTCCCAACTGCGCGAGTTCTCACGGCCGGCTAGGGACGGTGTTCACTTACACGGCTGTCCGACATGCGGACTCAGCTCAGGACATCGCGATCGCGAGCGCATCCCAGAAGGCGCGCTTGTCCAGATCGTGCTCGCCCACCCGGTGCAGCGCGATCGCGGCTCGGACCTGATCGATTGACTCGCCGGTCGCGCGAAGAAACGCCGCCGCATCGCCGGCATCGGGCAGGTAGCCACCGGCGAGCGGCGGCAGCAGCTGATTGACCGCGACCAGGCCGCGCTGATCGCCTGACACCGTCGCGTACCGGAGCACGCGCTTCCAGTTGCGGATCGAGGTCCGCCGCCACGCCTCGCTCGGCTCGAGCGCGATG
The DNA here is from genome assembly GCA_023430775.1 of Pseudomonadota bacterium. Classification (GTDB taxonomy): domain Bacteria; phylum Myxococcota_A; class Polyangia; order Haliangiales; family Haliangiaceae; genus JABFXX01. The sequence continues at coordinate 25,344 of JAEYYY010000233.1, forward strand.
AACGCGCCGACCCGCCGCCCCGGTGGCGCAGGGATCGTCGCCGGCACGTGCTCGACGAGCCGTTGCACGGTCTCGACCGCGCGCTTCGCGTCGGCAGCGAGCGAGTGATACCGGATCATGAACGCGGTGATCTCGACGATCGCGGCGCGCTCGACCCCTTCGACGGAGGCCAGATACGCCGCGATCATCGCCTCGGGCAACCGCTCGTTGCCGCGCACGGCGACCGCGTTGGTCAGCATGCAGACCACGGCGTACGCGCGATCGCGCTGGACCAGCGTGTCGGCGTTCGCCATCGCGACCGCGCGCAGCAGACCGTCGAGCCAGATGTGCCGGCGCACCTCGAGCGCCGCGCGACAGTACGTGCACGCGAGCGTCGCCAGCGCTTCGGCGCAGATCGTCGCGCCGCAGGTCCGGCAGGGCAGGGGAGCGCCGCGCTCGTGGATCGGCCGCTGGCCGAGGGTGGTCAACGCCGTGGTGAACGCCGACAGCGGCGCGAACATCACCCACGCCTTGAGACTGCCGAGGAGCGCATCGAGCGCGGCGACCTCGGCGGGGATCGCGGGCGCGAGCTCGACCGGAAATTCTGGATCCGAGAGCAGCTCGCGATAGGTGTGCGTCCAGCGATCGAGCGCGTGCTCGACGTAGTGCGCCGGATCGGCGGCGAACGCCTCGACCTTCGGCGAGACCAGCGCGACGCGATGGCCGAACGTCGACACGTGCTCGATCGCCGCGGTCCAGCGCGCCCACGTGGTGACCTGATCGGGTGGCATGCCGGCCTCGATCGCATCGAGGGCCGCGAGCTCGAGCGTGGCGGCATGGAGCGTCGCTGCATCCCTGGCTTCCAGCGCCGCGTACTTGCGATCGGCGAGCTCGAGCCGGCGCGCATCCGCCAGCGTCGGGATCACATACGACCGCACCTCGGCGAACGCGAGGTTCTCGTGGCCAGCCGCGAGCGCGCGATGCGCACCGAGGATGTGGCCGCAGTACTCGCAGATCGCGATCAGCCGATCGTCGAGGAACTTGCCGGGCGCACCGCACCGCGCGCAGGCGAGGGTGACCAGCCACGACGCATCCACGCCTCCACTGTAGCGTCAGTTGTCGCGGCCGAACTCGATGTAGTTGGCGTCGCCGCCGCCATCGATGGTGTCGTCGCCATCGGCGCCGAGGATCTCGTCGCGGCCGGCGAACGACTTGATGGTGTCGTTGCCCGCCCGGCCCCAGATCACGTTCGGCCGGTTGTCACCCCACAGGTGATCCGCGCCGTCGGAGGCCTCGAGCACCTCGAGGTCCGCTCCCTCGCCGGTGCGCCACGTCGTCCACTGGTTCGGGCGCGATCCGCAGAGGTTCATGTTCGCCGCCGCGCCCCACCATCGCGTCTTGTTCGCGTTCTCGATCTGGCCGCCGAGCTGCGCGTGGATCGGGAACTTGCCGCTGCGGGCAAAGCCGGCGATGTCGTGACCGGGGCCGCCGATGTAGCGATGGCCGCCGCACACGTAATCGGCGACCAGCTGATCGTTGCCGGGGCCGGCGTCGAGTGTATCCGCGCCATCGCGGTACTGCCCGACCTCGGGGCGGTTGCCATCCTTCCACACCGCCGTGTGGTGGCTCTCGCTGAGCAACGCGTCGTCACCATCGCGGCCCTCGAGGTAGTCGGTGCCGTCGGTGCCGGTGAACATCACGTCCTGGGCGCTGCCGCCGATCAGGTGATCGGTGCCCTCGCCACCCGAGCTGTGGGTCTCGAATTCGCGCGGGAAGTCGCCGCGAAACTCGATCTTGTCGGCGCCGCGATCACCCCACGCGACGATGAAGTGAAACACCGCCTCGCGATGCGGCCGCGCGCCGATGTACGCGCCGACGTCGCAGTGCACGCGGTTGCCGGCCTGCACCACGCAGCCTTCACCCGCCGCGAGCGCCACGCCGTTGCGCGAGATCACGTTGACGATCGATCCGTTGCCGACGATCTCGAGATCGTCCGGTCCGGGAGAGCCGAGCACCACGACACCGACGTCGACCAGCTTGCCCTGCAGCGTCGCGCTGTCGATGAACACCGTCGACGCGGGCGTCATCGGTCCCGGCGCCGGTCCGGTCGCGTTCTCGATCTCGTCGGCACCGAAGCCGCCCACCACCTTGCGGCCGGCGGCGCGAACGCGATCCGTGAACGAGCTGCCGATCACCTCCTCGATGCCGTGCAGCGACTCGTTGCCGCCGTCGCCGTTCGAGCAGCCGCCGGCCGACGCGTCTTTGCAGGGCGTGTCGAGGTCGATCAGCATGCCGGTGATCGGGCTCGGGGTCCCGTCGGCCTTGAATTCGGTCTGCCCGGGCGGCAAGGCCGTGGCGAAGCTCGCGATGTCGTAGCCGCCGGCTCCGACGAACGTGTCGTTGCCGGTGTCGCCGCGCATGAAGTCGGCGCCGGGACCGCCGTCGAGGCGATCGGTGCCGTGGCCACCGATCAGCGTGTCGTCGTCCTCCTCGCCGAACAGCTTGTCGTCGAGGATGTCGCCGAACAGGATGTCGTTGCCGGGGCCGCCGTAGATCCGGTCGCTGCCACCGCGGCCGTGCACCAGGTCGTTGCCGGCGCCGGCGTAGATCACGTCGCGGCCGTCGCCGCCGTCGATCAGGTCGTC
>JAEYYY010000288.1 GCA_023430775.1 Pseudomonadota bacterium
CGCCGATGCCGCCGGCTCGGGAAGCGGCTCGGGCAGCGCGACCACCGACTCGACGGGCGATGGCTCGGGTGCCGCCGCCGGTCCACCGGCGACCGGCAGCGGTAGCGCGGCAGGTGCGGGCAGCGGCAGCGGCGATGCGCCCGCGGTCGATCCGCCCACCGATGCGCCGGGTACCAAGGAGCCCTACTACAACCCGTGCCCCGATCCGGATCGCTACTACTGCGACGACCAGGAGCGGCGCTGCAAGCACCGCGTTCCGATCGTGCTGTCGTCGACGGTGGTCGAGCTCTACAACAACCAGTTCGCGAAGAGCCACGGCATGCCGATGGCGGATCAGAACCTGGTCAACATGCTGATCCAGCAGCGCGGCCTGTCCGCGATGCGGTTCTCGGTCGGTCTCGGCTACACCACGATCGCCGGCACCGGCGTCGTCACCAAGAAGCGGCCGCGCCGCGTCGAGGCGGTCGTCGTCGGCGTGTCCTCGCGCGCGATGCCGGTCGGCGTGACCATGCCGATCGAGTACATCCGGCGGTGGAATCGCGACTACCTCGGCGAGGAAGCCGCCGGCGCGTACTCGTCGATCATCGTCAAGTTCAAGGACCGCAACAAGATCGCCGTGTTCAGCGAGTGGATCGAGCTGCCCGAGGCGAAGGGTGGCCCGGGCCTGCGCCTCGAGGATCAGCTCGGCAAGAAGTTCGCGACCGCGATCTTCGTCATCCGGCTGCTGTTCCTGATCATCTCGATCGCGATCCTCGTGATCGCGGTGATCAACATCGGCCACAACTTCTACATCCAGGTGTCCGAGCGACGCCGCGAGATCGGCATCATGCGCGCCGTCGGAGCCACCGAGCTCGACGTCCGGTTGATCATGCTCGGCGAGGCCGCGCTGATCGGGATCGTCGGCGGGCTCATCGGGGTCGGGCTGGCCCTCGGGCTGGCCGCAGGCGCCGACTGGTACGCGGGGAAGTACATCCCGCCGTTCCCGTTCAAGCCGGACTCGTGGTTCAGCTTCGACAGCTGGATCTGGGCGAGCGGCCTGATGTTTTCGACGGTGTTCTGCATCCTCGGCGGCTTCTTGCCGGCGCGCCGCGCGGCCAAGATGGAACCGGCCCAGGCACTCGCCGCCCAATAGGCTTGTGCGACAAGCACATACCTGGCTTGCAGGTCTCTGAAACGAATGGCCCAAGGAATCGATTTACGTTAGGGTCCGACCTGATAGAGCGATCAGTGGTGGGCCCAACGTGAAAAAGCCGACTCCCTTCGGCAAGTACTTCCTGCTCGAGCGAATCAACGTCGGCGGCATGGCCGAGGTGTTCCGCGCGAAGGCATTTGGCGTCGAAGGCTTCGAGCGGCTGGTCGCGGTCAAACGCATCCTGCCGAACATCGCGGAGGACAAAGAGTTCATCCGCATGTTCATCGAAGAGGCGAAGCTGTCGGTGCAGCTGAACCACGCGAACATCGCGCAGATCTTCGATCTCGGTGTCGTCGACGGCAGCTACTACATCGCGCTCGAGCACGTGCACGGCCGCGATCTGCGCGGCATCTTCGATCGCTGCCGCACCGTCGGTGAAGCGATGCCCGTCGCGCAGGCGTGCTTCATCGTGATGAAGACCTGCGAGGGTCTCGACTACGCGCACAACAAGCGCGATCAGTCGGGCCGCGAGCTGTCGCTCGTGCATCGCGACGTGTCGCCGCAGAACGTGCTCGTGTCGTTCGAGGGCGAGGTCAAGATCATCGACTTCGGTATCGCGAAGGCGGCGGGCAAAGGCTCCAAGACGCAGGCGGGCATTCTCAAGGGCAAGTTCGGCTACATGTCCCCGGAGCAGGTCCGTGGTCTGCCGGTCGATCGCCGCAGCGACGTGTTCTCGGCCGGCATCGTCCTTTACGAGCTCCTCACCGGTGAGCGATTGTTCGTCGGCGAAAGCGACTTCTCGACGCTGGAGAAAGTCCGCAACGTCGAGATCCTGCCGCCGTCGACGTACAACCGCCGGATCCCCGACGAGCTCGAGCGCATCGTGCTCAAGGCGCTCGCGAAGGACACCGAGGATCGCTACCAGAACGCGATCGATCTCCACGACGAGCTGCAAGCGTTCGTCTACACCGCCGGCGAGTTCTACTCGCGAAAAGATCTCGCGGGCTGGATGAAGAAGACGTTCGGCAAGGAGATCGAGGAAGAGACGGCGAAGCTCGAGAGCTATCGCCAGCTCAAGCCGCCTCCAGCCGAGCCGCCCACGCTGCAGCCCCGCACGATCACCGGCCGGCAGACGCCGCCGCCGGTCCGCAAGTCGACGCAGGCGCTCGGGCCGATGGGCACCAAGCCGCCACCGCCCCCTCGCGTGTCGACCTCGCAGCTTCCGGTGCAGGTCGCCGCGGTGCCGTCGCTCGCGAGCAAGCCGCCGACTGACCCCACCAGAGGTGGGGCACACTCGGCGGATCATTCTTTGGCGCGCGACGAGAATTCCTCCGACCAGCTCAACTGGGACGACGACGAGCTCGAGACCCAGATCTACGACAACCCCGAGGACGATCCGCGCAACAAGCAGCCCGCCGCCGCGCGGTCGACGAGCAAGCCGCTGCCGCTGGCCGCGCCGGCGTCGAATCCGTCGATCAGTCAGCGCGTTCCCCTCGCACCGCCCGGTGCGCCGACGATGGCCGCCGCAGCGATGGACCCGATGGGCGTCGGGCAGGCGGCCGCCAACAATCCCGATCTGTCGAACCTGGTCGGCTCGACGGTGCGTGGCTGGGAAGGCTCGAACCCGAACATCGTGCCGAGCAACGGCTCGAACGGCTCGAACGGCGCGCATCCCAAGATCGCGACGGGCTCGAATCGCACGGTCGCTCCAGAGCCGCCGCCGGGCTACGACGCGCATCAGCACCATTCGGGCGCGCATCCGTTCGCGGCGAACGCGCTCAGCTCGGGCAGTCACATCCCGCCGGTTCCGGCGTCGGAGCCCGCGCTGCTGTTCGATCCGATGGCGTCGTTCGGCCAGGGCATCGCGGCGCAGAAGAAGAGCAACAGCAAGAACATCTTGCTGATCGCGATCGGTGGCGCGGTGGTCGCGGCGATCGCCGTGGTCGCCGTCATCATGCTGACCGGTGAAGACGGCCAGACGAAGACGCCCGACCCGGGCAGCGCCGGTCCGACGAACCTGACCAAGACCACGCCGCCGCCGGCCGATCCGAACACCGGCTTCGATCTCTACGTCACGCCGCCCGGCCTGATCACGTGGAAGCTCGACGGTGAGTCGCGCCAGGATCGGTTGCCGTCGCGCATCCGCAGCATCCCGCCCGGTCCCCACAAGATCCAGATCGAGCCGCCGCCCGGCTTCCTCGGTCAGTCGCAGGAGGTCACGGTCGAGCTCGGCAAGGCGCCGAAGATCGACATCGTGCTGCAGCCGATCCAGGGCATCGTCGGCGTGTTCGATTCGGTGCCGTCGGGCGCCACGGTCTCGCTGATCATCGACGGCGGCAAGCGCGAGGTGCTCGGCCCGTCGCCGCAGAAGGCGCCGCTCGATCCGCGCAAGCAGTACCACGTGCTGTTCGAGAAGCAGGGCTACGTCTCCGTCAATCGCCCGGTGCAGTTCACCGGTGCGCAGGAGGAGAAGGTCAACGTCCCGCTCGAGAAGACCAGCGCGGTGGCGACGCAGGATCCGCCACCGAAGCCCGACATCAAGGTCACCAACCCGCCGAAGCCGCCGCCGGTCAAGCCCGACCCGCCGAAGCCCGATCCGATCAACAAGCCGGATCCGCCGAAGCCGGACGTGCCCAAGCCGGATCCGCCGAAGCCGCCGGTCGTCGTCGAGAAGCCGAAGGGCACCGGCACGCTCCTGCTCGGCTCCAAGCCGCCGTGCGAGATCTACGTCGACGGTGCGCCGACCGGCCTCCACACGCCGCAGCCGAAGATGCAGCTGTCCGCGGGCAAGCACCGCATCACGCTCATCAACAACGAGTTCGGCATCAACGAGCGCTTCGTCGTCGACATCAAGCCCGACAGCGTCGAGAAGGTCATCAAGGACTTCTCCGACCGCCTGCCGAAGTAATCACGCCGTCCGCGGAGGCGACCACAGTGCGGTGAGATCGAGCTCGATGGCATCGAAGGGTGCAGCTCGTACTGCCACGTCGCCTTGATGCACGCGCACCTCACGCCATTGCTTGGCTTCGGGATCGAGCGTGTACACCTCAAGAGGTTTGTCGATCGGATCGACTAACCAGACGTGGGCGACGCCATGCTCGGCATAACCTACGGCTGCAGCGGTTCGACCGGCGCGACCAGCTCGGTGCCCACGAGCTCGCGGCCTCCGGTCGCGAGATCCACGGGATCGAAACCGGGCTTCGGCGTCGGGCCGATCAGGATGTAGAGCGACGCTGGCATGTACGGTCGATCGGCCCGCCACTGCGCCTCGAACTGCTTGCGGGCCTCGAGGATCTCCGACGCCACCTCGGCGGAGTCGGTGCCTTCGAGCTCGGCGAGCTTCTCGAGCAGCTCGCCTCGTGCCTTCTCGTCATCGGTGATGAGCAGGAGCTCGCGAAGCTCGTTCTTCGCGCGTTCCTTCTGCCCGAGCTTGGTACGGAGCTGCGCGATCCACGTGCCGAGACTCGCCGGCGCGTTCGGCTTGCGGACCGCACGGTCGAGCAGGGCGACGCCGGCTTCGTCCCAGCGGCGACGCTCCGCAGCATCCTCGGTCACCAGATCGACGAGGTAGACCTCGCCGGCGAGCTTGGGGAACTTGTACTCGTCGGGAAACTGTCGCTCGCCACGCTCGAGGAGCGCGATCGCGCGCAGGAACGTGCGATTGCGGACCTCCTCGGAGCCGCGCGAACGCTGCGTGGCGAGGCGCTCCGAGAACATCATCGCGAGCGCTCCCCACTCGTAGATCCTCTTGTGCCGCGGGTCCATCGCCTGGACTGCCTCGACCAGCGACGCCACGCCATCTGGCGTGTGCTCTCGGCCGCCGACGTAACCGACGAGGCGGAAGAACAGGAGATCCGCGGCGAGCTCGCGATAGCCGAGCGACAGGAACGGCGCCGCCTCTCGCGACGGTGCGAACGGCTCGCTGGAGCTCGGCGGGCGCTCCTCGTTGGCGAGGTATCGCGCACCTTGCGCCCCGGTGAGCGTGGCGAGTGCACACAGCGTGACCAGACCAGCGTGCATGCGATGAGATAACTATCGCCGAAAAACGAAAACGCCACCCGGAGGCGGCGTGTTCGTTCGATTCGAACCGAAGTGGATCTGGATCAGTCCGGCGTCGGGTCGGTGTAGACCGCCTGCAGGTTACCGTTATCCAGCGTCATGACGAGCGTCTGGCTGGTCGGCGTACCGTCGCAGTCGAGGTCACCCTCAGCCGTCGCGGTGCCCGCGGTCGCGCCCGGCGCCCACGAATACTGGTAGCGCGAGTCCTCGTCGATGTGGAAGCCCATCTCCTTGAAGCCAACCTGCGCCTCCCAGTCGGTCTGCGGGATCTTGGTGTAGACGCACGCGGCGTCGGCCGTCGTGGGGAGCGCGGTGGCCGCAACGGGGAAACGACCCTTCTCGATCCGGAAGGTCTTCACCTTGGTCTCGATCGACCGCAGCTGGAGGTTGGCCTCCGTCTTCTTACCCTTGTTCATGTACTCGATGAACGCCGGGATCGCGATGGCTGCGAGGATGCCGATGATCGCCACGACGATCATCAGCTCGATCAGGGTGAAACCGCGCTGTGCTTTCTTCTTCATGTCTGCGTTGCCTCCGTTGTGCTCGCTCGACATAGCAACGACCGATCCAGCGCCAACCCCGCGTTTGCTCGTTCCTCCGAGGACGAAAAACGTCACTCGGGTCGTGTGAGTCGAATCCGCGTGCCCAAAAACGTCACCGGATTCGCGTAGCTACCCGACGGCTAACCGTCGCTCACGTCGTCGACAGGCGCTTCTGTAGGTGCTTCGTCATCGCGTTCGATCCCGAGCTTCACCAGCCGATAGCGCAGCGATCGGAAGCTGATCCCGAGCAACGCCGCCGCCTTCTTGCGAACGCCGCCTGTGTGCTCGAGTGCGCGCGTCACCCAGCTGCGCTCGAAGTCGCCGAGCAGCCGCTCGAGATCGACACCCTCGGCGGGAAAGCTCGCGGGTGCCTCGGGCGTCAGCGGTCGCGTCGTCTTCACCTCGGGCAGATCGGCCATCCCGATCAGCGCGCTCGAGGTCAGTGCGCCCGCGCGTTCGCTCACGTTCTCGAGCTCGCGAACGTTGCCCGGAAAGTCGTAGCTCTCGAGCCGGCGCAACGCCTCCATGGTCAGCTTCGAGGACCGACCGTGCTCGTCGCCGAACTTGCGAAGGAAGTGCTCGGCGAGCAGCGGGATGTCCTCGCGGCGCTGGCGCAGTGGCGGCAGCCGGATCTCGACGACGTTGAGCCGGTAGTAGAGGTCGGCACGGAACGCGTTGCGTGCGACCTCCGCCTCGAGGTCGCGGTTGGTCGCCGCGATCACGCGCACGTCGATCGCGATCTCCTCGTTGTCGCCGACCGCCTTGACCTTGCGCTCCTGGAGGGCGCGCAGGAGCTTGACCTGGAGCGACAGCGACAGCTCGCCGATCTCGTCGAGGAACAGCGTGCCGCCGTCGGCCTCCTGGAACAACCCGCGCTTGTCGGCGATCGCGCCCGTGAAGGCGCCTTTCTTGTGCCCGAATAGCTCGGACTCCATGAGCTCTTCAGGAATCGCGCCGCAGTTGACCGCGACGAAGGGCTTGTTCGCGCGATTGCCCTCGGTGTGCAGCGCACGCGCGACCAGCTCCTTGCCGGTGCCCGACTCACCGGTGATGAGGACGTTGGTCTTCGTCGAGTGAATCTTGCCGATCAGCTCGAACACGCTCTGCATCGCCTTGCTCTTGCCGAGCAGCTGGGCGAGGCGAACGCGACCGGCGACGCGATCCTTGAGCTCGAGGTTCTCGCGAATCAGCGCGCGCTTCTCGAGGGCGCGGCCGATCACCGCGTTGATCTCGTCGACGTGGAACGGCTTGGTCAGGTAGTCGTAGGCGCCGCGCTTCATCGCCGCGAGCGCGGTATCTGCGCTCGCGAACGCGGTCACCAGGATGACCTCGCAGTCGAGCGGGCCGAGCTTGCCGGACTTGATCGCGTCGAGCAGGCCGAGGCCGTCGAGCTCGCCGGGCATCCGCAGGTCCGAGACGACCACGTCGAACGGCTTCGCGCGCAGCTCGGTCGCCGCCTGCTCGCCGCTGGTCGCGACCACCACCGAGTGGCCGGTGCGGCGCAAGCAGATCGCGAGGAACTCTCGCATCGACTGTTCGTCGTCGACGACCAGGATCTGACCCACGACGGGACTATTGCACAGAAGCCCGGATGCGCCGAAGGCTGGGATCAGCGGCGGCGGCAGCAGGCGACCAGGAAGCCACCGAGGTCGCGCGCGCCCGGCAGATCGGCGAGCCGGTGCTCGGCCCACCGTACCGCAGCGCCGACGACCGGTAGCTCGAGCACCTTCGCGACCGGCGTGATCACGCGGATGCCGCGCGAGGTCACCCAGTCGAGCTCGGGCGGCAGGTAGCTCTTGATCGCCGCGGCATCGTCGTAGCGCGTGAACACGTGCTCGTCGTTGGTCTGCTCGCTGACCGCGGTGGGCGGCTTGACCGCCTTGACGAGGCGGCGGATCGAGCGCGCGTTGTAGAACTCGGCGAGCACCCAGCCGCCGGGGCGAACGACGCGCGCCATCTCGCGCATCGCGCCGGCGATGTCGGGGATGTGCGCGAGCACCTTGAACGAGTAGGCGACGTCGATGCTGGCGGTGGCGATCGGTAGCTCGGTGGCCGAGGCCTGCGCGACGTGGAGGCCGCGCTGCGCGGCCCTGGCCAGCATGCCGCCGGACAGATCGATGCCGGTGGCGGAGCGCGCGAACCGCTGGGTGCGATCGAGGATCAGGCCGGTGCCGCAGCCGACCTCGAGCAGGTCCTTGCCGGTGCCGTAGCGCTCGACGAGATCGACCTCGAGATCGTCGAGCATCCGGTGGTAGGGCAGGTGGCGTTCCCGCTCGTACCAGCCGGCGAAGTCGTCGTAGTAGGACTGATTGTCGAGGCGAGACACTTGCTCGCGCACCGTATCAGAGCTTCGCGAGGAGCTCTTTCTTCTTCGCGTTGAACTCGGCCTCGTCGAGGATCCCGGCCGCCTTCAGCTCGCCGAGCTGCTTGAGCGTGGCCATGATCGACTCCTTGCTCTCGGGCGGCCGGTTCGCGTTCGCCTGGTTCATCATGCCGCCCATCTGGCCGGCCATCGCGAAGCCCATGCCGATGCCGGCGCCCTGGAGCGCGCCACCACCGCCATCGCCGCCCTTCTTCATGCCCTCGGCGGCGCCCATCATCATCTCGGCCTGCGCGAGCTGCTGGTAGGCAGCCATGCCGCCGTTCACCGAGCCCATGCCGTTGACGTAGGCCATGCGGTCGACCAGCTTGTCGAGCCGCTCCTTGTCCTTCTCGTCCATCGAGACGGAGAAGTCACCGAAGCGGATGATCTCGACGCCGTAGGGCTCGATGTTCTTGCGAACGTTGGCGAGCGTCTTGGTCTCGATCTCCTCGGTGTAGGCACCCGAGGTGGCCTGCATGAGCGGCCAGCGCTCCTTGACGATGAGCTCGGCGATGCCGTCCTTCATCGTCTTCTGGACCTGGCTCTTGAACCACGGGAGGAAGCCCTCGTTGGTCGCGTTCTTCTGACCGACCAGGCCGATCAGGAGCTTGGTCGGATCCATCACCTTCGCCGAGAACTCGCCATGCACCATCAGGCGCACGCGCAGCGCGGTCTGCGGATCCTGGATGTCACCGATCGAGGTGCCGAACTTGATCGACGGCATCTCGCGCGTGGTGACGAAGAAGACCTCACAGAGAAAGACGTTGCCGCCGGTGAACTTGTCGATCAGCTGGCCGAGGAACGGGATGTTGTTGGCGTCGAGCGTGTGCCGCCCGGCCGCGAACTGGCCCACGTACTGGCCGTTCTTGAAGAACAGCGCGATCTCGTCACTGTCGACCGTTAGCTGTGCCTTCCACGGGATCGTCTGGTCCGGGTGCTTGTAAACCCACTGATCCTTGGCAGCGTCCGGGCGCGCGATCGCCATCTCGGCGACGCCACCCTTGATGAAACTCATGATGCCCATGCTGCAGAGCCCTCCTCTAACAGGCCCCGTAACGTAGCACACGCGCACATGGTTTTTTCTCTTGATCAATCCGGGGGGAACGGCGGTAAGGTGCGCGCCACCGGAGGCCCGAGAAAAAGATGATCAGGACCGCGATCGTGTTTGCTTCGCTCTGCTTGGTCGGCTGCGGCCCGCAGGGGCGTGACCCCGGCATGGTCGGCGACGACGATGACGACCCGAACCCGCCCACGGGAGTCGAGGCATGCGCCAACGCGCTGGATGACGACGGCGACGGCCGCGCGGACTGTAGCGATCCCGATTGCTCCGGCGTCGATGGCTGCCCGGTCTGCGGCGCGGTCGAGAACCCGGAAGTCACCCCGCTCGCCCTGCCGGATGGCGAGGGCGACGGCACGATGTGCTCGACGGACGCCCAGTGCACCTCGGCGGGCGAGCCCAACTGCGTGTTCAAGGAGTGCCACGCCTCCTACAACTCGCAGCTCAACTTCATCGGCTTCCCCGATGGCGCCACGCTCACCGACCCGAGCCTGCTCCTCAAGGTCTGCGTGACCATGGAGCACTCGTGGCTGCGCGATCTCCAGATGGAGCTGATCACCCCCGATGGCGCGGTGTTCATCCTCCACAAGTTCGAGGGTCGCGATGGCGGCGAGACGTTCCTCGGCTCGCCGAACGAGTCCGACGAGACCGGCTCGCCGATCCCCGGCCAGGGCATGGAGTATTGCTGGACCCCGACCGCCCCGAGCACGATGCTCGAGGCCGCGACCGGCAACACGCTCGCCCCCGGCGATTACAAGGCGGTCGCGCCGTGGTCGGCGCTGACCAACGCCACCCTCAACGGCACGTGGGAGATGCGCGTGACCGATCTGTGGCCGATCGACAACGGCTTCCTGTTCAAGTGGTCGATCGCGTTCGACCCGTCGCTGGTCTCGGACTGCGCCGGCCCGATCATCCTCTAGATCGCAGCCAGTCAGGTTCCTTGTTAAGGTCCGCCTCGATGAGGTCGGGCCTTTTTTCATGACCGGCACCTCGCGGATGATCGCGGTGCTGCTGGCGATCAACGTCGCCCTCATCGCGGCAGGCGCGATCTTCATCGGCGAGCCGCCGCCGCGGGCCGGCACCGGGCTCCGGGTCGCCCTGGTGTTCGACATCGGCGGCAAGAACGATCGGTCGTTCAACGAGGCCGCGTATCGCGGGCTCGAGCGGGCGAGGACCGAGCTCGGCGTCGACACCACGTACATCGAGCCGTCGGAGGGCGCCGATCGCGAGGCCGCGCTGCGCACGATGGCGGCGGCTGGCAACGATCTGGTGATCGGCGTCGGCTTCATCTTCGGCCCCGATCTCGAGCGCCTCGCCAAGCAGTTCCCGGACGTCAAGTTCGCCGGCATCGACTACAGCCCGTCGGCGTCTGCCGGTGCGATCCCGAACCTCGCCGGGCTGGCGTTTCGCGAGCACGAGGGCAGCTTCCTGGTCGGCGCGATCGCCGGCATGGTGACGCGCACCAAGGTGGTCGGCTTCGTCGGCGGCATGAAGATCCCGCTGATCGGCAAGTTCGAGGCCGGCTACACGGCCGGGGTCAAGCACGTCTGTCCCGAGTGCGAGGTCCGCGTCGCCTACGCGGGTAGCGAGCCGAAGGCGTTCGCCGATCCGACCAAGGGCGCCGAGCTGGCGACGTCGCAGTACGGCGCGGGCGCCGACATCATCTTCCACGCCAGCGGTCGCACCGGAGACGGCGTGTTCGCGGTCGCGCGGCGCACCGACAAGCTGGCGATCGGCGTCGACTCCGATCAGTACGAGGTCGCGCCGTGCTGCGTGTTGACCAGCATGGTCAAGGCCGTCGACGTCGCCGTGCTCGACATCATCAAGGACCTCGCGGCGGGCAAGTTCACCGGCGGCGTCCACGAGCTCGGCCTCGCAGAGCAGGGCGTCGGCTTCGTCGCCGACGAGCGCAATCGCCGGCTGCTGCCGATCGATGTCGTCAATCGCGCGAAGAAGATCGGCGACGAGATCATCGCGAACAAGATCGTGGTGCCCGACAAGCCATGATCGAGGCCACGCTCACCAGGCGGTACGGCACGCGCGAGGTGCTCTCGCAGGCGACGATCAGCGTTCGCCGCGGCACCGTGCACGCGCTGGTCGGCGAGAACGGCGCCGGCAAGAGCACGCTGGTCAAGATCATCGCCGGTGTGGTCGGGGGAGAAGGCACGCTGGCGCTCGACGACAGGTCGATCGCGCTCGCGGGCTGGGACCGCGTCGCGGCGCGCGCCGCCGGCATCGGCATCGTCCAGCAGCACGGTGCCTCGGCGGGGACGCTGACGGTGCTCGAGAATGC
>JAEYYY010000328.1 GCA_023430775.1 Pseudomonadota bacterium
GGCGGAGCAAGCGGATGGCCGCAAGGTCGTGCTCGCGGTGACCCGGCAAGGTGCGGCACTCCAGCGCCGCGGCAGCAACCTGACGCGCGCGCGGATCGAGCTCGCGATCGAGGACTGGTCGGCCGCCGACCGCGAGCGCTTTGCTCGGCTGTTCGGACGCTTTGCGGATGCGATCACGCGGTGAGGCAGACCGCCGGACGCACCGAGCGGCGCTCGCATCGACGTATTGCCCTCCCGCTGATGTGTGGGTGCGGTGAAGAGGCCAGCGTGGGGCATCGTGCCGCGCTTGTCGTTTAGACCCGAACGCGTGGACGCCGCGTTACCATGGGCCTGATGAGTCGCTTCCCTGGGGGCATCGAGCGTCGGATCTTTCATGCGGTCTTGCTCGTGCTCGGGGCGTGCGATCGCTCGCTGGACGCGCAATCGCCGACCCAGCCGGTGGTCGAGCAACCGCCGCCGCAGGACGAGGTTGCCGTCGAGAGCGGCCCGCGGTTCGCGACGCCGCCCGAGGATACCGAGACCCGGACGGCCTCCGATCCGGACACGACGGTCGACACGACGGTCGACACGACCGGCGTGCCCGACACCACCGCCGCGCCCGCACCCGACCCTGCGAGCGCGCTGTGCGCCAGCTACAAGAAGAGCGCACGCATCGACAAGCGAAAGGCGAAGCAGCCCAAGTTTGCGACCCACGGCAACGTCCGCGACAGCGTGTTCTGGGATACCGCCAGCAACGTCGCGCGGTGCACGATCGTTCACGAGCGGAGCCCCGCCACGGTCACGGTGATGCACCAGTATCACTGGTGTCCACAGGGTGGCGGGACGCGGCCGCCGCCGGTGCCCGTGCAGGTGCAAGGCGAGCGGGTCCTCGTCCAGCGCGTCGCGATTCGCGGCGATGGCAAGGTGCTCGAGAGCAAGCTCGAGTGGGCATCCTTCGGCATGGTCAACGAGAGGCTGCACAACTGCGGCCGGCGCTTCGAGGGCCTCGAGCTCGCTGCCACGAGCTGCGACGAGCCCGGCGCGCAGCTCGCGGCGATGGCCGAGCTCGAAGCCGCGAGCGTACCCGCATTCGATCGTCTCGCACGCGAGCTCGCGATGTGGGGCGCGCCCAGCGAGCTCGTCGAGCGTGCGCGGCGGGCGATGCGCGACGAGGTCCGCCATGCTCGCGTGATGACCGCGCTCGCGAGGCAGCACGGTCACACGCCGCGCGCGATCGCGGTTCCGCCCCTGCCCTGCCGGTCGCTCGCGGCGATCGCACACGAGAACGCGATCGAGGGCTGCGTGCGCGAGGCGTACGGCGCGCTGGTCGCGACGTTTCAGGCGGAGCGCGCTCGCCCCGCGCTCCGGCGCGCGTTCCAGGCGATCGCGATCGACGAGCGCGCACATGCCGAGCTCGCCGAGGATGTCCACGCGTGGATCCTGGGTCGGCTCGACGCGGCATCGCGCGAAGCCGTCGAGCGCGCGCGGGAGCTGGCCGAGCTGGAGCTGCGCGCGAGCCTCGCGAGCTCGCGTCCGTGTCACGAGCTCGGCCTGCCGAACGGCGCCGAGGCGGTGGCGCTGTGCGACGCGTACTTCGCCGCCGCATAGCAGCCGTCCGGACGCGGGCCGGGTTCGTCAGGTCATGCGCGCCACGCGCGCGAGCACTTCGAGTAGCGCGCCTTCATTCACCGGCTTGGTGAGATGCGTGTCGATGCCGGCGGCGAACGCCTTCTCGCGATCCTCGCGCTTGCCCCAGCCGGTGACCGCGGCGATGAAGATCGTGTTGCCGCGGCTCGCGCGCACCTGACGTGCGACCTGGTAGCCGTCGATATCGGGAAGCCCGATGTCGAGCAGAAGGAGATGGGGGCGAAACGATTCGACCAGCTCGAGGGCGTGGTGGCCCGTCGAGGCGATCGCACAGCTGTGACCGCGCCGCTCGAGCACCATCGAGAACAGCTCGACGATATCGGCCTCGTCATCGACGAGCAGGATCCGTATCGCGTCGCCACCCCCCGGTCTCGGCCACGTAGTCATGTGGAAGGCCCGGCGGTCACGGTCGCAACAATCGTCTGCGATTCGTCGCTGCGTAATGCGGGTTACCGCACAGCACATTAGAGTGGCGTCTCGCGATGCCGATGCCTGCGAGTTACTGGGAGCGTGAGGTGCGCCTGCGCCCATCTCGTCCCGTTCCGCGCCGCACCGACGTGGTGGTGATCGGAGGTGGGTTTGCGGGGCTCGCCACCGCGATCCGGATCCGCGAGCGCGGCGTCGGGGTGACCGTGCTCGAGGCCGAGCGCATCGGGTTCGGTGCCAGCGGTCGCAATGCCGGCTTTCTGTCGCCGCTCGCGGCGCCGATCTGGCTGGTCGGCCGCGAGCACGCGTGGGCGGCCGCGCAGATCAATCGCGAGGTTCACGAGCTGGCGCGCTGGATCGGCGGGTTGTCAGCTTGCGAGCTCGCGCCGGCGACGCTGGCGATGCGCGGCACCTCGCGCTTGTGGGACGGCAGCGTCAGGGCGCTCGCGGATGCGGTCGCGCGCGTCGGCCTCGCGCACTCGATGACCGAGAGCATCGTCGAGCGCGGTCGTGCGGTGCTCGCGATGGATGCCTACACGATGCATCCGTTCGCGCTCGTGCGCGCGCTGGCGGACCGAGCAGAGCAGCTCGGCGTCGACATTCACGAGGGCGCTCGAGCGACAGCGATCGAGGGCACGCGGGTTCGCATCAGCGGCGAATCGGCGATCGAGGCCGGCACGATCGTGGTGTGCACGAACGGCTACACCGGGCCGCTCGATGTCGGCGAACGCCTGCGCGCGCTGACGGTGCACAGCTTTCTCGCGGCCAGTGCGCCGCTCGCATTAGACGCCGGCGCGAATGCGTCGCGTGACGGCGACATGACCATCGAGGTCAGTGGCCTCTACCAGCCGTATCACCGCACGCACGACCGGCGCGTGATCTTCGGCGGTGTCGACGTGCTGCGCGCCCCCCGCGATACCGATCGCGCCCGCCGCCAGCTCTCGGAGGCGATGGCGATCAGCGTTCCGGGCGCGACCATCGCGCAGGTCTGGGGCGGCGCCTTCCACGCCACCACGACCGGCTTGCCGATCCTGCGCCGCTCGACGAGGAATCCTGCCGTCGTCCTCAACGTCGGCTACGGCGGCACCGGCGTCGCGCTGTCGCTGGTGTGCGCGAAGCTCGCGGCCGCGCTGGCGACCGGATCGCTGGCCGGCGACGACGAGCGCCTCTACGCCGCACTTCGCGACACGCGCGTTTCGATGCGCGACTCGCTGAAGACGTTCATGGGAATCGCATCGCGCTTCGCACGACCGTGGCGATGACCGCCGCACGCAACCGCTGCGCGATGGTGCAAAGAATTCGGAGCACGAAGTCAGCACAGTCGAGCTGTACGAGCCGCGCACAAATTCGATTCGGCTCTCGTTAACTCGTCGTCGACGCGTGACCGCGCGCTGGCATTGCCCTCGCACGTGCGGCCCGGCGAAGGAGTACCGGGATGTTCAAGACCCTCTTGCTGACGATGATCCTTGCCGCGTGCGGCACGGACGCCACCGATTCGACCACCGGCGCGAGTAACGGCACGACGACCTGCCCATCTTCAGGCGCTGCATGCAGCGTCGACACCGACTGCCCCGCCAACGAGGAGTGCGAGGACGGCGCGTGCAAGGCGCACGGTGGTGACGACTGCACCGAGGACAACGGCGTCGATGACGATCCGCAGGGCAACGAGTGCACGCTCGACGCCGACTGCGGCGCCGGCCTCGAGTGTGAGGATGGCTTCTGCAAGCCTCACGGCGGGTAGGAGGACGGTCCACTCGGACGTGGTTGCGAGTCGCGTCCTGCTAACCACCGGCATCTGCACGGTGGCTGCCAGGACCACGCACGCGGTCACTGCGTATCGTTATGACCGTCGTCATAACGGATTTCGTTATAACGCTCGTTGTAACGAGCCACGACTGAGAGGACCTTTGCCCGCCGATCGCGCAGTGCACCCCGTGAACGGGTACCGATCGAGACCTCGTGGTCCGGGCTTCGTTGTTAGCGGCTGCAGACGAACATCTCGATCGTGCCGGCCACCGTCTTCCACACGGCGGCCGAATGGACGGTCGTGAAGGTGTCGCGGACGGCGCGCTCGTAGCTGCCGTCGCGATGCGGCTGCGTGTTCGTGTAGCCATCGAGTGGCTGCTGGATCCAGCGAAACAGCGCGTGCTGGAGCAGGTCGCGCGGCTTGCTGAAGTCTGCGACCACGAAGCGACCGTCGTCGCGCAGCACGCGGCGCGCGGATGCCAGCGCGGCGTGCTTCGATGCCGGGCACAGGTGGTGGAACGTCATCGTCGAGTAGACGCGATCGTAGGTGCCGAGCTCCGGCGCGAGCGCGGTCATGTCGCCGGCGTGAAACGCGACGTCCACCTTCGCACCGGCGGCGTTGCGGCGGCCGCGGGCGATCATCGAGGTGTCGATGTCGACGGCGTCGATCGTCACCTCGGGGTGCCGCTGCTTGATCTGGATCGCGAGGCGGCCGGGGCCGGCGCCGAGCTCGAGGAGGCGCATGCCCGGCGCGAGCTCCATCGCATCGATCACCGACCGCCGCATGCGCGCCGCGGCACTCCAGCTGCGGATCAGCGGATCGTAGAGCGCGGTCAGCCGATGAAAGCCGAGCGCCGGAACGTACGGCCGCTCCACTAGCTCCTCGCCAGGTTGTCGTGGCGGAACGTGATCGTGGACGCGAACACGCTCGACGTGCTCGCGTGATCGAGGCCGGGCACCGCGCGTTCGTCGTGCGGGCGCTCCACGAGGTCGCGGCCGGGCACGACGCCTTCGTCGTACAGGCGCTCCACTAGCTCCTCGGCAGGTTGTTGTGGAGGAACGTGATCGTGTTGGGCGCGAACACGCTCGACGTGCTCGCGTGATCGAGGCCTGGCACCACGCCTTCGTCGATCGGCCACGTCGGCTCCTCGCCGGGCGCGAGCACGTGGAGGCCGCTCTGCAGCATGTTGATGGTGTGCGTGTGGCCGGCGGCGCGGCAGTTGAAGAACCGCGTCCAGCGGCGCGCGAAGTCATGACCGACCTCGGTGCCGAACACGTCGCAGCTGCGAAACCACCACAGCGAGGCCGGGGTCATCCGCTCCCTGATCGCGACGAGGCGCTCGTGCATCGGATGGCCGGGCTCGAGGGCGTCCGCCTTGAGGAGCTGCTCCTCGATCCACAGGCCGCCCCACTCGCCGTGTCCCCAGAACTGGATCTCGGCGATCGGTTGCTCGCGCGATGCATCGATCAGCCAGTCGAGCCCTTCCGCCCACGACGCCGCGCCGTACCACCGATCGATCCGCCCGAGCCGGTGGTAGAGCACGCCGCCCGCTTCCCACGCGTGGCTGAGACCGGGCAGGAAGCGACTGCCGCGGCACGTGCGATCGAACAGCATCAGCCGGAGGCCACCCACTCGCCCACTCTATCAAACGGCGTCGCGCTGCGGGTCCTCGCCGATGTCGTTGCCGAGGAGCATGCGCCAGGTCGGCCTCGACGAGCCGGCATAGAACCCGGCCTCGCCGTCCCATGCCGGCGGGTTCCGGAACGTGCCGAACACGATGTCCCACAGCGGCAGGTTCGAGTAGTTGAAGCCGTGCACGCCGCGCTGGTGGTGCACGCCGTGTGACTCGGGGCGCTGGATCAGATAGCCGAGCCACACCGGCGTCCTGATGTTGCCGTGCTGGAACACGCCGGCGAACGCCTGCCAGATCGTCGCCAGTGCCGCCGCCTCCGGCGCGAGGCCGAGCACGACGTTGAACAGGAACACGCCGACGACGTTGCCCTCGATGATCTCGAACGGATGGAAGTACGCCGACCCGAAGACGTCCATTCGCTCCGCACTGTGGTGGAGCTGATGGATCCAGCGCCACAGCACCGGCACGCGGTGATGCAGCCGGTGCACCCAGTAGATGATCAGCTCCGAGACCAGGATGCCGACCGCGGTGCCACCGGCGATGCCGAGCTCGTACCCCGGCAGCCATCGCAGCTCGGCGATCAGCGGCGCCATCGCGAACGGCACGAGTACCGTGATCGCCACGATCATCGGCATGAACAGCAGGCACTTGATCCGCCAGCCACGGATCTGCGCCGCGCCGCCGCGCACCGGAAACGCGAGCTCCGCGACCACGAGGAGGCCGAGCATCGCGAACAGCGCGATCTGAGCGACCTCGACGACGTCCATCAGGTCCGATTATAGGCGGCGGCCGATCCCGACATCGCGATATCAGGTCGATGCAATCAGATGCCATGCCCGACCCCGCCAAGCACGTCTCTGATCGCAGCCGCTCACCTGAGGGCGCGCGGAGGTGTTGGAAGCTGGCGAGGACGGCCTCGAGGGTCGACGAAGATCCGCGGCTGATCGAGACTAGCGCGGACGCTCGATCCAGGGCTCGACGGAGATCCGCGACAGATCGGGCATCGAACAGTCGCGATACATGGGGTGCGCGCGATCCAGGTTGAGCGGATTGCCGCTATCGCGACAGGGCACGCCTCCCACGTTCGCCGGGATCCGGGTCACCAGGCCCTCGTGCTTGACGATCCACCAGTACGACGGCCACTCGATCGGGAACACCAGGGTCGAGGCCTCCGCTCGACCGAGCCCATCGCGGGCGGGCTCGAAGCGCGTCTTGAACACGCGCTCGAGCGCGATCTTCTCGAGGTCGTAGCCGGGCCGCTTGATGAACTTGACGCGCTTGACCACGCCGCGGTCGTCGATGTCGAGGAACAGCCAGGCGCGCGTCCACGCATCCTTCTCGATCGCCGCGTCGCTGTACTTCGGGGCGATGCGAGGATTGCCCTTCGGCTCGGCCTGCTGCCAGCCGGGTGCGTGGCCGCGAATGATGATCGTCTCGCCGCGGACGGCGCGCGGCTCCTCGGCCAGCGCGGGTGTCGCTGCGAGCAGGACGGCAAGGACGGCCACGATTCGCATGACTCCAGCCTGCCCGAGGCCGCCAGGCGGGTGTGAGCACCGGGCGTTCACACGCGCTGGCCGTGATGTCGAATCGAGCCGTCAGCGGTGTCGCAGGGCCGCTACGGCAGGAACCGGCTGAAGAACGACCACCGGGTCGACTTGTTGCCTTCCATCGCCAGCACGCTCGTGATGCCCAGGATCGCCACGTTCGCGATCAGGTTCGCGGTACCGAGGATGCCGGTGGCCTTGCTGAGGGCGAGGGTCTTCTTGTCCTCCGGCGCGACGCCCGCCTTGACCTGTGCCGGTCCGCGGTTCTTCTCGATCTGCTTGCCGAGCATGAAGCCGATGACGTTACTCCCGAGCCCGGTGACGAGACTCCCGATCACCAGCCCGTCCTTGACCAGGGTCAGGGTGCGCGCCGTGCCGCTGACCTCGCGGCCGCTCAGCACGGTGCGCCCGGCGAGCCAGCTCGCGGCCATCACGCCATGCGCTGCGAGATTCAGCCACGAGAACCGCGACCAGGCGCAAGCCGAGATCCGATCGCGCTCGCCCGGACTGGAGATCTCCTCCAGCGACGGTGCAAGTGCGGCGCGGCCAAACAGCACGCCACCGGCGGCCGTTGCCAGCGAGATCTCGTGCGCGGCCCAGGCGGCCGTCGAGAGAGTGCTCATCATGTCGTTTCCTCCTTTTTCGAGGTCCCAGGGATGCAGATCTCGCTCCACGCAGCCGTTCTCCGAGGACCGCTGACTGCGTTACGTTCCGCGCATGGCCAAGGCGAAGAAGAAGGCGAAAGCAAAGAAGGCTCCGAAGAAGGCTGCGCCGAAGAAGAAGGCGGCGAAGAAGCCCGCTGCCAAGAAGCCGGCGAAGAAGCCCGCTGCCAAGAAGCCCGCTGCCAAGAAGGCGCCGGCCAAGAAAGCGCCGAAGGCCGCCACTGGCTCCTCGAAGGAGGCCGTGATTTCGGCGTTCCGCGACTTCTACGCCGCCGGTGACTGGAGCGAGGAGAAGATCCTCGCCACCGATCCGAACGGCTTCGATGCGGATCCGGGCCCGTTCTACGAGCAGCTGGGCGATGACCTCGGCGTCGCCACCGATCCCGACAACGA
This sequence comes from Pseudomonadota bacterium, assembly GCA_023430775.1. GTDB lineage: Bacteria > Myxococcota_A > Polyangia > Haliangiales > Haliangiaceae > JABFXX01. Next base: position 8,032 of record JAEYYY010000328.1, read on the forward strand.
CTACTTCGGTGGCTTCGGCGGCACGGTCGCGAAGACGATCGCCTTCATCGACAAGCAGCGCGGCTACATCCCGGCCGTCGAGGACGTCGTCGAACAGGCCGGTCCCGCCGACGACGCGGGTGAGGAGGTCGGTGACGGGGCAGGCGGTGATGATACCGGCGAGGATGACGAGGATGAGGATGACGAGGATGAGGACGGCGACGACGACATCGTTGCCGTGGACGAGGTGACCCCCGCCGCCGCCAGCGACGCGGTCGAGGACGAAGTCGACACCGACGACGTCAGCGACGACGGTAGCGCTGACGTGGTTGCTGCCGATGACGATGACGCCGGTGGCGTGGACGTTGGTGGCGATGACGCCGCCGATGAGGGCGACGACGGCGACGCCCCCGCCGACGACGACGAAGAGTAAGCGCTGTAAACCCGCGTCAGCGCCGGCACGACGATGTTGGCGTTGACGCAGTCGCGACGTGAGTCGCCAGGGCTTTGTCCACGGCCCGCCGGAAACCCGATCTCGAGCTTGCCGGCCATGCGCTGCCTGGCGACAGCGGGCACGATTTGATTGCGAGCTCGGTTGCGGGTCGCGATGAGGAAGTCTCCTCGGTCAATCACGACGACGTCGCGGAGTTGCACCTATCTTCGTGTGCTCGGGCGCGATTTGATTGCGAGCTCGGTTGCGGGTCGGGCGTGAAGGAGCCTCCTCAACGACACTGTGGAGCGGGAGTGCTCGGGTGCGGTCTCGTTGCGAGCTCGGTTGCAGGTCGAGCAAGGAAGGTCCCTTCGATCACGAACGACGCACCGTGCCTCGGTCGGGCGCTCTCTCGCCCGTCGCGGGTCAGCGCGCGAGGGTCGTGACGAGCGCGGGCACGCGGCGCGTGTTCGAAGGCGCTCGAGCTGTGCGGCCGCCGCTCGCAGAGGCGCACCGGTCTTGGCGCTCGGCGCGGCCCGCGCGCAAGCTGACCC
>JAEYYY010000369.1 GCA_023430775.1 Pseudomonadota bacterium
GGCTGCGGCAGCGGCAACGGCAGCGGCAGCGGCTGCGGCAGCGGCAGCGACAGCGGCCACAGCCAGCAATTCGCCGAGCGCATCGCGATGGCGTCCCACGGGCTGTGAACGGTTCGATGGCTGCCTCGCGGCCCGATCACGAGCAGGCTATTCTTCGGGCGTGAAGGTCGCGACCCGCATCACCGTTGCCACGGCCGTCGTGGTGGCGATCGCGGCCGCGGCCTACGCGATCATGGATCTGCGCGAGCGCTCGGCAGATCGCCGCGGTGCGGTCGAGCGCGAGGCGCGCGCGATGGCGTCGACGATCCGGGTCGCGCTCGAGGCTCGCAACCTGCACGCTGCGCCGACGGAGGAGCAGCTGCGCGACCTCGGGCGTGCGAGTGGTGGTTGGCGTGTGGTGGTGGTGCCGTCGGAGAGTGCCGACGATCCGCCGGGTGCGTTCACCGCGGGTCAGCTCAAGCGCCTCAACACGTTGCTCGAGGCGCCGCACGCGTCGATCGCCGACACCGAGGATGGTGAGTACTTCCACGATCAGATCCTGTCGTCGGGTCGCGGCGAGGACGCGAAGGTGATCGGCATGCTCGAGATCTCCCGTCCGGACGACGTGCTCGAGCTCACCGGCGAGGATCAGCGGCGCGCGATCATGCTGGTGCTGCTGATCGTGGTGGTCAGCACGATCGTGGTCGGTGCGCTGGCGAGCCGGTTCGTCAGCCGGCCGATCACCAAGCTGCTGCGCGGCATCGACGACGTCGCGAAGGGCGACCTGTCGCACGTCATCCTCAGCGAGCGCGACGACGAGATCGGCACGATCGCGACCCGGTTCAACGAGATGACCTACTCGCTGCGCGAGTCACGCAGCGAGACCTCGCGGCAGAACGAGGCGAAGCTCGCGCTCGAGCAGCGGCTCGGTCACACCGAGAAGCTGGCGACGATCGGTCAGCTCGCCGCCGAGATCGCGCACGAGGTCGGCACGCCGCTCAACGTGATCGCGGGCCGCGCACGGTCGATCCAGAAGAAGTCGAAGGACTCCGAGGCCGTCGAGAAGAATGCGGAGATCGTGGCGGAGCAGACGGCACGGATCACGCGCATCATCCAGCGCCTGCTCGACTTCACGCGTCGCAAGGTCGGTGCACCGGAGCGCGGCGCGATCAAGATCGACGAGCTGGTGACCACCACGGTGGAGCTGCTCGCCGGTCAGTTCGCGAGCGCGAAGGTGAAGACCCGGATCGATCGCGCGGACAAGCTGCCCGCGGTCGCCGGCGACGCCGACCGCATGCAGCAGGTGCTGATCAACCTGCTGCTCAATGCGGTGCAGGCGATGCCCGACGGCGGCGCGCTGTCGATCGAGACCCGGCTGGTGCGCCGCACGCGGCCCGGCCTCGAGGGCGCGGCGGAGGGCGACTTCGTGGCGGTCTCGATCGCGGACACCGGCCCAGGCATCCCCGAGGACATCCGCGAGAAGATCTTCGATCCGTTCTACACCACCAAGGAGGGTCAGGGCGGCACCGGCCTCGGCCTGGCGGTGTGCAGCGGTATCGTCAAGGAGCACGACGGCTGGATCGATGTCGAGGACGCCTCCGGTGGCGGCACCGTGTTTCGCGTGTTCGTGCCGGCATGACCGACGAAGCGCGCGCTAGTGAAGGTCGTAGCCGCCGTAGCCGTAACCGCCGTAGGCGCCGCGCGGACCGGCCAGCTTGGTGACCTTGTCCTCGGTGGCGTCGTCGAGATCGGTGCCGCGACCGCGCAGCTGCATCGCGATCACGCCGCGTAGCTCGTCCTTGGTGGACGGATCGTTCAACAGGCCGATCAGCGTCTGATCGACCTCGGGACCGCCGTTGTAGGCCGAGCCGATCGCGGCCTGCGCGACCATCGGATCCTGATCGCGCATCAGCCGTGCGAGCTGCTGGCCGGCGCGTGGATCGTCCATCGAGGCCAGGCCGGTGATCGCGGCGATCTTGTCCTCGGACTTGTTGCTCTGCGCGGCCTCGAGGATCGCGGCCTGGGCCTTCTCCGAGCCGACCTGACCGAGCGTGGTCAGCGCGGTGGCGCGGACCTTCGGATCGCTGTCGCGGGTGAGCCGCATCAGCAGATCGGTCGAGCGCTCGTCGGGGTTCTGCGCGAGGTTCGCGATCGCGGCCATCCGCACCGCGGGCTCGCGCGAATCGAGCGCGCGCTCGAGGATGCGCTTCGCCTCGCTGCTGCCGTTGGCGGCCAGCGCGTAGATCACCGAGCTGGCGGCACTCGCGTCCTTGCCGTTCAGCACCTCCTCGGCGAGCCGCATGCCCTCCGGTGCGCCGGCATTGATCAGCTGGTGCATCACCTGGTTCTTGAGCGCCGGGTTGTCGCGCGAGGCGGCGAGTAGCGCGGACTTCACCGAGTCGGTCATCGAGCCCTGGCCCAGCGCCGCCGCGGCCGCCATCGCGAGCTGCTTGTCGCCGCCCTGGAGCGCCGTGATCAGCGTCTGTCGCGCCTGCTCCGTGCCGATGCGACCGAGCGCATTGGCCGCGAAGCTCGACTCGTCGCGCCGCCCCGAGAACAGCGAATCGGCGAGCAGCGCCTCGAGCACCGGATCGCCGGGCCGCCGCTGCGACAGCACCTCGAGCGACATGATCCGGGTGGTGCCGCGCGACTTGCCGGCGATCTCGATCAACGCATCCCACGCCTTCGGCGATCCCGAGTCGGCGAGCATGCGCATCGCCTCGGCCTTGTCGATCCGCGAGCCGCTGCGCGCCATCTCGAGCGCGACCTGCATCGCCTTCTCGTTGCCCGCCTTGAGCAGTCGCGGCAGCGCGGCGCGCTTGGCCACCATCGAGCCCTTCTCGAGCACGACCAGCAGCGCGGCGTCGACGTCCTCGCCCTCGAGCTGCGCCAGGTGGGCGAGCGCGCCGGTGATCTGCGCGCGGTCGGACAGCGCCGACGAGATCAACAGCTCGCGCGCCTCGGGCCCGCCGATGTTGGCGAGCGTGGCCGCCGCGGCCATCGCGGCCTGGCGATCGCCGTGATCGAGGATCTCGCCGAGCGCCGCGATCGACTTCGCGCCACCGATCTGGCCGAGCGACACGACCGCGATCCAGCGTCCGTTCTGGTGGCCGTGCAGCGCGGCCTCGCGCAGCGTCGGGATCGCCATCTCGCCCGCCTTGCCGAGGGCCTGGAGCGCGACGGCGATCAGCTGCGGATCGCCCGCCTTGACGATGCGGACCAGCCGCTCGGCGAGCTCGGAATCGACGCTGTCGATCGCCGACAGCGCGGCACTCGCGACCTGGGTATCCGGCGAATCGATCAACCTGCGCAGCGCGCGCTTGGCATCCGGCGACTCGACGGAGCCGAGCGCGCGCGTCGCGGCGACCGCGATCTGGACGTCGGGCTTGCCCGCGAGATCGATCAAGGTCTCGGTGCCCTTCGCGCTGCCGAGCAGGCCGAGCGCGGCGATCGCCGTCGACTGCCCCATCTCGCCCGGCTCGGTCGCCAGCTCGATCAGCGTGGACTCGGCCTCGCGGCTCTGGGTGGCACCGAGCGCCATGATCGCGGCATAGCGAACCGAGGACCGATCATCGTGCGTGCGATCGACGAGCACCTCGATCGCCTGTTTGGTGCCGATCTTTCCGATCGCCCCGACGATCGCCTCCGGCACACCGCGCCGCGGATCCGCGAGCAGCGGCTTGACCGCCCGGATCGACGCGTCGTCGCCCACCATCCCGAGCTTGTCGGCGAGCACGGCGACGTCCTTGACGCTCTTCGCGGCGAGCAGCTGGTCGATCAGCTCCTGCTTCGAGATGCCCACGGACTCCGCCGACACCCGAAGCGGCCGCTTGTAGAGCGCCGGGATCGCGCCGTCGCGCCCACCCCCGACCGTCTCCGCGACGACGTCGTCGGACGGGCCGCGGATGAACAGGGCGTACCCCGCGATGGCTGCGAACAGGGCGGAAGCGGCTTTCCAGCGGGTCGTCGGGGTCATCGGGGGCCTCGCACGTGGGTGTCAAACGAACGCCAGCTGGTTACGGTCCATTCACCGTCGAGGCAGAAACCCACCTCGCCATCAGGGCACGCGCCGCGATCGCAGTGGAATAAAGCCACCGGCTCGCGCCAGCAAACGCCCCGAGACGTGCCGATGATCCCCAATCACCGGGGTCACCGCAAGCGCACGTGCGAGCACGCTCGCTGTGCGCATACGTCGTCGAAAAATGATCCACGTCCTGCGTTCGCCTCGATTGACGGCACCGAGGCCGTCCGTAGACTGGGTTCATGTTGACTGCCCAGCAAACCGAAGAGCTTCGCGGCCGACTCCAGGCGGATCTCAACCGGCTCGGCAACCACGCGCAGTCGGCGCTCGAGTTCACGATGGACCGCGATCGCGATCGGATCGGACGCGACTCGATGGACGAGGCGACCGAGGAGGAGACCTACTCCACCCAGCTCCGGCTACACGACCGCGAGGCCGGCCTGGTCGCAAAGATCCGGGAGGCCATGAGCCGCCTGGAGGCCGGCACCCTGGACGAGTGCGAGGAGTGCAGCGAGCCCATCGGCTTCAAGCGCCTGATGGCCCGGCCGGTGACCACGCTGTGCTTCGAATGCAAGTCGGCTCGCGAGCAGGTCGAGGCCGACGAGCGGCCCGAGTAAACACCGGCGGGGCGTTTTGCTACCCGTCGGGAACCTCTGATAGACTCGTTTCCGTCGGGGATGCGCGACCGCTATACGATCACCGAGCGTCTCGACCATGGTGGCATGGCCGAGGTGTTCCGCGGCGTCGCGGAGTCGATGGAGGGCTTCAAGAAGTCGGTTGCGATCAAACGCATCCTTCCGAGCCTGACCAAGAACCAGAAGTTCGTCTCGATGTTCCTCGACGAGGCGCGGCTGTCGCTGTTCCTCCAACACGCGAACATCGTGCAGGTCTTCGACATCTCGAGGACTCCGGACAACGCCTACTTCCTGGTGATGGAGTTAGTCGACGGGTGCAACCTGAAGGCACTCATCGAACGCCAGAAGCAGAAGGGCAAGCGGATCGAGACCGCCCACACCATCTACCTGATGATCGAGACCTGTAAGGCGCTCCAGTACGCCCACAGCCTCGAGCACCCGGAGACCAACGAGCCCCTCGGCATCGTCCACCGCGACATCTCCCCACCCAACATCCTGCTGTCCAAAAACGGCGAGGTGAAGGTGGTGGACTTCGGCCTGGCCAAGGCCAACAGCCAGATCGAGTCCACCGACCCCGGCGTGGTGAAGGGCAAGTTCAGCTACCTGTCCCCCGAGGCGGCTTCGGGCCTCGAGGTCGATCACCGGGCCGACGTGTTCGCGGTCGGGATCATCATGTGGGAGCTGCTGACCGGCCGCCGGCTGTTCTACGGCGACACCGACTACCAGACCGTCGAGCTGGTCCGCCAGGCCAAGGTGCCGTCGATCGCCGCGCTCAACCCCGAGATCGAGCCCGAGCTCGAGCAGGTGGTGCGCCGCGCCCTCGCGAAGGACGCCGACGAGCGCTACCAGAGTGCCAACGACCTCGGCGACGCCCTCGCCCAGTACCTGTTCTCGCGCGGCTCGCGGATGAAGGTCACCGCGCGCGACATCGCCAACCTGGTTCGCGACACCCAGGTGGAGATGATGCGCAAGCGCTCCGCCGAGCCGAAGGAGTCGCTGATCGACGCGCTCATCCTCGACGAGATGAAGAAGATGACGTCGCTGGTCGAGGGCGGCGACCCGAGTGCCGCCGGCGCCGATCCGCATGCCGGCTCGATGAGCCTCGACCCGAGCACGTTCGTCAACACGTCGAACTGGACGAGCGAGCTCGGCCTGCAATCGCTCCAGCCCGGATCGGGTCAGCAGCCGCGCCGCGCCAACAGCCCGAGCCGCCCGCCGGGCAAGAAGCCAGGCGCCCCGGCCGACGTCGAGTCTCTCGAGCAGATGCTCGAGCCCGAGCGCACCGGCGTTCACAAGAAGGGCGAGAGCAAGCCGCCCTGGGCCCTGATCATCATCGTGATGTTCATGCTCGCCGCGGGTGCCGCGGTGGCGGTGTTCATCGCGATGGGTGACTAGCGCAGGCTCTGTAGCGTCTTGAGCTGCTCGCTGTTCGGTGCGATCGCGCCGACCTTGGTCAGCATCTCGTTCAGGAGCTTGCGATTGCCCTGCGCCGCGGCGACGCGACCGATCATCACGTAGGCGTCGACGTTATCGGGGTTGTACTTCGCCGCCGCCTGGGCCCTCTCGAGCGCCTTCGCCAGCTCCTTTCGCCCGATGTGGATGTCGGCCATGTAGATGTAGGCCTCGTACAGCGTCGGATCGAGGCGGATCGCGAGCTGCAGCGCGTTGAGCGCCACCGGGTCGTCCTGGTTGTTGTAGGCCACGACCGCGAGGCCGAGCGCTGCCTGGGCACGCAGCCTGGGCGGCGCCGCCTTCTGCATCGCGACCTCCGCGCCGTTGTACGCCTTCTGCGCTTCTTCTCCCTTCAGCAGCAGCTTGCCCGTGAGGATCATCATCGCCGGGCCGTCCTTCAGGCGCTCCTTCGCGAGCGTCTTCACCTTCGCCGCCAGATCCTTGAACTTGTCGGGGTCGACGCTGGCGACCTCCGCCGCGAGGTACAGGGTCTCGCGATCATCGCCGCTGGTCTCGAGCGCCTTTTCGAGCAGCAAGACGGCGCCGGGGTAATCCCCCTTGCGCAGCGCGAGCCGGCCGCGCTCGCGGCTGTACTTGAAGCTCTTGGTGCCGGCCTTGTCGGCGCGATCGAGCAGCTCCGCACCGCCCGCGTGATCGCCGACGAGCATCCGCGCGCGCGCCGCCTCGATCAGCAGATCCGGCGGATCCATGGGGTCGCCCTTGAGCAGCTCGTCGAGCATCTCGCGGCCACCGTTCTCGTCGGAGAAATCGATCAGGTAGCGCGCGGTCTCGACGCGGGTCTCGCGGCTGTTGGTCTGCGCGATCACCTTGGTGTAGAGCGCCTTCGCGGTTTCGTCGCCCTGATCGCGAGCGAGCCGCGCGAGCTCGAGTTGCGCACGCGCGAGATCGACGCTCGGCGAGCCCGCCGCCACCGGCTCGAGCAACTCCTTCGCTTCCTTGATCTCGTCGGCCTTGCCGGATGCGCGCAGGATCGCCGCCCACGCGGTGACCACCGCCGGGCTCGGTGCGGTCTGGAACCGCTTGCGAAGGCGCGACCGCGCCCCGTCGACGTCGCTGCTCGCCAGATCGGCCCACACGCGGGCGACCAGCGCCTGCTCGAGCTTCTTGCCCGACTTCTCGTACGCGCGATCGAGATCCTCCTTCGCGCCGGTGAGGTCGCCGAGCGCGAGCCTGGCGCGGCCGCGGATCGCGAGCGGCACCGCGAGCTTGTCTGCGTTCTCGACCTTCGCCATCAGCTCGATCGCCTCCTGCGCGCGACCCTGGAGAAGCGCGATCTGCGCCAGCGCGACCCGCGCGCGGCGGCTGCTGGGCCAGCCCTTGAGCGTGCGCTCCGCCGCGGTCGCCGCGCCGCTGAAGTTGAGCGTCAGGTAGAGGGTCTCGGTGGCCTGCTCGGCGAACCGCTGATCGTCGAGGTTGAGGCCCAGCGCGGCGTTGATCGCGGTGGCCGGCTGGCGGCCGAGCGCGAAGTCGAGCTCGGAGAGCGCGAGGTTGGCGAAGCCGACCTGGACCAGCGACACGCCGCGCTGCTGGTCGTTGATGGCCTTACCACCCTCGGTGATGATCCGCTCGAGCAGGGCGCGGAGCTCGGCGGCCTTGGCACCGAGCTGGCCGGAAGCGACGGCGACCCGGATGCGCTGGATGCTCACGCTCGGGTTCTCGATGGTGATCGCGCCGAGATCGATGCCGCTTGCCTGCAGCTCGTTGGTGGTGTCGACGTCGAACGCGTCGTACCAGGCCTTGATCTTCGGCGGCTCGATCGCCTGCGACGCCGCCGCGAGGTCGGTGGCCTCGAGGTACGCGCGCGACAGCGCGACGCGATACAGCGGCCTGCCCTCCTTGGCGACGGCGGCATCGAGGAGCTTGATCGCCGCCGGCAGGTCGCCGGCGAGCAGCTCGGCCTGACCGCTGACGTACATCGCCGCCGGGTCATCGGGAGCCATCTTGAGCGCCCGGCTCGAGGACTCGAGCGCGGCCTTGGTGTCGTTGGTGGCGAGCGCGTAGTACGCCGCTGCGATCTCGCCGTCGAGGCCGCCCTGCCCACCGAGGCCGTCGATCGCGGTCTTCGCCTCGGGGACACCCTCGCCGAACTCGAACGCGATCAGCGCGCGCATGCGGGCGAGCGCGGCCATGTTGTCGGTGGTCGACGATGCCTGGGCGATGCCGGCGAGGCGATCGCGCGACCGCACCATGCCCTTCCAGGTATCGGACTTGGCCAGCCCGATCGCGATGCCCTGGGTATCGGCGATCTTCTTCTCGAGGCGCATCGCGCGGAACTTGAAGCCGACGATCACGCCGCCCGCGATCACCAGCGCACCGATCACCAGCCACACCGCGATCTGCAGCTTGCTGCGCCCCTTGCGCATGCCGGTCTTGAGCACCCGGGCCGCGGACTGACTCGACTCGGCCGGCTGCCCCGGGGACACCATGTCGAGCATCGCGGCCAGCTGCGGATCCATCGGCACGCCGGCTTGCGGGCGCACGGTCGGCTCCTCGGCCATCGGGCTCGCGTAGTCCGGATGCATCCCCTGCATCCCCGGCATCGGTTGCGCGGGTACCGCGGCGACCGTCGCGCGCGCCCACGCCTGACCGTCGGTGGCGGGATTGATCGCCAGCGTCGGCCGAGCGGCGGCGACCGGATTGGGCGCGGCATACGGCGCAGCCGGCAGTGGCGCCGGCGGCATGCCCTGTTGTGGCATCTGCGGCAGCGCCGCACCGGGCAAGCCGAGCGCCGTCCGATCGAACGGGATGTTCGCGGGCGGCGGTGGCTGGGCGGCTGCCATCGTCGGCAACGCGGCGGCGATCGGGCCCGGAGCATTGCCGCGCATCGTCATGCTCGGCTGCGGGCGCGCGACCTCCATGACGTGCGGCGCGTTCGCGATCATCTGCGCGAGGTGCGGTGGCGCGATCGCCGGCGCCGCCGCGGTGGGACGATTGGCGGCCGGGTTGCTGATATCGAGCGGTCCCGACGGCACGTTGACCGCGTTGCGCACGCGCGTGCCCGGCCCGGGCTTGCGGATCGGCGCCGGCGACAGCGTCTCGACGCTCTCGCCGCTGTCGCTGCCCTCGACCTCGACGAGATCGTCCTCGAGCAGCTCGACGCTCGACACCTCGACGCGGTTCTTCTTGCTCGCGTTGCGCGGCATCGCGTTGCGCTCGAGGCCCGGCGTGGGCAGCGCGCCGCGGCGCACCACCTGGCCGCGCTCGAGCGATGCCGACGCGGCTCCGCGACGCGAGCTCGGTGGAGAGGCGATATCACCGAAGTCGTCGCCGTCGTCGAGCTCGATCCCCTCGAGCTCCGGATCGACCTCGACGGTGCCGGACTTGTCGCCGACGGCGAGCACGTTGGGGGGCGGCGTGACCTCGCGGACGGGTGCGGACCTCGGGGCCGTGCGCTTCGCCTTGCTGTTCGGCGCCGCCACCGCGGTGGGCCGATCGAAGCTGCCGCCGGTGGTCTCCTCGTCGGCGTCGCCGCCGAACGCGTGGTTGGGATAGTGGCGCGTGTTCTCGTCGAGCTGCTTCGAGTCCTTGCCGAGGTAGCTCACCGACGGATGGCTGGCGCTGATCGCCGGCTTGCCGAGGTTGCGCTCGCACTCGGCGAGCAGGTTATCGATGGTCGGATCGCTGGGCGCCTGGTGCTGGAGCTTGCGCAGGATCTCGATCGCCGCATGCGGATCGCCCTTGCGCAGCAGCGCTTCGGCCTTGAGCAGCTGGGCCGCGAACGAGCCGTGATCGAGCTCGAGCGCGACTCGCATCTCCGCGAGCACCTCGTCGTAGCGCTTGAGGGCCAGCAGGGCCTGCCCCAGCACGACGCGCCCCTCCACCGTGGTGGGCCTGCCGAGCAGACCCAGACGACAGACCTTGACCGCCTCCTGGTACTGCCCGGAGTTGACCAGCGCCTGTCCCTTGGTGACGAAGTCGCTCTGCGACACTCAGGGCGAAATTTTACCCCGTCCGGGGTCCCCGCGCCGAGATGTCCGCGAATCGTGTGGCTTTTGATCCCCCTCCACGGGCTCGGGCAACCCAGGCATTTCCTTACCGCGGACCCGGTTCTCGCCGACCATGAACCACAGCTTGCCCTGGCGCTCCCAGGTCTGGACGGCGTGGGTCTCGTGGACGGTGCCTTCGTCCTCGGCGTACCAGCCGATCTTGATGCGGACCCTGGCCTCGCGGCTGCCGCGGGCGTTGACGTCGACCACGTCGTAATCGGTGATCTTGACGTTCTCGCTGCGCTCCTCCATGTCCTCGATGAAGTCGGCGCGCTCGGCGGGCGGGACCTTGGCCGCGGCGACGCCGTAGCGGCCCCAGCGGACGCCGTCGTTGTAGCTGCGGATGGCGTCGCCGAGGGTGTCGGTGTTTTGCGGCACGCCGCCACACGCGGCCAACGAGAGAACCAACAGGATGCTCTTCATGCTTCGCCTTCTCCGGATGCACCGGATGCCCGCTTGGCGCGGACTGCCTTGATGGCATCGAGATCGCGTTTCCCGAGCTCGCGAGTCGCTACCAGGACCACCAGAAAGACCCCGCCCACCATCACCGCCTCGACCAGCGTCATCAGCTTGCCGTGCAGCGGGATCACGCGGCCGGCCGCCATCGCGACGGCGGTGGCGATGATGATCCGGACGAGTGACAGCCACGGGACGAAGGCGCCGAGCTTTCTGCGCAGGATCTCGCCCGACACGATCGCGCCGATCACCATCGCGCCACCGCTGACGCTCGCGGCGACCTCGAGGACGCGGCCGTGTGGCGCGGCGAGCGGGATCGCGATCCAGTTGCCGACGAACGAGATCACGAGGGTCGTCGCGGCGACGCCGATCGCCGGACGTGTCAGGCCGGCGCCGTTCAGGATCGTGCCGTTGATCGCGAGCACGCAGAACGCGACGGTGCCGAGCGCGAGCGGCACCAGTGCGGTGGCTCCGAGCGCGACGTAATCCGCCGCGTAGACCAGGCCGAGCACGTCCGCGGGGTTCGCCGCCATCACCACCGCGATCGCCATCGCGAACATCAGCGAGTACCGCGACGTCACGCGGATGTACTTCTTGGTGGTCTCGATGTCGTCGGAGAACGTCGACTTGCTGACCAGCGGGAACACGACGAAGGTCGCCGCGATGATCGCCTGGTACGACAGCCGCGCGAGGTTCTGGACCGCGGCGTAGTAGGCGTTCTGGACATCGGCGAGCACGCTGGCGTCGAAGTGATAGCCGCTGACTCGCTTCGCCCACGGAATGGCATCGAGTGCCGTCGCGAGCTGCGCGGCGTTGTCGTCGAAGTAGATCGTGGTGAAGCGCTTGATCAGGATGCTGTCGACGAACAGCAGCGCGTTGAACAGCGTCAGGTAGATCGCGACGCCGAGGAAGTACTTGACCAGCGGCTTGACCGGCAGCTTCTCGACCGTGGTGCCGTCGCGCTTCGGCAGGCCGATCCACGCGATCGCCGCGCACAGGATCAGGCCGACCGCGGCGACCCAGCCGCCGATCACGCCGATCACGCCGAGCCCCGCCATCGCCATGCCGATCAAGCCGGCCACGCGGAGCGTCGCGAACGTGACGTCGAGCCCCGCCTGCTTGTTGAACTGGCGGAGCCCGTTCGCGGTGCCGATGAACACCGCATAGAACGAGTAGCCGCCGACGATCAGGCCGGCGAGCATCAGCGGCGCGGTCTTGCTGTCATCGAGGAGGACGAGCTCGGAGACGATCGGGGCGAGCGCGATGAAGCCGACCGCGATCGGCAGGCCGAGCCGGATGTGCATGCGCAGGCCCGCCGCCTGGACCGCGCGCGCCTTGTCGGGCTCCTGCGCCGCGAACTTGCTGACCGTCTGGATCGTGCCGGTGACGACGACGTTGTTGATGAAGCTCGCGATCCCCGCCACCAGCGAGTAGCTGCCGAACGCCGAGCGCGAGAGGATTCCCGGCAGCCGGATCTGTACGAACAGGCCGGCGACCATGAAGTAGAACTTCGCGAACGCGATGTAGAGGACGCCGCGTCCCGCGCCGGTAGCCTTGACGTCGCTCACGGGGAGGTTCCCGGATAACAGGCGGTCGGAAACTCGGCAACTTACTGACCACTTCGATAACTGCTTCGTGATGCCGCGGTCCCGCGCGCGGGCGTACAACGTCGACCACGCGAATCCCGATCGGCGTTTCGAGCGCGGCTAGAACGCGGCCGGTCCGATCACGCGATCGAGCACGCGCGCGAGGCTCCAGCCGACGAGGCGATCCTCGATCGTCCGCGACACGATGAACGCCGGCTCCGCCGCGTGCAGCGCGTAGCCGGCGCGCGTCAACACGTGATCGAGGGCGAGGCGCGCTGCTCGCGCGTTGCCGTCGGCAAACGGGTGGCAGAAGCAGATGTCGAGGTACACCCGCGCCGCGCGCACGGCGATGCTGCCCTCGCCCGCCGCATCGGCGAGCAGCTTGTCGAACCCCGCGCGCTCGATCTCGCCGTAGCGCTCGCGGCCGCCCTTCGCGAAGGCCGCGCCCGTCCGCAGCTCGACGCGCTTCTCGCCGAGCACCGCGGCCTGCCACTCGCACATCTGATCGAAGGTCAGCGCCATCCCCCGGCGCGCCGAATCGCGGCTCAGCATCAGCGCGGCGCGCATTCGCTCGGCCCGCTCGACGTCGCGCACCTGATCGCGGGTGTCGACGTAGCGCAGGTGACCGTCGGTCTTCACCGGCCGGTGAACCACCTGCTCGAGCTGCTGGAACACGCTCGCCCGCACCTCGAGCCACTTCGCCGTCGCATCGATCTGCTCGCCGTCGTCGGCGAGCGCGGCGATCGCGCGCCCGAGCTGCGCACAGGTCTCGCGACCCTGCTCGGGCGTCGGCTCCATCCAGCTGTGGAACACGCCGCTGATCGTCTTGTAGATCGCCATGCGCGCGTACTCGTTCTCGTAGCCCGCGGCCTCGACGTACCACGCGAGCAGCTTGGCGAACGTCGCGTACCACGCGTCCTCCGCGTGCGTGCGATGCAGCACCCACGGCAGCACCCGGCTCGCCGCGCGCTCGACGCCGACCTCGATCGCCTCGCGCTCGCCACCGGGCCCCGGCAGCGCGTGTTCCGCCCGGATCTCCGCGAACAGCTCGCCGAGCTCGTCGAGCACGTGCTGCCACTCGAGCACCGCGCGCACCACGCGCATGGTCGATGCGGTCACCGGGTCATCGTCGGCATCCGCCAGATCGGTGCGCGGTCCGCCGGCCGGATCCTCGGCGGCGGGAAACAAGCTGTGCTCGGCGCAGCACCAGCCGTGGATCGGTCCGCCGCCGCCGGGCTCGCTGGTGCCCCACGACCAGCCCGCCACCCAGGCGCCGAACGCCGCCATCAGCTCGCGCTCGAGGTTGTCCTGGAGCGCATCGCGATACCGCGGACCGCGCGCCTTCGCCGCCTCGGCGACGAGCGGCCGCACGACCGCGACGATCGCCGCCTCGTCGAGCGGCGACCGCAGCTCGAGATCCGCCCAGCGCAGGTATCCCGTGATCACGAGGCGATCAGCTCTGCCAGCGCTTGCTGTCGGCCAGCACGCTGTCGACGTGCTCGAGGATCGCCGTCGCCCTGGTCGCGAAGTAGCGCCCGAACTCCGTCAGCACGATGCCGCGGCCGCGGCGCTCGAACAGTGGTTGCCCGAGCTCGTCCTCGAGCGCCTGGATCTGCCGGCTCAGCGGCGGCTGCGAGATGCCGAGCCGCTCCGCCGCGCGCGTGACGTGCTGCTCTTCCGCCACCGCGACGAAGTACTGCAACTGGGAGAGGCTCATCGCCGTCGATCATGCCGCGCTTTGTCGCCGGCATCGAGTCCGAAAAGGTATTGGACGCCGCGCCAGCGCGAACACAAAGTGCGCTCGATGGCGATCACCATCCTGTCCCTCGCCGAGCGCGACCGGATGCGGCGCGCCGGCCGCGCGGCCGCCGCCACGCTCGCCCACGTCGGTGCCCGCCTCGCACCGGGGATGACCACCGCCGAGATCGATCGGCTGGTCCGCGAGCACACGAAGCTCCTCGGCGGCAAGCCGTCCCAGCTCGGCTTCCACGGCTTCCCCGCCGCGGTCTGCGTCAGTCGCAACGACGTCGTCTGCCACGGCATCCCGAGCCCGCACGTCCGGCTCGCCGACGGCGACATCGTCAACATCGACATCACCACCGAGCTCGACGGCTATCACGGCGACACCTCCGCCACGTTCTTGATCGGCAACGTGGCGCACGCGGCCCGTGCACTGGTCGAGCTCTCCCGTGGTGCGCGCGACGCCGGCATCGCCGCGGTCGGCCCGGGCGCTCGGCTCGGCGACATCGGGGCCGCGATCGTGGCTCACGTCGGCGACACCGGCAGCATCGTCGTCGAGTACGGCGGTCACGGCATCGGCACGGCGATGCACATGGATCCGCACGTCCCGCACGTCGGCCGCGCGAAGTCGGGGCACCGTTTGCGCGAGGGCATGGCGTTCACGATCGAGCCGATGATCAACGCCGGCGCCGCGGCGATCCGCACCGATGCCGATGGCTGGACCGTCCGCACCGCGGATGGTGCGCTCTCGGCGCAGTTCGAGCACACGGTGCTGATCGGCCCGCACGGCGCCGAGATCACGACGGTCCTCGACTGAGCTATTTCGGCCGGGTGACCACGAGGTGGCCCGCGCCCGACGCGTCGACGTAGCCGAACCGGAACCCGAGCTTCCTGCGCGGATTCTTGCGCCACAGATCGACGAAGCTGCGATCGGCGCGGGTGCCGCGCGAGCCCTCGAGGAACGCACCGGAGTACGAACCGTAGGTCTCCTGGATCATGCCGGCTGGCTCGGCGTAGAGCGGCGGGATGCCGGTCGAGTCCGAGAGCATCCACGCGAGGTGCTCGAGCATGTAGTTGCGGATCTTCGAGAACGTCGGGCGGTGCAGCAGGTAGCTCGCGCCCTTGGTCAGCATCGTGACCTTGCCCTTCGCGGCGAGGTGCGCGAGGAGCTGCGGCTGCTTCGTCAGGTTGGTGTCGTCGAGGTTCCAGCCGAAGTGGCGGAACACGCGCTCGCTCGGCTCGCCCGGCTTCCTGTAGCGGATCTCGACGTGCGAGAACGCCTCGGAGAACGTCGGCGATGCCCAGTCGCCCTTGAGCGACTTCATCTTCTTCTTGTCGGCGTCCTCGATGTCCGCCTGCTCGATGTAGACGACATTGCCGGCGTCATCGAGGCGGAAGTACTTCATGTCGGTGACCTCGTAGCCGGCGGTGACGAGGCCCATCAGGTGCGAGGCGACCTGGCCGGGGATGTCGTTGCGCTGCTGGGCCGACAGGTTCACCGAGGTGTTGGAGCCGACCGACAGCAGGCCACCGATCTCGACGCGCAGCGCGGCGAGCGAGTTGCCGAGCCGCGCCGGATCGAGCGTCTTGATGCGCCGCGGATCGCCGGCGAGCTCGAGCGAGATCGTCGTGATCTCGGTGGCGTCGGGAAATGCGACCAGCGCGGACAGCAGGTCGCCGCCACCGAACGGATAGACCACGGTCTTCGGGATCGTCTTCGGGATGGTCTCCGCGAACCACGCGTGGTGCTTCTCGAAGTACGCGGCGCGGAACTCGGCCTCGCGCTTGAGCACGTTCGTGCAGTGACGGTTCGCGACCTTCGTCAGCTTGTCCCGCAGGATCGCGTCGCCCATCGACTCGGGGATGCGCTCGGACTCGGGACCGCCGCAGGCTGCGATCTTGTAGAGCAGCTGCGCTTCGTCGCGGAACGAGTAGCCGGCGGTCGTCGGCGGTGCCGGTGCGGGAGGTGCCGCCGAGCCTGCAGCGACCGCAGCATCGGGCGTCGCCGGAACCGGCGTCGCGTGCGACTTGCCGAGCCCGCTGGTGTCGAGATCCGCGGCGGCAGAGCCGCTGCTCGATGTGGTCGCGGTCCCTCCGCCGCAGGCAATCAGGAGCGCGAGCAGACAAGCTCTCATAAGGCGATCTCGCATGGATCAACGGAACGCCAGGGCCGGCGCCGTTAGTTCACGACGCGTCAGCCACCGCCCCTGCGTACATCTTGTCGAGCATCGCGGCGTAGTTCTTCTCGACCACCTTGCGCTTGACCTTGAGCGACGGCGTCAGCTCGCCGGCCTCGATCGTCAGGTCCTTCGGCAGGATCGCGAACTGCTTCACGGTCTCCCACTTGTTGAGCGTCTTGTTGAGCTCGTCGATGTAGGTCTGCACGGCGGTCTTGATCTCCGGCGTCTGCACGACCTCGCTGTAGGACTTGCCGTCCAGACCGTTGAGCTTCGCCCACTTCATCGTGGCCTCTTCCTCGAGCGTGATCAGCGCGCTGACGAAGTTGCGCTCGGCACCGTGGATCACGACCTGCGAGACCAGCGGGCACGTGGCCTTCAGCTTGCCCTCGATGTACGACGGCGCGATGTACTTGCCGCCCGAGGTCTTGAACAGATCCTTGATGCGGTCGGTGATCCGCAAGAAGCCGTTGTCGTCGATCTCGCCGACGTCGCCGGTGCGGAGCCAGCCGTCCTCGGTGAGCGCCTCCTTCGTCTGATCGGCGAGGTTGTGGTAGCCGTTCATGATGCCGGGCGACTTGAGGAGGATCTCCTTCTCGTGGCCCGGCTCGGTGGACAGCTTCACCTGGGTGCCGGGCATCGGCACGCCGACGCTCCCGAACTTGTACTTCGACGGCCGGTTGACGAACGACGCGGCGCTCGACTCGGTGAGGCCGTAGCCCTCGAGGATGAGGATGCCGCACGCGTGGAAGAACTCGGCGATCTCGCGGGACAGCGGCGCGGAGCCCGAGATGAAGAACTGCACGCGACCGCCGAAGCGCGCCTTGATCTTCGAGAACACCAGCTTGTCGGCGATCTTGAGCTTGAGCGCGAGCATGCCGCCCGGCGACTTGCCCTCCTGGCGCAGCTGCGATCCCTTGCGTCCCGTCGCGACGGCCCACTCGAAGATCCTCTGCTTCATCCCGCCGACCTTCGCTCCCTCGGCAATCTTGTTGTAGACCTTCTCGAAGATGCGAGGCACGGCGGCCATCACCGTCGGCTTCACCACCGCGAGGTTCTCGACGATCTTCGGGATGCGGCCATCGACGGCGCACACCGAGCCCGACGCGATGTGCCCCGCCATCAGCACCTTGCCGAACGAGTGAGACATCGGCAGCCACAGGTACTGGACGTCGTCGGCCGTCATCAGCTTCGTCGCGTCCATCGCATCCGCGGTGTACGCCCAGCACTCGTGGAGCAGGCGGACGCCCTTCGGCTTGCCGGTGGTGCCCGACGTGTAGATCAGCGTGGCGAGATGCTCGGGCTTGATGCCCTTGACCACCTCGTCGACGGCCTTCGGATCGTTCTTGAGGTGACTCGCCCCCGCGGCCTCGAGATCGGCCAGCGACATCACCCAGTCCTTCTGACCTGCCTCGGGCGCGCCGTCGATCAGGATGATCTTCGACAGCTTCGGCATCTCGGACTTGTGCGCCGTCAGCTTCTTGAGCTGGCTGGCGTCCTCGACGAACGCGAACCGGGTCTCGGAATCGGCGAGGATGAACGCGCACTCGTCGGCACCGCTCGACGGGTACACCGTGGTGGTGGCGCCGCCCGCCGACAGGATCCCGAGGTCGCACAACAGCCAGTCGAGCCGCGTGTTCGACAGGATGCCGACGCGCTCTTCGCGCTGGAGCCCGAGCGACAGCAGCCCCGCCGCGATCGCCTTGACCCGCTCGCCGGCCTGCCGCCAGGTCATCGACCGCCAGTCATCCCCCACCGGGTAGCGATAGGCCTCGCGGTCGGGAGTCTCTTGGACGCGCGCCGCGAGCAGCTGCGCGATGGAGGTCGTGCGACGGGTTAGCTTCTCGGGGGCTGTCGATTCCACGGGCGGACTATCCCGCCGACGAGGGGCCGATGCAACGCCTCGGACCCGTCGGGAGCGAGCTTCCAAAACCGAATGCGTGCCCCCTCCCTCGTCCCTGGCGCGGAGCGGTAACCTGGCGTCGTGATCGACGCTCGGGAATGGCTCGATGTCCTCGCCGGCGCGTGGCGCGGCGAGCGCATGGCCGTGCGAGCAAAGCTGGCGCTCGAGCGCTCGGGTCGGGTTCTCTCCGAGCGCGTCGCCCTCGGCATCGCCCTCGCGCGCTTGCGGATCATCGACGAGCAGTCGGCACCGGGGGAGCGCGTGCGCGTCCGCGTCGCGGTGCCCGATTCGATCGACCTCGACAATTTGCGCATCGCGCCCGGCGATCCGGTGCGGATGTGGGCCGAGCATCCCGACGAGCCGACCAGCGTGCGCGGTGTGTTCGAGCGCCGCGAGGAGCAGACCGTGTGGCTGATGCTCGATCGCCCGGTCGACGAGCTCGAGCGCGAGTACTGCCTCGATCCGGAAGCACCCGAGGTGACGTTCGATCGTGGCGATGCCGCGATCCAGCGCGCCCGTGCGGCGCTCGCGACCAGCGACCTCGCGCGGTCTCGCGATGTCGCCGCGGGCATCAAGCCGCCCTACCCGCTCGCGAAGGTGTCGTGGACGCCCTTCGATCGCGAGCTCGACGACAAGCAGCAGGAGGCCGTCGACCTCGCGCTGCGATCCGGCGACATCGCGCTGATCCATGGCCCGCCGGGCACCGGCAAGACGCGGACGCTCGTCGAGGTCGTTCGCCAGCGCGTGAAGCGCGGCGAGCGCGTGCTGTGCGCGGCACCATCGAACACCGCGGTCGACAACCTCGGCTTGCGTCTCGCCGAGGCCGGCGTGCGCGCGGTGCGCCTCGGCCATCCCGCGCGCATCCGTCCCGCAC
>JAEYYY010000130.1:0-12500 GCA_023430775.1 Pseudomonadota bacterium
GCGTGGATGTACGAGATCTCCTTGAGCTTGAGCGCGCCCTCGAGCGCGATCGGGTACTGCGCGCCGCGGCCGAGGAACAAGAAGCCGCCCGCGTGGCCATAGCGCCGCGCGATCGCCTGCACCGCGGCTCCGCTCTCGACGACATCGCGCATCTTGTTCGGCAGCGCGACCAGCTCGCCGAGCAGCTCGCGCGCGCGCTCCTTCGACAGGTTGCCGGTGCGGCGGCCGAGGTGGATCGCGAGCATCGCGATCGCGATCAGCTGGGTGGTGAATGCCTTGGTCGAGGCGACGCCGATCTCGGGACCGGCGTGCGTGTAGAACGAGTGGTCGGAGAGCCGCGGGATCGATGCCTCGACCACGTTGCTGATCGCGAACACCTGCGCGCCCTTCTTCTTGGCCTCGCGGATCGCTTCCATGGTGTCGAGCGTCTCGCCCGACTGCGAGACGGCGACGACCAGATCGCCCGGGCCGATGATCGGATCGCGATAGCGGAACTCGCTCGCGAGATCGACCTCGACGGGGATCCGCGCCATCGACTCGACGAGGAACTCGCCGACCATCGACGCGTGATACGAGGTGCCGCAGGCGATGAAGATGATGCGCTTGATCTTCTTTACATCGAGCTCGATGCCATCGAGGGAGACATCGTCGTGCTCGAGATCGACGCGACCGACCAGCGTGTCGGCGACGGCGCGCGGCTGCTCGTGGATCTCCTTGAGCATGTAGTGCTTGAAGCCGCCCTTCTCCGCCTGCACCGCCGACCACGTGATGGTCTTTTCCTTGCGCTCGCGAACCTTGCCCTCGAAGTCGGTGATCGAGACGCCGGCGCGGGTCACGGTGACCATCTCGCCTTCCTCGATGAAGATCACCCTGCGGGTCTCGGCCAGGATCGCGGTGACGTCGGAGGCGACGTAGTTCTCGCCGTCGCCGAGGCCGACGACCAGCGGCGACGAGTTCTTCGCGGCGACCAGCGTGCCCGGCTCCTTGTCGCTCATGACGACGAACGCGAAGCTGCCGCGCACCTTCGCGAGCGAGCGGCGCACCGCGGTGGTCAGATCCGGGGCGCCGCCGATCAGCGCGCGCTCGACGAGGTGGGCGAAGATCTCGGTATCGGTCTCCGACGAGAACTGCGCGCCCTGCGAGACCAGCTCCTGGCGCAGCGACAGGTGGTTCTCGATGATGCCGTTGTGGATGACGCTGATCGGCCCGACCTTGTGCGGGTGCGAGTTCTCGTCGCTCGGCCGCCCGTGGGTGGCCCAGCGCGTGTGACCGATGCCGATTGACCCCGGGGCAGGTTCCTTGACCAGCTTCTCCTCGAGGCCCGACAGCTTTCCTCGACAGCGGACGACGCGCGACACGCCGTCGTTCCACACCGAGACGCCTGCCGAGTCGTAGCCGCGATATTCCAGCTTGCGAAGTCCGCCGATCAGAATCGGCGTTGCTTGACGATTACCGACGTAGCCGATGATGCCGCACATGTTCTGCGAAGCTTACGGCTTCTTCGCAGGCGCGGTAGCCGGTGCAGCAGGCTTTGCTGGTGCCTTCGCAGGTGCAGTAGCGGGCGCTTTCGTCGTTGCCGGCTGTGCGCTGGGCGCTGGCGTCGCAGCGACGGGCGGCGGAGCCGGCGGCGGTGCTTCCGCCTTCGGTTCCTCGGCCGGCGGTTCGGGCTCGCTGGGTTCGTCTTCGTCGTCCGACACACCCGAGAGCTCCTCGATGTCGGGCGCCTTGTACGGCAGCGCCGGCGTGTCGACCATCAACGTACCGCCCTTCTTCGAACCACCACACGCGAGGGTGGCGAGGGCAAGCGTCAGGAAAAGCGAGGCGCGCAGCAGCATCCGGGGACGCTAACACCGCTCCAGCCCCGACGGAAGTAGCCCACCCGAAGCCCGGTCCGTCATGCGGCTGGGGTAGACTCCCAGTCAGTGTCGTCCGGGCGGACACCGATCGGCGAGATCCTGCTTCGCCACGAGCACCTGCGCCGCCGCGAGCTCGAGCGGCTCCTCGCGGAGGATCGCAAGCAGCGGCTGGTGTCGACGCTGATCCTGCGCGCCGAGATCGACGTCGACGACGCCACGCTCGCACTCTCGGAGCAGTGTGGCTACCCGGGCGCACTCGAGCGCCACCTCGAGCAGCGCGACGTCCAGCTCGCGAAGGAGTTCCCGCCGGCGCTGATGAAGAACATGGGCGTGGTGCCGCTGACGCGGACGGCGGCCGGGGCGCTGGTCGTGATCGCCCGCGATCCGTCGCCGGCGCTCGGCGACGTGCTGGTCTCCGAGCTGAACACGCCGGTCGAGCTCGCGGTGGTGCCGGCGATCTTCATCGAGCGGCTGGTGCAGCGGCTGACCAATTCGCCGGCGGCGGCGAGCCCACCCGAGCTGCCGGCGATCGATCGGCCCGCGCCCACGCGGCATCGCAAGACGATCTCGGTGCTGATGAGAGCCGCGCTCGATCCCGCCACGAGCCCGAGGCCACGCGAGGTCGGTCCGCACGACACGTCCACCGGGATGCCCGCGATCGGCCGGCCACCCGCGCCGCCGCGCACGATCCAGATCCCGGCGCGCGAAGATTCGGGGGCGCGGTTGCAACCACGCGAGGGCTCCGGCGCCACCCCGCGGCCGTCGCGCACCATCTCGGACAACGCGATCCCGCGCGCCACAGACGCCGAACCGTCGCGCCCGCAGTCGCCGCGCACGATCTCGTCGAACACGATCCGGAGGCAGACCGGCGGGTCGGCACCGCTGCAGCGCCCCGACGAGCCGCAACCACCGCGCACGATCTCGTCGAACACGATCCGCCGGCAGACCGGTGGGTCGGCACCGCTGCAGCGTCCCGACGAGCCGCAACCGCCACGCACGATCTCGTCGAACACGATCCGGAGGCAGACCAGCGAGTCGGCGCCGATCCAGGCGCGCACGATCTCGTCGAACACCATCCGCCGGCAGACCGGCGAGTCGGCGCCGATCGATCCGGGCTTCGAGACGCGCACGCCCCCGATCGGTTCGCGCGGCGGCGACTCCGGTCCGGTGCTGCGGCCATCCGCCGGCTTCGAGACCAAGACGCCGCCGATCGGATCGCGTACCGAGCTGCGCCGGCCCGCACCTCCGACGCCTCCGCCCGCCGGGCTGACGCTCGAGCTCGACGCCGATGAGCCCCCCCAGCCGATCGCGAAGGAGCCGTCGCGGCCGAACACGATCCGCCGCCATGGCGCGACTCACCCGATCCCGAACAACCAGCTCCAGCCGCTGCTCGACGAGAGCGAGCCGACGACGGCGGCGATCGACGACATCGCGACGATCTCGAGCACCAACCCGACCGACGTCACGGTGTCGTCGCGACCGACGCGCCCCGCGGTGGTGGTGCCGACCGAAGCGATCGAGGCGCTCGCCGACGACGTGCCCTCGAGCGAGCGCCCGACCAAGCAGGACGTCCAGCCACCGCCGCGTGGCCGGGCGAACGTCATCAAGCGGCCGCCGACGCCGCTCCCCGTGCCGCCGCGCCCTGCCCTCGTTCCGATCGCCAGCGAGCCCGAGCAGCTTCGCGATCCGGCGACCGCGCAGGTCCGGCCGACCTATCCGAAGCTCGAGCTGACCACGTCATCGACCGACGATGACTGGACCGACTTCGAGGACGCGATCGTGACCGCGCCGCCCGATCCGGACCAGCCACCGCGCGCCGAGACGCAGCAGTCGCTCCGCACGACGACGCCCGGACTACCGCCGCCGATCCCCAAGCAGGATGTCGTGCGCGACATCGAGAAGGCGCTGTCGCGCGCCACCGCGGATCGCTTGCTGATGAAGCACGCGGCCACGCGCTGGAGCTCGCTCCTGCTGGTCACGATCGCGAACGATCGCGCGAAGGGCGCGCGCGGGCACGGTCCGCGGCTCGCGGGTGGGGTCGGGGCGATCGACGTACCGATCGCGGCGAGCGGCTTGATCCAGGCGGCCTGCGATCCAGCGGCCGAGCGACCCGCCGGCAAGGATCCGGTGCTCGATCTACTCGGCAGCCCGCGCACCCCGAGCTCGGCGCCGGTCGTCGTCGACGATCAGGTGGTCGCGGTGCTCGCGGCCGGCGATGGCGAAGGCGATGCCGACGAGCTACGTGCGCTGGCCGGGGCGCTCGCCGTCGCGTATCAGCGCTTCCCGGCCAAGTAGCGATCGACTAGAGACAGGTGCAGCTGCCGTTGTTCATGAAGCAGCCGCGCGGGCCGCTCGCCGGGAAGTAGTACCCGGTCATCATGCACATCTCGTCGGTCTTCGCGCTCTGACCCGCGGTGATCGTGCGGTCGGCGTTCTCACCAAGGTTGGTGTACGTGCACTCCCACGTCATCTGGCCCGACTGGAACTGGTGGAACTCGGGTGCCGACCAGCGGCGATCGCCCGGGTGCTCCCAGTCGGTGCTCTCGAACACCATCGTGTCGCCGTCGCTGATCTTGGTCGCGACCGACTGCTTGTGCGAGTGCGTCGACATCTGCCAGATGTTGGTATCGGCGATCGCGGGGCACGTCGCCGAGACCGTGACGTTCATCGCGT
This sequence comes from Pseudomonadota bacterium, assembly GCA_023430775.1. Lineage (GTDB taxonomy): Bacteria > Myxococcota_A > Polyangia > Haliangiales > Haliangiaceae > JABFXX01. Next base: position 4,530 of record JAEYYY010000130.1, read on the forward strand.
GCGGCGCGATCGCGATGTCGTTGTTGTAGGTCGCGACCAGATCGGTCTTCGTGTAGTTGCCGACCGACTGGGCGATCTCGGGGATCAGGGCGAACGCGCTGACCTTGACCTTCGCGACCACCGCCGTGTCGGTCGCGTTGAAGTAGTGCATCTGGAAGTAGCCCTTGGTCTGGAACACTTCCTGGCCGAGCGGCTGGCCGAAGCCGTCGTCGTCGGGGAACTGGATCTCCTCGTGCGGGACCTGGGTGCCGTACATCGGAATCGCCACGCCGCTATCGCAATCGTCGACGGTGCCGTCCGGCGGCTGATCGCCGAGCGAGCGGAACATGATCATGTGGTGGCTGCCCGGCGTCATGTCCGAGACCCACTTCGCGACCACGACCTTGTCGGTGTTCGGGGTGGTGAAGTAGAAGCACTTCGTGAATTCCTGACCGGGCTCGACGGTGATGTCGCTGCTCTCGATCGTGAACGCCGGCTCGTCCTCGATGATGGACGGATCGGGCTGATCGTCGTCACCTGCGGGGTCGGTGCCTCCGCAAGCGAACAGGAGTGACGCGAGACCGGACACGAACACGGACGTGCGCATGAAAACCCCCCAGAAGATGGCGGCAGCGTAATGAGACGACTCGAGCAAGTAAAGCCAAAGCTTGTCGACTTTCGTTCAATACTCTCGACCACCCGCGTCACGAGAATGGTCGTTCGCGTCGTCTCCTTATGATCGTGCGCAACGCACTCGTCGGTGTCACACGCTTCCCTACACGCGGACGCGCAGCGCCTCGTAGACCTCGGCGTACTGATAGCCGCTGATCCGACCCATCGCGCGTGCGAGGTCGCGGCTCGAGTCGAGGTCGAGCTTGCTGACCTGCGACGCGTGCGCCTTGATCGCCGCGATCTTGGTCTCCATCGTCGTCGAGATATCGGCGAAGCACTGGCCGATCGCGCGCGACTGCGCGTTCATCTCCGGCGACGACAGGAACGCGAGCAGATCGCACGGCGTGCGGCGCAGCGCCGAGACGGTCGCGCGATTGACCAGCCCGTGATCCCAGTGGAGGTCACCCGACGAGTGCGTGATCACGAGATCGGGGCGAACGTCGCCGACGATGCTGTCCATCCGGCGCACCAGCTCGTGCATCGGGATGTCCTCGACGCGGCACGGCCGATCCTCGTAGAGCACGAACAGGTCGGCATCGATCACCTCGGCGCCGGCCATCGCCTCGCGCTTGCGTACCTCGGTGTTGCTCGGGATCGAGACCACGACCATCGTCACCTCGGCACCTTCTTGCGACAGCCGCGCGAGCAAGCCGCCTGCACCGACCTCTAGGTCATCGGGATGCGCACCGAATGCGAGCACGCGTCCGTTCTCTTTGAGCAGGCGGTTCATGACTGACCTTTCTGAGCGAGGGCGTCGCCGGTGAAGATCGCGACGGCGTCTTCACCGGTGTTGAGCACGAGATCGAGGAAGCCGAGATGCGAGACGAACCCGAGGTGCGGGTAGCGCTGCGGATAGGTCGGGTGCGCGAACTGCTGCCACATCGTGGCGACGCCCGCGCGCTGGAGTTGCTCGGTGTCGAGGTAGCCCGTCGAGCCGCCGCGTCCGGACAGGTAGACGTTCGCGCCGAGCTTCTTGCACATATCGGCGATCCGATCGGTCTTCGCTCCGGCCAGCTCGAGCGACGACGCGCGGATGATCGGCGTCTTGATGCCGAGCCAGCGACGCGCGAGGTCGAGCATGTGGAGATCGAGCTCGAGCAGGAAGTCCCAGCGGCGCGCGAACACGTCCTCGAGCTCGGCGGCGTAGGCGGCGAAGTGAGGGGTGCTGCCGTAGTGGATCTGGATCGATCGCCAGATCCGGTGCTGCCAGTGGTGGCGGCCGCCGCGTCCCGAGTTGTCGATCCGGCGATCGCAGATCCGATCCGTCTGCGCGGCGGCGAGCAGCGGCACGATCATCCAGTGCGGTCCGTTCGCGAGCTTGAGCCGGTTGCGATTGACGAAGTTCTGGGCCTCGTACTGGAGGTCGTCCATGACGACGAACACGTCGGCCTTGGCCAGCTTGTCGAGGTAGCCGAGCCACGGCAGGAACGAGGGCTGGTGGGCGGCGACGATCACTTGGGTCCCTCCACAGGAGCAGCGACGGGCGCGATCGCCGCGTTGCCGGTGCTCGAGCCGGCGTGGCCGCGGGTCTCCCACGACGAGGTGTCGAGCGTGAACAACCCGAGCGGCGTCAGCAGCAGGTACGCGACCGGCATCAGCACGGCCATCGGCAGGAACGCGATCGGGTGGACGCGCAACCACGGCGGCAGCGCGCGCACGCTCGGCGCGAAGTAATAGACCATCGAGAACATCGCGATCACCGCGACGTGAAACATCGCGAGGTCGAAGAAGTCACCGCGCGTGACGTGGCTGACGATGACGAATGGATAGACCAGCAGCAGGAGCAGCATCGACAGGTACTGCAGGCAGAGCAGCGGGTGGAGCTGCCACGCGTGCGGCAAGCCGACGATGAAGTCGACGATGTTCGAGCGCTTCCAGCGCAGCTGCTGGTTGAAGTAGCCGCCGAGCGTGGGCGCTGCCTTGGTGAAGCACATCGCCTTCATGGTCATGACGGTGCGGTAGCCGTGCTTGACGATCTGGTGGGTGAGGAAGCGGTCCTCGCCGTACTTGATCGGGATGCCGAGCAGATTGCGGTTCTCGAGGATCGGCTCGAGCTCCATCAGCACGCTGCGGCGATACGCGGTGAGGCAGCCCGACAGACACATCACCGAGCGCAGGCCGCGCTCGAGGTTCTTCAGGTGCTCCTGGCCGAAGTAGTACTTGATGGTCTGCAGCCGGGTCAGCCAGTTCTCGTTCGGGTTCGAGACGTGGACGCGGCCACCGACCGCCGCGATCTTCGGCTCGACGAAGCGCTTCACCAGCTCGCGCAGCGCGGTCGGGTAGATGATGACGTCGGAGTCGACGCTGACGATGATCTCGGACGTCGCCTCGCGGACGGCGTAGTTGATGCCCTTGCGCTTGCCGACGTTCTTGGGGTTGCGCAGCACGCGGACCTGCGCGCCGCCCTCCGCGTTGCACTCCTCGGCCGCCTTGCAGGCCCAGGTATAGGAGTCGTCGGTCGAGCAGTCGTCGACGATCGTGATCGACAGCTTCTCGGCCGGGTAGTCGAGCGCGGCGAGCGCCTTGATCGTGTCGTAGATCGAACGGCCTTCGTTGAAGAGCGGTACGACCACGGTGACGGTCGGCTCGAAGCCCTCGATCGTTTCGTCGATGGTCTTGCGCCGGATCACCGTGAGGTAGAACCCGAACACGTACCGGTTCAGGAACACGATGAAGATGAAGAGGAAGATCGGAAACGTTTCCATCGTCGCAGGCCGCCCGCCGCTCAGGAGCACGAGATGTGCCGCGCGCAGATCACCGACCGTGCACAACTTGCGCATCGCGATCGTTCGACTTGCGCGTCGTTGCGCACTGACCGCACCGGGGAACTGCGGGACGCAGTGGGGGACGTGTTCTCAGGCGATTCGAGTGGTCACTGCTGAACGCTAACGAGTTCTTCAGGCGATCCCGATGGCGAGCACATTGCAGCTGTCGCTCGCGCCGATATGAGCAGAAAACGACACGGCTCCGCCGAGCTCACCGCGCAGACCGCCGGATCGCTTCGCTCGATTCCAAAGGTGACTCGCCCTCCCTTGAGCGAGTTCGGGATCGAGGAGAGGACGCAGGTCGACCTCAACGTGTCGACGCGCGTGCAGAAGGCGGAAGGCTTGATCCCGTCGATCACGGGAAAGAGCACACGGATGGCGAAGGGCTCGACGCCGCCGCCCAACGTGATTCCGTTCACCAAGCCGCGCGCGATCGCGGCCGTCGTCGCGGCGAATCCCAACGCGCTCGTGATCGAAGCGTCGGCGCACAACGCGCTCAAGAACTTCGACAACACCGTCCTGCCGCCGACGCCGAAGCCGCGCGAACACAAGCACGAGGAGCCGACCACGCCGTTCACGGCGCCGCCCTTCGAGAAGCCCGTAACAAGTGCAGCAGCGGCTACAAACGCGCGCGTCCAGACTGGGTGGACTCCCCCTGGAGCGGTGCCGACGGTCCCAGTCGCGCAGGCCCCGGCAGGGCAGCAAACGCTGTACGTCACCCCGAGCTCCCCGGTGGCGACTGCACCCTCGGTGAAGACCATTGTCCCTGTCCCGGCCTTGCACACCGCGCAGAGCTCGGCGCCGGTGCTGAAGCTTCCTCCGGTCGAGGCGCCTCCGGGCACGCCGGTGCGGCCGGTGTCCAATGCCACCGTGGCGGCGTTCCCGCCGGCAGCGCCGGTCGCGGCCTACCCGGTGGTGCGGCCTGCCCCTGCCCCGAAGCCGCAGCTATTCAGTGCTCCGCCGCCGGCGCCCAGCGTGACGCCGATCGTGATGCCCTCGCCGATTGCTCCGCCGCCGCGTCCCGCCGCCGTGATGCCCGCGGCGCCCGCGATCGATCGCGCGAAGACCGACGCCACGCTCGGCGACTTCGTGCTGCCGCCGGAGCCCGCGGCCGAGCACAAGTGGAAGGTGTTCGAGAAGCTCGGGCTCGGTGCGCCGAAGCTCAAGTCGTCGCCGCTGCTCGAGAGGTTCGGGCTCAAGAACCTCAACGCGCAGAAGATGATCGTCAACGCGTACCGCCTGCTCGGCTTCGCGATCCTGACGATCATCGTGGTGGTCCTGATCGGCTACATCGCGAACACCGCGTTCTTCTACATGAGCAGTAGCTGGGTGGTGCCCGCGCAGGTGTCGCCGACCGACGAGAAGGTCGTCGCGCTCCAGGCGCAGCTCGCCGAGCAGCAGAACTCGCGCGACCGGCTCGCCGACGAGCTCGCGCAGGCCGAACGCGCCATCGTGGCGCAGCAGAGCTTCCAGCTCGAGTTCGCGAAGGCGATCAAGCTCGACCTCGACGGCCGCAAGGCGGCGCTCGACCGCGTGCGTGCACTCGCCAACAACGCGGCGTCGACCCGGCGCGCGATCAAGAGCCAGAACGCGGCGTATGCCGGCAACGCGCGCCGGCGGATGGCGCAGGAGTACCAGGCCGGCTTGATCGATCGCAACGCGATGCTCTCGGGTGGCGTCCAGCTCGCGCAGCTCACCAGCTCGAACCTGACGCTCGCCGAGCGCCAGGCCGAGTTCGAGACCCGCGCGGCGGAGCTCGAAGCCACCACCAAGTCGCTCGACGCGATCCTGTCGAACGTCGATGGTGACGCGGCGCTGTCCTACGAGGTGCTCCGCATCAAGCAGGAGTACGCCGCGTCGCGGCTCGATCTCGCGAAGGCGATCGAGGCGCGCAACACGATCAAGTCGTCGCTCGCGCGCCAGGACAAGATCGTCGACAAGCTCAAGCAGTCGTCCTACCTGCGCGCGGTCGAGGACGGCGCGGCGATCGCGTTCGTGCCGTACGGCAACCTCTCCAATGTCGAGAAGGGCACCGACGTCTACGCTTGCAAGGTCGGCATGGTGTTCTGCCACCACGTCGGCGAGGTCATCGACGTGCTGCCCGGCGAGGTGCAGTTCAAGCACCCGCAGCGCGACAAGACGATGCGCGGTCAGATGATCGAGATGAAGATGGACGAAGAGAACGACGACGCCGCAGCCGACGACGTGCTGTTCGTCGGTGGCAAGCCCCTCTTCATCTAAGACCATGCGCGCAGTACTCCTAGCGAGCGTGCTGGTGTCGTCGACGGCGTACGCCGAGGACAAGACGAACGACGGCTACTGCGAGTGGGTCGAGGGTGTGGCGGCGGCAGAGTCGGCGGTGCTGATGAGCCCGACCGCGTTCATGCAGGTCGGCCGCATCGAGCAGTCCTCGCAATCGATCCAGCCGGGCGACACGCCGGGCTCGCTGCGCTTCATCGGCGGCGTCCAGTGGTCGCTATCGCGCACCTACGAGGGCCTCGCCACCCGCGGCCGCGCGCGTGCCGAGTGCAAGCGCCACTCGGCGCTCGAGCAGATCCGCGGCGAGACGCTGTTCCGCGCCTACGAGGCGCGCGCGAAGGTGTTCGACGACGCGCTGCCCGAGGCCGAGAAGATCGTGCGCACGAGCTCGGCCGACTTCGAGGCGCGCCGGCTCGGCGTGCAGGAGGCCACCGCGACCCGGCTCCGCCTCGAGGAGCTCAAGCGGCTCTCGACCGAGACCCACCAGCTGATGAGCATCCTGCCCCGCCCCACCGGCGGCGTGCTCACACTGACCGCGTTCCAGGATGCCGACGACGATGTCGAGCGACACGATGCCAAGATCCGCCGTGCAAAGGCGGTCGATGTCAGCGTGCGGTTCGGCGTCGACGAGTTCCTCGACGGCTCCGTCAACAGCGACACCTCGTCGCCCTACTTCGCGGTGCTCCAGGTCGGTGTCAACCTCGGCCTGATCTTCCAGAGCGGCGGCAACACGCGCGCCCGCGAGGCCCGCGCGCGCTACATCCGCAGTGGTCGCGATCCGCTCTCGGTCGATGCCACCGCCGATCGCCTGAAGCAGCTCGTCGACACCGCGAATCGCCGCGCGCAGGAGACCGCTGCGCTCGAGGCCGACCTCGAGAAGCAGGTCAAGATGCTCGACCGCGTCGGCGGCGAGGACAGCAAGCGCTACAAGCAGATCGTGTGGTTCGATCTGGTGAAGATCCGCGCCGAGCGCGCCTATCACGAGGCCCACGCCGCGGCGCTGACGCAGGTCATCGGAGGGAGCAAATGAGAGCGCTGCTGCCACTGCTCGTCGCGTGCGGCTCGTCGAGTCAGGCCGCGCCGGAGCGACTCCCCGTCGGCAAGCTCGAGCCGGTCAAGGATCCGCTGTGCGTCACCAAGGGCGACATCCAGCTCGGCGCCGAGATCACCGAGCCGACCTCGCGCGCGGTCGCGCTAGACACCAACGGCGACGCCGCCGCGATGACCTTCACCTATCGCGGGCACACGCAGAAGCTCCGCGAGCTCGCGAGCGGCCAGGCGCGCAAGCAACTCGGCCTCAAGCTGCGCGCCGCCAACGGCTGCAACCTGGTCTACGTGATGTGGCGGACCGACGACGGCAAGGCGCCGATCATCGACGTCTCCGTCAAGTCCAATCCCGGCTCCTCCACGCACGCGCAGTGCGGGCCCGACGGCTACACCAAGCTCAAGCCGTCGCGCAGCGCGCGCCTCGGCCTCGTGCCGGTGCTCGCGGCCGGCACCACCTACACGCTGCGTGCGGCGATCGCGGGCGATCAGCTGCGCGCGTGGATCGACGACAAGCTGGTCTGGCAGGGCACGCTCCCCGACAGCGCGGCAACGATGACCGGCCCCGCCGGCATCCGCTCCGACAACCTCGCCTACGACCTGGTCTCGTTCGCCGCGCCGCGCGGCTCCACCGGCGGTGTTGCGAACTGCAAAACTGACGAAGGTGACTAACCGCTCCGGAGGCGGCCCGGATCGGACGCGTGATATTCCGATCGCATGGCCCGCAACCACGAGCTCGAAGCCCTCATCGCGAAGTCGCCCGACGAACCGGGCAACTACTCCGTCTACGCGGACTGGTTGATCCAGCAGAACGATCCGCGCGGTGAGCTGATCAGCGCGCAGCTCAAGCGCGAGCAAGCTCCGGACTCCACGCAGCTCACCGATCGCATCACCGAGCTGCACGCCAAGCACGATGCCGAGTGGCTCGGCGACCTCGCCAACCAGAAGGATGGCTTCTCCGTCTCGTGGCGCCGCGGCTTCCTCCACGAGGTCACCCTCGGCGACGACGAGAGCGCGCCGGTCGAGCTCGGCGAGCTCTACCAGAAGCTGCGTCCACTCCCCGTCGCCCAGCTGATCCGCGACCTGCGCTTCGCCGCGTTCGAGAACGACGATGGCGAACCGTCGTGGGACTCCGCGGTCGAGGCGATGGTCGAGCACGGCGTGCCCGCCACCCTCCGCAAGCTGGTGTTCGATCGCGGCGACTACTGGGACATCTCGTGGACGTACCTCAACACGCTCGAGCCGCTCTACG
>JAEYYY010000418.1 GCA_023430775.1 Pseudomonadota bacterium
CGCCTCGTGCCGGAGCTGTCGCCCAGGCCGTACGTGCTCGAGTACTACGTCGAGGCACGCGACGCCGGTGGTGGCGCCCTCGCGCGGATCGCCGCGCCGGATTCTCCGCTGGAGATCGCCCTCGCTGCAGGCGCCGTCGAGACGCGAAGACCGACGCCGTGGTACGGGCGCTGGTACGTGATCGCCGGAGGTGCCGCGGTGGTCGCAGCGGGTCTCACCGGGCTCGCGATCGCCGCCTCGCGAGGCCCCGATCCCGGAACGCTTCCGCCAGGATCCGTCTCGCTGTCGCGCTGACTCGGAGTCCGTCGCGCATCCCGAACGCCTCAGCGGAAACAGGGTCTGTTAGGCCCGGTCTCCGTCGAACGTGACCCAAATCATCGTCGGAAAACGGCTCTCGACTTCTGATGGTGCGTCTCGAAAACGACCTTGACCCTCAGGAGCTACGTGAGTAGGGTCCGCCTTCGTTTTGGGGATTCGTTTGGGTATTGCCCCGGAATGAGAGAACAAACATGAAGAAGCTAGCCTCGGCTGTCCTGCTCACTCTCGTCGCGTGTGGTGGTGGAAAAGATAACGTTCCGGTTCCGGTGGACGGGACGACCGACGCACAAGCACTCGCCTGCGATCCGGTCGACCAGACCGGCTGCAACGCGAACGAGAAGTGCACCTGGATCATCGATCAGCTGACGCCGGAGATCGGCCACATCGGCTGCGCACCGCTCACGGGCGAGGAGACCCCCGTCGGTGGCGCGTGCCTCGATGCCTCCGATCCGGGTGGTCCGCCGGCCGGTCCGCTCGGCTTCGACAACTGCGAGATGGGCGCCGTCTGCGTCGCGCGCATCTGCAAGACGATCTGCGATCCGCAGATGGCCGGCGCCGCGTCGAAGTGCGACGGCAGCCACACCTGCGGTCGTTACATCGGCCTGCTCGAGGCGAGCGGCGCGATCGTCGCCGGCGCCTGCGATTCGAACTGCAACGTGCTCGACCAGACGCAGTTCGATGGCGCGCCCGCGTGCGGCTCGTCGGATCCGATGGTCCCCAACCAGGGCTGTTACGCCAACCCGTTCTTCAAGACGGCGGCCGACGGCACCACCGGTTCGTGCGCGCCGGTTCGCTCGGACACCATCGTGCCGACCAACCCGCAGGACCAGCAGAACCTCGACGGCATCAAGCACAACGATCGCGTCGATCGCGTCAAGCCACTGATCAACCCGTCCACCGGCGACACGTTCAAGAACAGCTGCGCGCCGGGCTTCATGCCGATCTACTTCGAGAGCGACACCAGCATGAAGGCGCTGTGCACCGGCATCTGCGCGCCGAACCCGACGGGCATCAACTCGGACATCGCGGCCGAGATCACCGGCGCCGAGTTCGGTGATGCGTCGGTCGAGGTCAAGCTGCCGCGCAAGGCCGCTGCGGTCGCCGGCGATGGCGTCTGCCAGCCGCTCAAGAAGGGCAACATCACCGGTGAGTCCGAGAACTGCGTGTTCGCCTGGGGCCTGTTCGTGCAGAGCGACGGCACCGTCAACCCCGAGCTCGGCCCCGAGGGCGAGCAGTTCGGCTTCTGCTTCCCGTTCTCGACGTTCAGCTACGACTCGAACGGCGATCAGGTCGACGACAAGGGCTTCCCGAACTTCGCCAGCCTGCCGCCGCGCAGCGGTGCGACGCCCGGAACGTTCCCGACGAACGCCGACGACCCGTGTGACTTCGCGATCACCACGCGCAACGCCGCGTGCACGCGCGACGAGGTCGGCGTCGGCCTGCCGTTCCAGAAGACCGACGTCGTCCCGCAGAAGACGATGTTCCGCCTCGGCGACATGAACGCGCCGGCGCTCCGTCGCTAAGGAGCCCAGGCCTGGCCGTACGCGTCGAGGAACGCGACGGCCACTCGCTCGAGAAACTCGCGTGGCAACGCGCGCGTCATCTCGGCGAGCGAGTCGCGCGCGTCATCGGCGAAGTTGACGGTGACGCGCAGCGAGTTGATGCCGTCGTTGTAGTGCAACGAATAGGCATGGCTGTACGAGCCGACGGGGTTGCCGCGCTCGTCGCGGCCGAAGAACTGCGCTGCCTGATAGATGTAGATCGCGGGGGCACCGCCGATCGTGGTCGCGCCGATCTCGAAGGTGGTGTCGGGCCGCTCGGCGAGCTCGGCCTCGAGGTACTTCGGCTGGAGCTCCGCCTTCGCGGCGGTCCATGCCTCGAGGCTCATCGGCAGGCACTTCAGCTCCTCGGTGCACGGGCCGACGTAGACGTTGACGCTCATCCGCGGGCGCAGGGTCGCGCGCTGGCGGATCGCGATGTTGGCCGGGAACTCCGTCACCTCGCGGTTGAACTGCGGGAACGTCAGCTGCGCCACGCGAGCCAGCGTGGCCTTGTCGAGCGGCGCCGTGGTCTTCGCCGGGGGCTTGCCCGACGGTTTCGGTAGCGCGATCTCGAGCGTGGTCGCCGGTGCGGTCGCGGAGCCGCTCGACCCGGTCGCGCTCCCGGTGCCGCTTCCCTGCGATGGGGACGGTTTCGACTGACAGGCGATCAGCACCACGAACAACAGGGCGCGCACGCCGCAAGGGTACCTCCGTTCGATCTCGCCGCGCCAATCCGGCCGGGAGACCCCACGTCCGGCCGGACAACCCGGGCCGTGCTCCGGACGCTCCGGACAACCGACCGCGCGAGGTCGCGCAGTTGCGCGGGCACGAAGCTTTCAAACAGTGCGCAACCGCCAGCCGCCACCCGCGATGAGTTGCCGCAAGGAGAGGACCATGAGCTTCAACGAGACCCGCACCCAAGGACTCGCCCCCGACACCCGCCGATCCGGTCGGGTGATGGGGCTGCGCGTCAACCGCACCGGTACCGAGTTCCCGCTCGACGTGCACGAGCGACGCTGGATCGTCGGGTCCAGCCTCGATTGCGATCTGGTGATCGACGACCCGTTCGTCTCGAACATGCACTGCATGATCGAGCGCCGCGTCAACGGCGCGCTCGTCGTCCGCGATCGCCAGTCGCGCAACGGCACCCACGTCGACGGCAATCTCGTCGAGGGCGCCGAGCTTCGCGTCGGCTCGTACCTGACGCTCGGCCGCACCACCCTGGTCGCCTACGCGGCCCCCAACACCGAACCCACCACCGCGCTCGACATGATGCGCGGCCACGATCCTGCCTTCCGCGCCACCGTCGATCAGGCCCTCAAGGCGGCGCAGACCGACTGCAACATCCTGATCGTCGGCGAGACCGGCACCGGCAAGGATCTGCTCGCCCGCACCATCCACGAAGCCTCTCGCCGCGCCGCCGGCCGGTTCGTCCCCGTCAACTGCGGAGGCATCCCGCACGAGCTGATCGGCTCCGAGCTGTTCGGTCACGACAAGGGCGCCTTCACCGGGGCCCTCGCCGAGCGCGACGGCTACTTCGTCGAGGCCCACGGCGGCACGCTGTTCCTCGACGAGCTCGGCGAGCTCCCGCTCGATCTGCAGCCCCACATGTTGCGCGCCCTCGAGACCCGCCACGTCCGCCGCGTCGGGGGCACGCACGAGCGTCCCGTCGATGTCCGCATCATCGCGGCCACCAACCGCCTCGAGAACCTCGGCACCGAGTCCTCGCGGATTCGCATCGACCTCTATCACCGCCTCGCCACCGTCGTCCTCGTGCTGCCGCCGCTGCGCGAGCGGATGGGCGACCTCGTCGAGCTGGTCGAGGCCTGTCTCGACGAGCACGCCGCCGAGCACGGCATCAAGACCATCACGGAGGCCGGCTGGCGCGGTCTCTCCACCTACTCGTGGCCGGGCAAGGTGCGCGAGCTGCGCGCGGCCGTGTCTCGCGCCTGCGCGCTCGGCGGCAGCGAGCTCGGCGCCGACGACTTCTTCCCCGACCTGCGCTTCGGCCGGATGCCGATCGGCGTCACGCCGCGCGGCAACCTCGTCCCGTACCAGGCGATCATGCGCGGCGCGATGGAGCAGGCGCTCGCCACGCACGGCACCATCCGCGCGGCCGCCGCCCACCTCGGCATGGCGAAGTCGACGTTCGCCGAGAAAGCCAAGGCCTGGGGCCTGCTGCCGCGGCCGCGCCCGCGCAACGGTCAGCTCAGCAGGGCGATGGAGTCCGCCCGCAAGCGCACCGAGCCCGACTGCGAGCCCACCGTCGAGATCGAGCCCGATGAGGGCTGATCCGCGGACCGCGGCGCTGCTCGCGATCGGCTTCGTGCTGTCGTTCGCGTGTTACGCGGGGTTAGCGCTGTTCTATGTCTGGCTCGGCCAGCGAATCGTCCGCAACCGCCAAGGGGTCCGGGCGATGCGCGCGGCATGAGAGTCACCTCCACGAATCCCCTCGTCGCGGCCGTGCTGTTCGTCGTTCAGTGGATCGTTCGCGTCTTCAACGTCGAGGCCGGTGAACGGCGCGCGCGGCTTCTCGACCTGGCGCTGCTGCTGGTCGGACTCGCGACCATCGTCTCGATCGGCATCTGCATCGAGCGCTGGAGCTAGGCGGTGTCACGCTTCCTGCTCCTCGCCTTCGCTGCGTGCGCCGCTGCCACTCCGCCAGCCGCCCACGTCGAGACCGAGATCCCTCTCGACGCCTGGCTCGAGCGCTGGGCGCAAGCGCGTGGCTGTCTCGTCGCGCCCGCGCCCGATCTCGAGACCGGCGTCATCATCGCGTTGCAGCGCGGCAACGACTGCCGGCGCCACGTGCATCGCCTCGCGGTCGTCGTCGCGAAGACGAACGCGGCGCAGGACCAGCTGTTGATGACCTCGCTGACGCTGGCTCGCCGAGCCGAGGCCGAAACCTTCTCGCCGTCGAAGCGCGCCTCCTTCATCGGCGACCTCGACAAGACCGTCGAGGCCCTGCTCGACCTCGTCGCCTACGAGCGCGAAACCAGGCAACCGACGCCCTGAGCGGACGAGGAGCCCTCCCATGTCCGAGCACGAGCACGCACCGGCGGTGAAGTCCCAGACCTCCGCGGACCGACCGAAGTCGTCGCCGTCGTCCAGGAAGGACGACAAGCTGATGTTCGTCTACGTCGTCGATCATCACCGGATCGACGACGACCATGTCGAGGTCAGCCTGAACACGCGCAAGCATCCCGTCGCGGTCGGGATGACGGGTGTCGTGCTCGGACTTCCCGGGGCCAAGGTGGAGGTCCACCGGGTGTTCGCCGGTGGCGCCAAGGCGCGCATCTCGTTGCCCGGCATCGCTCGAGAGATCAAGCATCACGCGCAGGTCGCGCTCGAAACGTCCGAGAGCTTTGCAGCCTCGAACGCCGCCAACGGTCACTTTCCGCACGATCGCGCGGGTAGAGCCAAGTACCTCGCGACCAAGGGGAAGTGATCCGTCAGATTTCTCGCAACCGTGACGGCATGCGGTCGATGGCGCCCGGATGTCGCGCTTTCTCGTCGTCGCGTTGCTCGCATGCTGTGCTGCAGTACCACCGCCAACCCCGGATGCCACCGCCGACGTCCGGACCGTCGACGGTTGGCTCGATCGCTGGAGCGAGACCCGTCGCTGCCTCGTCGCAGATGCCGACGACGTCAAGACCGGCGTCGCGGTGACGTTCCTGCTCGGCCAGAACTGCGAGGCGCTGCTGCACGAGCTGATGGAGCCGCAGTCGCGCGAACCGCTGGCTCGTGCGCCGAAGCTGATCGAAGCCATCTGGCAGCACCCGTCGGTGGTGGCGAAGCGCGCCGCCGGGATCGAGGCCGTGGACAAGCTCGCGCGCGATCTCGCACGCAGCGTCGGTCGCGACGTCTCGCCCCCTATGGCGCAACCGCTGAAGGTGCTCGGCGCTCCGCAGCGGCTCTTCGAGTCGAGCTTGGCCGGCAGCTTCGCGGGAGGACTAGCGCGCGGCTTCGAGCTGCACGAGGAGGTCGTCATCGAGCAGATCGGGCATCCGCGGACGTACTCCGATGACCCTGGCCCGAAGGCTACAGTTCGCGATGGCCCCGGCCGTCACCTCGCCAACGCGGAGACAGAACACCAACGCATCGTCGTCTGGAGCGCGGCCGATCACGCGTACGAGGTCGACGTGTCGGCAGATGGCGGGGCGCACTGGACCACGGCGGTCGGGCCCGAGGGATCGACCTACCTCCGCGGCTGGCAGGATCCGCGAACGCGAGCGATCGAGATCTCGCTTCGCGAGGCGGATGGCAAGATCAAGATCCACCGCATCACGGCGCAACATCCGTCGCCCGTGGTGCGAGACGCAGACGGTGTTACCTCCGTCGGGGCCCGTGGTTGTGCACACGGAGGCAACCACTGGTCGCTGATCGATGGTCAGGTCGATCGGTTCGGAGCGACGCCGCTTCGTCTCCCTCGCTACGACGCGCTCGGAGAGCTCGATTGTCGAGGCGACGCGGCGCTGGTGACGAGCCACTGGCCCGACGTCGTCCAGCGCTGCCGCGCTCGCTGTGACGTGGTGCTCAACTCGCCGCATACGTTCGAGGGACGGGCGGCTCTGCTGGATGATGGTCGGTGGATCTACGCCGCGATGATCGATCAGGTCGTCGGCGTGTGGACGGAAGGCCGTCCCGAGCCCGAGTTCTTCCGCCTCGCCACCTCGGGGCAGCTATCGGCCATCGTCGTGTTCGGCGGCAAGCCCGCGCTCGTCCTCGACACCGGCAAGGCCTACGAGGCGGTGACGCTGTGACGTCGCGAACGCACGCAACCGATTCCCACGATGGTCGATGGGCATCGCATGTCACGAGCACTGTTCCTGTTGGTGTCACTGGCCGCTTGCTCTCATCCACCAGCGCTCGACGGCGTTGACGAGTGGCTCGATCGCTGGTCGCAAGTTCGTGCGTGCCTCGTCGAACCCGCGGAAGACACCGCGACCGGGATTGCCCTCGCACGGTTCACTGGCCGGGTGTGCGATCCGATGACGCCGCTGTTCGTGGAGGTGCCGGATGCGTCGCCACTTCACTCGCTCTGGCGATCGGCGATCAGCGACCTGCGAACGCTGGACCGGACCGCTCGTCCCTCGATGCAAGGAAAGACCATCGACCGCATCGACCGTGCGGCCTTCGTCATCGGACTCGCGCGTGGACGCTGGCCGCAGGTCGTCGAGAAAGCTCCACCGCTCGTGATGCT
>JAEYYY010000434.1 GCA_023430775.1 Pseudomonadota bacterium
GGTGATCGCGGATGCTCCGGAGCCTGCGGCGGTCGGGATCGTCGCCGATGCGGCGACGGCTGACGCGCCCGACGACGAGCCCGACGACATGAAGGACCTCGAGGACACCAGGCCGCAGCCGCCGTCGCCGCGACGCAAGCTGCGCACCAAGCCCGAGCTCAACGCCGCGTTTCGCGAGAAGCGTTACAAGGCCATCGTCGCCGCGTGCGGCGAGCTCGGCGCCGAGGGCGATCGCGCGGTCGTCTGCACGCTCGCCGCGTGTCGCGCACGCGCGAGGCAGGCGCAGGACTGGTATCGCAACGTCCCTCCGAAGAATCGGGAGGGCACGATCAGCATCTGCAAGCAGTCGGGATGGCCGATCGTGGACGTCTGCGCGATCGATCTGACGGCGTGCAGGAAGTAGCGCGATCAGCGCTTCGGCTTGCTCTTGTCGTCGCCGGCCTTCGCGGCAGCAGCATCGATCTCGGCCTTCGCCTGCAGGAGCAGCGCCTTCGCCTTGGCCGCATGTCCGCCGAGGTCGTACTCGTTGGCTTCCTGCGCGGCCTCGAGCTTATCGAAGGCCTGCGCGACGAGCTTCTGCGCGGCCGCGAGGTTCGGGTGTGTTTTCGTAGCCTTTGCTTCCTTCTTCCTCTCTTCTCGCTTGGGCGGCGCGGGGCTCTCTGCCACGGCGAGCCCGATCGGCACTGCAAGCATGAAGGCGATGAAGATGTTGCGACCTCGCGAAAAGCGCATGAAGCCCTC
Organism: Pseudomonadota bacterium; assembly: GCA_023430775.1. Lineage (GTDB taxonomy): Bacteria > Myxococcota_A > Polyangia > Haliangiales > Haliangiaceae > JABFXX01. Next base: position 742 of record JAEYYY010000434.1, read on the forward strand.
CTACGTCGGGAACATGCCGCGAAACCAGTTACAATTCACGCCTCGTGACCGGGGTTGCGCCCGAGGTTGGCTCGACGGCCAACAATTACCAAATCCTGGCGCGGCTCGCGACCGGAGGGATGGCCGAGATCTTTCTCGCGCGCGGCACGAGCACGACCGGTGTCGAGCGCTACGTCGTGCTCAAGCGCATCCTGCGCGATCGCGCGAACGATACGCAGCTCGTCAAGATGTTCCTCGATGAAGCCCGGCTCGCGGCGCAGCTCCAGCACCCGAACGTCGCGCAGGTCTACGACATCGGAAAGCTCGGCGACTCCTACTTCTTCACGATGGAGTACGTCCACGGCGAGACCGTGCGCGCGCTTCTGCATCGCGCGCGATCGCTGCGCCGCGAGATCCCGCCGAACGTGATCCTGACGGTGATCGCGGGTGCGGCCGCGGGGCTGCATCACGCGCACGAGCGCCTCGGGCACGATGGCAAGCCGCTCGGCATCGTTCATCGCGATGTCTCGCCGTCGAACCTGATGGTGAGCTACGAGGGCGGCGTCAAGGTCGTCGACTTCGGCGTCGCCAAGGCGGAGAACCGCGCGCAGGAGACGCGATCCGGAACGGTGAAGGGAAAGATCGCGTACCTGTCACCGGAGCAGTGCCGCGGCGCTTCTCTCGATCGTCGCAGCGACCTGTTCTCGCTCGGCATCGTGTTCTGGGAGATGTTGACCGTCGAGCGGCTGTACAAGCGCAACAGCGACTTCGAGAACATGACGGCGATCGTCACCGAGGAGCCGGTGCCGCCGTCGGCGCGCAGGCCCGGCATCTCGCCGGAGCTCGATCGCATCGTCATGCGCCTGCTCGCGAAGGATCCGGACCGCCGGTATCAGACCGGCGACGAGCTGGTCGAGGCGCTCGAGGAAGCCGCGCCACGCGCGGGCGTGATGATCTCGAGCTCGGCGGTCGGGCGTCTGCTCCGCGACATGTTCGGGCAGCGTCCCGAGCCGTGGCTCGAGCTCGACTCCACCACGCTCGAGCTCCAGCAGCCCGAGCCGGGGCTCACCGTCACCGCCGAGCCGATCCCGCGCGAGCTGGTCACTGGGCCGAACGCCTCGGTCGATCTGATGCTCGCGAAGGTGCGCGACCTCTCGGCGCGCCAGCCCGCCACCGAACCGCCACCCGAGGCCTCGGGTGGCATGCCGCGCTCGCAGATGATGACCGCGCAGGCGATCCCGGCACAGTCATCGAACCGGCCCGGTTCGCGCGCCGACATGATGGAGACACTGCGCGCGGACGTCGCGCCGCCGAATCCCTACGCATCGACCGGATTCTCGTCGTCGCGATCGTCGGCAGTGCACGCGCTGGTCGAGCCGAACCGCGGCACCGGCCCGATGCAGCCACTGCACGATCCGCGTTCGGGTCCGATGCCGTTCCCGCAGGCAGCGGCCGAGACGTTCTCGCCCGCCGGTTCGTCGTCGGGCGAGCACGTCTATCCGACGCCGCAGAGCGGCTCCGGCGTGCAGCCCGGCTTTCAAGGCGCGGGCTCGTCGTCGGGTTCGCACGCGTATCCCTCGGGCTCGCAGGCCGGCTATCCGGTCCTCAAGACGGAACGCCCGCGGAGCTCGTCGCGACGGTGGCCGCTCCTCGCGATCGTCGCGGTCGCCGCGCTCCTCGGCTCGTTGACGGTGTGGCTCGTCATGCGTCGCGGCGACAGCTCGACACCCGACGCGGCGATGGTCGCGGTCGCGGATGCGAGTGCGACGCTCGATCCGGACGTGGCATCACCCGATGCGACGGTGGTGGTCGCGGTGACGCCGGACGCGACGCCGGATGCGGCGGCGCTCGTGGACAGCGAGCCCGAGGACGCGACGGTCGCGGTGACGCCCGATGCCGCGCCGGCCAAGTCTCCGCTGGTGGTGGCGTTCGAGGAGAAGCGCTACGCGGATGTCGTCGCCGAGTGTGCGCGTACGTTCACCAGCGATCACGCATCGGCGTGCGTGCTGGCGGCGTGCAAGACCAGCCAGGATGCGCGCGCGCAGCGCTGGTACAGGTCGATCACGACCACCGCCGCGAAGCGCACGATCGCCGCGAGCTGCCGCGAGGTCGGCGTCGAGGTCGTGCCGAAGCCGGTCGTGCCGCGACCGCCGACGACGAAGCAGGATGCCGGCGTCGATCTGTGCGCGGCGAACCCGATGGCCTGCCAGCGTTAGAAGCGGAACGTGCCGAGCACCATCGCGCCCTGCGATGATGTCTCGACCGTGAGCTTCTGTTCCTTCGCCGACGCACCGCCGGTGAGGAACAGCACCACGCCGCCGATCACCGCGACACCGCCGGCGATCCCGAATGCCCAGGCCTTGTTCTCCTGCGAGCTGCCCTCATCGTTGAGCCCTCGGAGCTCCGCTCGCTCAGCGTCGGTCGGATCCCCGCCGACCATGGCGACGAGCCGGTCCTTCTTGGTATTGGTGTCGTCGCTCTTCTTCGCGAAGAACAGGCCGACACCGGTCGCGACCAGACCGGCGGCCCCGACGCCGATGCCCGCATACTGCTTCGTCGTCAGGCCACCCGAGCCACCGACGGGCGTCTCGATCGGCGGCTCGACGGGCTTGTCGGGCGGTGGCGGCTTGTCGATGGGCGGCTTGTCGACCGGAGGCTTGTCGACCGGCGGATCCCACGGCGACGGCTCGCTCGCGAGCTTGCCGGCGCACGTCGTCATCTCCTTGATGTAGCCGTCGACCTCGCTCTTGTTCGGCGCCTCGGGCAACTGGTCGAGGAACTTGCGATACGCGAACAGCGACTGCTGGCAATCGTGCGGCACGTCGCCGGACTTGGCTTCCGCGCGCCGGCGATATGCCTGCCCGGCGTTGAAGATGTACGCCGGGTCAGGATCGGCCTTGTACGCGTTACTGAAGTGAAGCGCGGCCTTGAGGTAATCGCCGCTCGCGTACGCGGCCTTGCCGTCGGCGAACTCCTGCTTGCCGAGTGACTTGTCGACCGATTGTGCGACCGCGAGCTGCGAGGACGCGGCGAGGATGAGGGCGGCGAGGGAGCGCTTCATTTCCGTTGCAACGAGCCGGGCTCGATGAGCCCGTCACCCGTGTTCGTCATCGTACCCGAGCCTCTCCCGGCCGGTCTCGGTTTCGGCGGCGGGTTCCGCTTGATGATCGGTGGTCGCGGTCTTGGCTTGGTGGTGGGCGTGGGTGCGGGCGCAGGTGCCGGTGTCACCGGCTCCGGATCGGGAGTCGGCGAAGGTGGCGGCGGCTCGTCGGGGACGGTGATCGGGACGACCTCGGGCTTCGCGGTTGCTGGCTTGGGCGGCGGCTCGCTCGGCGGCGGCTCGCTCGGCGGCGGCGGCTCGCTCGGGCGCTCGATCGGCTGCGGAAGCTCTTCGGCCCCGCCGGCGC
>JAEYYY010000475.1 GCA_023430775.1 Pseudomonadota bacterium
TACAGCGGCTCCTGCTGGAGCTCATCGGCTGGTGTCCGCTGTGTACGAGACCGTTTCGACGTTCACGTTCGCCGCAAGCAGAGCCGCGATCTGAACACCGCAAGAAGAAAAAAACGATCAGGTAGTATTAGGCCGGCCGCAGGATGTTGGCGAGCGTCTGCTCGAGCGCGTCGATCCGGAACGGCTTGGGCAGATACGCATCTGCCTGCACGGGACCGCGGCGATCGCGGTCGTAACCGCTGCACAGCACCACCGGCAACGCCGGGCGCTTCTCGCGCAGCGCAGCCACCACGTCGGCACCGCTCATCCGCGGCATCGTCAGATCGACGAGGACCGCATCGACCGTCTCGCGCTCGACGATCGCCAGCCCCGTCGGGCCATCGGCGGCGGTGATCGCGCGATACCCGAGATCCTCGATCATCCGCGCCACCACGTCGCGCACCAGATCTTCGTCGTCGATCACCAGGACGCGTGGTGCATCCGGCCCGACCGCCGCGTGCTGCTCGGCGGGCGTCACGCTCGCCGGGAGCAACACCTCGAAGCGCGCGCCTTTGCCCGGCGAGGAGATCAGGCGCAAGCCGCCGTTGTGCGAGCGCACGATGCCGAGCACCGCGGCCAGGCCGAGGCCGTGCCCGGTGGCCTTGGTCGTGAAGAACGGCTCGAAGATCCGCCGCCGCGTGTCGCTGTCGATGCCCGGGCCGTCGTCGGAGAACGCCAGCTCGACGTAGTGCCCCGCCGACGGCGTGATCACGTCGTCGTCCCCCGACTCCCCATCGTGTTGAACCAGCCGCCCGGTGATCGCGATCTTGCCGCCGCGGGTGCCGAGCGCATCGCGCGCGTTCGCGATCATGTTCAGGATGACCTGCCGGATCTGCGATGACTCGCCGCGCAGCACGAGGTCGTCCGGCATGTCGACGCTGATCGCGATCTCCGCCGGCAGCGTCGCGGCCGAGATCCGCAACAGCTCGTCGACCAGGCCGCGCGGTGCGACCCGCGCCGACGGCACGCTACCGCGGCCCGCGTAGGCGAGCAGCTGATCGGTCAACTCGGCGGCGCGCAGGCCGGCCTCGCGGACGTTCTCGAGCGCGGTGCGGCCGGGCGCGCCGGGCCTGATGTCGCGCAGGCCGAGATCCGCGTTGCCGATGATCGCGACCAGCAGGTTGTTGAAGTCGTGGGCGAGGCCGCCGGCGAGCACGCCGAGGCTCTCGGCGCGCTGGGCGTCGATCATCCGGTTCTCGAGGGCATGCATCGCCGTGACGTCGATGCAGACGCCGATCACCCCGGCGATCTCGTCATCGCGGCGATCCGGGCAGATCATCACCGACATCTGCTTGCCCCTGTACTCGGACTGGTAGCGGATGGTCTCGCCGGCGAGCGCGCGCAGGTGGGCCTCGATGGTGTCGTTGGCGAAGCCATCGGCGCGCTGGACATCGTAGAGCGTGCTGCCGATCCAGCGTCCCGGCTCGTAGCCAAACACCTGCCGGATCGAGCCGCCCGTGTGAAGCAGCCGCAGATCGCGATCGGCCTGCCAGTAGATCGCTGGCAGCAGCCGCATCATCATCCCGAGGACGCGTTCGCCCACCTGTCTGTCGTCGTCCGGCACCCGTCGGCGAGCTTACAGCAGGAGTGCGTCCTCGATCTCGTCGAACGCGCCCACTCGCCACCGCGACAGCGAGCTCTTGCCCGACAGCAGGTTGTCGGTCTCGGTCAAGACCGCCTGGAGATCGATCAGCCAGACGTACGGATCGTACTTGGTGCGCGCCGCCTTCCCCTCGGGGAGCTCCACCGTGGGCATCCACGCGGTCATCTTGTGGCTCTGACCGTCGAACAGCGCGCGTACTGCCACGTTGGCAAGTCTGCTGCCTAGCAGGCGATCCATCGCCGAGGGGCGGCCGCCGCGCACCACGTGTCCGAGCACGGTGACGCGGGTCTCGATCGATGCCGGCTCGCTGTCCGGAGCGATCTCGCGCAGCTTCGCATCGACCATGGTCTTCAGCTGCTCGGATGGAATCGCGACGCCCTCGGCCTTGATGATCAGCACCCGGCGCTGCTTGCGGTTGCCCTTGCGGATCGCGAGCACGGTGTTGACGACCTGATCGACGATCTTCTCCGGCGCCTTGCCGGCCTCGGGGAACAGCGCGAGGTCGGCACCGACGGCGATCGCCGAGGTCATCGCGAGGTACCCGCAATCGCGCCCCATCACCTCGATGATGAAGGTGCGGTCGTGCGCGGTCGCGGTATCGGCGATCTTGTCGCACGCCTCGACGATCGTGTTCATCGCGGTGTCGACGCCGATCGACAGCTTGGTGTAGCCGAGGTCGTTATCGATCGATGCCGGCAGGCCCATGATCTTGAGCTGCTGCCCGCCGAGCTCCTCGGGATTCGCCAGGTGCAGCGCGCCCGTCAACGAGCCGTTGCCGCCGATCACCATCAGGCCGTCGATGCCGCGCTTGGCCAGGATGGCGCGCGCCCTGTCGCGCACCTCGCGCTGATGAAACTCCTTGCAGCGCGCCGAGCCGAGCATCGTGCCGCCCTCGCGCAGGATCTGCGAGACCTGGTTCGGCGTCAGCGGCGCCATCGCATCCTCGAGCAGACCGCGGTAGCCGCGCTCGATGCCGAACACCTCCATGCCGAGCGACGTGCCGACCAGCGCGCCGGCGCGGACCGCGGCGTTCATGCCCGGTGCATCACCACCACTCGTCAGGATCGCGATTCGTTTGCAGCCAGCCATGACTGCAGACTCTATCAGCGCGCGGCGACCGCGGGCGCGCCCCGGCGGGGTCGCTTGATCCAGAACGGCGCCTTGAGCTGGAGCCCGATGTCGACGTCCATGCCCTTGCCGTTGACGAGCGCATAGCTCGCGCGGGCGTAGACGGCGGCGAGGCCCACGGTGAGCTTCGCGCGGACCTGCATGCCGTGCTGGGTGACGCCCTCGAGCCGGCGCCCCATGTACGAGACGTCGACGCCGTAGATCGAGACCCCGGCCTCGGGTCCGAGGCTCCACCGCGCCCCCGCTGCGAGCTCGCCGTTGCCATCCGCGAGCAGGTCTCCTTGCAGGCCGACCCACTCGCGGTCGTCGTTGATGTGGACGAGCGTCGCGATCCCGCCGACGACCGCCGACGTGCCGCGGCCATCGCCGAACGCGACGCCACTCTCGACGCCGAGCTTGCCGTACCAGCCCTCGAGATGAACGCCGGCCAGCGGATCACCGGCCGCGATCCGTGCCTGGCCGAGGACGGCAACGATGAGGAAAGCTCTCATCCCGTGAGGCTAGACCGCGGGTTTCGTGACGTCGCCGGCACGATCCGGCATGTCATGTCCCGCGCGTTCCGTTAGACTGCCGAGATGCGCGTCGAACGGGAGGGGCCCGTCGTCACCGTCATCCTCGACCGAGTTGCGCACAAAAACGCCGTCGATCGCGCCACCGCCGAACAGCTCGCCGATGCGTTCCGCACGTTCGACGCCGACGACACCGCGCGCGTCGCGATCCTCCACGGCGATCACGGCGTGTTCTGCGCCGGCGCCGATCTCAAGGCGATGGCCAGCGGTGCCGGCAATCGCGTCGAGCGCGATGGCGATGGCCCGATGGGTCCGTCGCGCATGCTGCTGTCGAAGCCGGTGATCGCCTCGATCGAAGGTCACGCGGTGGCCGGCGGGCTCGAGCTCGCGCTGTGGTGCGATCTGCGGATCGCCGCCGCCGATGCCGTGCTCGGCGTGTTCTGCCGGCGGTTCGGCGTGCCGCTGATCGATGGTGGAACGATCCGGCTGCCGCGGCTGATCGGCCTGTCGCGCGCGCTCGACATGATCCTCACCGGCCGCGCCGTCGACGCGCAGGAAGCGCTGACGTTCGGGCTCGTCAATCGCGTGGTGCCGAAGGGCACGGCACTCGCGGCCGCTCGCGAGCTCGCGCATCAGCTGTGCGGGCTGCCGCAAGCCGCGATGTGCGCCGATCGCAAGAGCGCCTATCTCCAGTTCGGGCTCGGCCTCGACGAGGCCTTGCTGCAGGAGCTCGAGCTCGGCTCGCACGCGTTACTAGAAGCGTTTCAGGGTGCACAGAAGTTTGCCGGCGGAGCCGGTCGCCACGGGAGGCCTGCGTGATTCGTTCGATCGTCCTCGGTCTGTTGATCGCCGCCACGATCATGAGCTGCGTCGTCAATCGCTTGATGGGTCCGCGCCTGACAGGTACCTGCGAAGGCGCCTGTGATCACTACGTCTCCTGCAAGTCCGGCAAGGCCGATCGCAAGCGCTGCCAGAGCGAGTGCCCCGACGTGTTCTCCGATCGCGATTCGCTGATGGCCTTCGAGTCGCTGTCGTGTCCGAACGCCGTCGAGTACGTCGACGGGAAATCGCCGCAGGCCGCGACCGCGAAGCCGCGATGACGTTTCTCTCGCGTTAACATTGCTCCGTGGTGGAGCTGATCCTGACCGGCGCGGCCATCGCGTGCGCGATCGGGATGCAGGTCGTCGCACGCGTGCTGAAGCGCGATCCCGCCACGGTCTGGGATCTCGTCGTCATCGTCCTCGGGCTAGGGATCCTGATCTGGACGCCGTCGTGGCTGCGCTCGCTGCTGATCGGTGCCTTCGGGGTGGCTGCCGTGTGGCAGCTCGGCATCCGCTACGTGATCGCGATGATCGCGCTCGTGGTGCCGATCGCGATCTGGTTATCCGGCGGCGTCTCGGTGGTGTTGTTAGCGATCCTCGCGGTCATCGGCGTCCAGCAGGTCCGCGACGCGCGCCGGCATCTGATCCGGCTGTCGCGCGCGCGGCAGCTCGTCGTCGGTGAACCGGTCGAGCACGAGGTCGAGCTCACCGGCGCGGCGCACGCCGTGCATCCGACCGTCGATCCGGTGGATGGCGGCCCCTGCGCGATGTGGGAGCTGGTGGTGCGCGGCGACACGCTGCGGCGCAGTGAGTCGCTGGTCGAGATTCGCGGTCGCGACGGTGCCGCGCTGGTCGATCCGATGGTCGTCACGACCCAGTGGAGCGTGCCGAAGAAGTCGCTGGTCGAGGAGGAGGCGAAGCGCGCCAGTCTCGCGCTCGGTCTGACCGTCGAGGTCGGCTGCACGATGGCCGTGATCCGCGAGGGCACCGAGTGCTACGTGGTCGGCTACCCGACGTGGACCACGTCTCCGAACGCCGGCACCTACCGCGACGGCCCGATGCTGCCCCTGTTCGGCGCGGGTAAGGGAGCGCCGCTGATCGTGGATGGCTCCGAGGCGCGGCTGCGCTCCGACTTCTGGTGGGGCCTCCTGTCGTGGGGGAGCTGGGGTGCACTGTGCGCGGCGATCGCGATCCTTCAGCTCGGTGGCTGGAGCTGACCGCACCGTCACACGATCCCCCTATAGTGCGAGGGTGACAGAGGAAGCCACCCTCGACGGCACCCTCGAGCGGTTCGTGTACCGCGCCGAGGACACCAGCTTCGTGGTGGCGCGCCTGGTCACCACCGGGCACGAGCAGGTGACGATCGTCGGCGATCTGCTCGGCGTCCAGGAAGGGCTACCGCTGCGCCTGCGCGGCCAGTGGGTCAACGACAAGCGACACGGTCGTCAGTTCCGCGTCAGCACCTATCACACGCGCACCCCGGAGACGTTGATCGGGATCCAGCGCTTCCTCGGCGATGGCCTGATCCCCGGCATCGGTCCGGCGCTCGCGAAGGCGATGGTCGCGAAGTTCGGCCTCGAGACGCTCGAGGTGATCACCAAGGAGCCGCATCGCCTCACCGAGGTGGTCGGCATCGGCACCAAGAAGGCCGCCACGATCAGCCAGGCGTTCGCCGAGCAGAAGCACGTCCAGGACGTCATGGTGTTCCTGCAGGGCATCGGCATCTCGGCGGCGTTCGCGGTGCGGATCTCGAAGAAGTACGGCAAGGATGCGATCAGCGTCGTCAAGTCGAACCCGTATCGCCTCGCCCACGAGATCCGCGGCATCGGCTTCGCCAAGGCCGATGCGATCGCGCAGAAGCTCGGCATCGCGAAGGATGCCCCCGAGCGGCTCGAGGCCGGCCTGCTCCACGCACTCGAGACCGCCGTCGAGGACGGCCACATGCACCTGCCCGACGACGAGCTCCTGAAGGCCGCCGCCGAGCTGCTCGCGGTCGATGGCGAACCCCTACCCGCGCGGCTCGCCGCCCTCGAGGAGCGCCGCCTGATCGTGCGCGAGAACCTCGGCCACCGCGGCCCGTGCACGATGCTGCCGTGGGCTCACGTCGCCGAGCTCGAAGCCGCCGAGCGGATCGCGGAGCTGACGCGCACGCCGCAGAAGCCGATGGCCCTGGACGTCGGCGCCGCGGTCCACGCGTTCGAGCACGTCACCGGCGTCACGCTCGCCGACCAGCAGCGCCGCGCCGTCGAGGCCGCGCTGATCGACAAGTGCGTGGTGATCACCGGCGGTCCCGGCGTCGGCAAGACCACGATCGTCAAGGCGATCGTCCATCTGTCGCGGCTCGTCCATCGCCGCGTCGCGCTCGCCGCCCCCACCGGCCGCGCGGCCAAGCGGCTCGCCGAGGCCACGCAGTACGAGGCCGCCACGATCCATCGCCTGCTCGAGTACAACCCGCACGAGGGCGGCTTCCAGCGGGCCAAGGAGATTCCACTCGAGGCCGACATCGTGATCATCGACGAGAGCTCGATGGTCGATGCCCAGCTGTTCCACGCGCTCTTGAACGCGATGCCGGCGAGTGCGCAGCTCGTGCTCGTCGGTGACATCGATCAGCTGCCGTCGGTCGGCGCCGGCGCGGTGCTGCAAGACATGATCGCGTCGGATGCCGCCACGGTGATCCGGTTGACCGAGATCTTCCGCCAGGCCGCGCAGAGCAAGATCGTGGTGTCGGCCCACGCCATCAACCACGGCGAGCTCCCGGATCTCGATTCGCCCGCCGGCAACACCAGCGACTTCTACTTCATCAACCGCGAGGATCCGGAAGCCGCGCGGTCCACGATCGTCGAGCTGGTCGCCGAGCGCATCCCGCAGCGGTTCGGCCTCGATCCGATCCACGACGTCCAGGTGCTCGCACCGATGCACCGCGGCGATCTCGGCACGCAGATCTTGAACCACGTGCTGCAGGAGCGGCTCAACCAGTCCACCGGCGACGAGCTGACGCGCGGCGATCGCGCGTTCCGCCGCGGCGACAAGGTGATGCAGCTCAAGAACGACTACGACAAGGGCGTGTTCAACGGCGACATCGGCGTGGTCGCCGCCGTGATCAAGGACGATGGCCAGTTGCGCGTCGAGTTCGACGGCCGCGTCACCAGCTACGAGCGCGGCGAGCTCGATCAGCTACAGCACGCCTACGCGGTCTCGATCCACAAGTCGCAGGGCTCCGAGTACCCCGCGGTCGTCATCCCGATCGCCACCCAGCACTTCATGATGCTGCAGCGCTCGCTGCTCTACACCGCCGTCACCCGCGGCAAGAAGCTCGTCGTCCTCGTCGGTAGCAAGCGTGCGATCGGCATGGCGGTGCGCAACGCCGACGCGAAGAAGCGGTACACCTGGTTCGCGGAGCGGGTGCGCGCGGCGCTCGCCGATTGATCACTTGCCGGTCAGCACGCGATACACCTCGCCGCCGCTGTCGATCTGATTGCTGCCGAGCGTGCCAATGCGGACCTCGACCTGCTTGCCGACGATGCGGATCTGCGGCGGGTCGTTCTCCTGGCTCTCCGGCAGCAAGCTGCACCGGATCCCGCTGACCTGGGCGCGTGTCTTCGCCTTGTCCTGCTTGCACGCCTTGACGAGCCCCGCCGCGTAGTTGCTGCAGACATCGGCCGCGCCGGTGTCCGGGTAGTCGAGGAGCTTGCCGCGGGCCTGCCAGCTCGGCACGTCGATCGTCATCGCGATGTCGGCACCGCACGCCTCCTTGAGCCACTTCGACGACTCGGGCAGGTCGACGTTCTCGAGATCCCACACGCGCCGCTTCGGCCAGATCTTCGACAGCGTCCGGTCGGCTCGCATCGCCTGCTCGATGCCCTGCGCGCCGAAGCCGGGAGTCGTCTGCAACGCGAACACGCCGTTGCGGATCGAGACGCTCACCACCGGCTTGTCGGCGTCGGGACCGGCCTTGCACGAGAACACCTTGATGTTCTGCTTCACGAACTCCTGGCCGGCCGGGTGCGGCTTGCCGTTGTGCTGCTTGCAGTAGCGGCGCAGCTGGTCGAACGCGCCGGTGCAGTTGCCGAGCTGGAAGTTGTCGACCTTCTTCACCGGGCCCTCGAGCCGGATCGAGGAGCCGCAGTCCTGGTTGACGAAGCCCAGCCAGTGCTGGACCTCGTCGCTGAACGACTCGGCGCTGGCGATCGAGGTGGCGAGGACCAGAAACGGGATGGCGGCAAACGCGGTTCTCTTCATGGCGAGTCTCCAGAGCAGGGGGCATGCCTCCTCTGGCGCCGCGTGGTTCCGCCCGGTTGCGCCGCCGCTTGCGCGAATCCTCGCGCAACTCGCCGCCTGTTGCGCAAGCGCAAGCGCTACCATCGAGGGCGGTGGCGGACGCTGTGCTTCCGACGGTCAAGCTGACCAGGCCGGCCGACGACCTGCACGAGGTGACGCAGCGCGACGCGCGAACCGAGCCGGCGGCCCCGATCCACCCGACCACGCCGGCTGATGTCGATGACAACCGGATCGGCCGGTTCGAGCTGATCCGCGAGCTCGGGCGCGGCGGCATGGGTCAGGTGTTCCTCGGGCGCGACGCCACGCTCGGTCGCCGCGTCGCCATCAAGTTCCTGCTCGATAACGACGAGCACTTCCTCGCGCGGTTTCTCATCGAGGCCCGCGCGACCGCGCGCTGCACGCACGAGAACATCGTCACGATCTTCGAGGTCGGCGAGCACCAGGGTCACCCGTACATGGTCCTCGAGTATCTCGAGGGCAAGACGCTCGCCGAGCTGATCGATGCGAAGCGGCCGTCGGTTCGCGAATTCGTCGAGCTGATGATCCCGGTCGCGCGCGCCCTCGAGCGCGCTCACTCGCACGGCATCGTTCATCGCGATCTCAAGCCGAGCAACATCTTCGTCACCGAGCGCGGCCAGGTGAAGGTGCTCGACTTCGGCATCGCGCGCCTGATCGAGCAGTCGAACGTGTCGCGCCCGGCCGCCTCGCAGATCTCGTCGGGCTCGCACGAGAAGACGCAGGGCCTGCTCGGCACGCTGCCGTACATGTCCCCGGAGCAATGGGGCATCGACGAGATCGATCATCAGACCGATCTGTGGGCGATCGGGATCCTGTTCTGGCGCGCGCTGCTCGCGCTGCATCCGGCGGGCACGCTGGGCCCCGCACTCGGCGCCGTGCTCACCGACCTCGACGAGCCACTGCCGAGCATCGCCTCCGAGGATCCGACGCTGCCGCCCGAGGTCGTGGCGATCGTCGATCGCTGCCTGCAGAAGCGAAAGCGCGATCGCTACCAGAGCGCGCGCGAGCTGGTCGCCGACCTCGAGGCCTGGCTGTCGCCGCGGCCCGCCTCCGACGACGCCCCGCCCTATCGCGGCTTGCTCGCGTTCGGCGAGGCCGATACGGCACAGTTCCTCGGCCGCGCGAACGAGCTGCGCGCGGCGCTCGCCCAGCTCGCGAGCTGGCCGCTGCTCGCGGTGATCGGTCCGTCGGGCATCGGCAAGTCGTCGTTCGTCCACGCGGGCCTGATCCCCGCGATCCGCGCCACCGGTCGCTGGCAGGTCCACGTGATTCGCCCGGGGCGCGCACCACTGCACCGGCTCGCCGCGATCGTCCAGGAGTGCGCGCGGACCAACGAGGACATGGCCGAGCTGACCGACCGGCTCGCCGAAGCGCCGGGCATGCTGGGAGCGACGCTGCGCCAGCACGCGGCCCGTCACGAGCAGCGCGTGGTCATCGTCGTCGATCAGCTCGAGGAGGTGTTCACGCTGTGCGAGCGCGATGCCGAGCGCCGCGGCTTCCTGATGTCGCTGATCGCCGCCGCCGATGATCCGACCTCGACGGTGCGCGTCGTGCTGTCGATGCGCGCCGACTTCCTCGACCGGCTCGCCGCCCACGAGCAGATCCTCGCCGAGCTGACGCGCGGCATGTTCTTTCTCGCCGCGCCCGATCGCGAGGCGCTGCGCGAGACCATCGTGCGCCCGGCGGCACTCGCCGGCTACACGTTCGAGGACACCGCGATCGTCGACGACATGCTGCAGGCATCGTCGAGCCGCGGTGCGCTGCCGCTGGTGTCGTTCGCCGCGATGCGGCTGTGGGAGGCCCGCGATCGGTCGACCAGGCAACTCACCCGCATCGCCTATGACCAGATGGGTAAGGTCGGCGGTGCGTTCGCCCAGCACGCCGACAAGGTCGTCGCCGCCGTGCCGCCGCAGCACCAGCAGCTGCTGCGCTCGATCGTGACGCGCCTGGTGACGCCCGATGGCACGCGCGCCGTCGTCGATCACGCGGAGCTGATCTCGCTCGCCGACCCGGCGACGGTCGATCGCATCCTCCAGCAGCTGATCGACGCCCGGCTCGTCCAGATGCACAGCGAGGCCGGCGGCAAGACCGTCGAGATCGTCCACGAGATGCTGATCACCGAGTGGCCGACGCTGCGGCGCTGGCTCGACGACGATCACGCGTCGCGCGGCTTCCTCGAGGAGCTCGGTCGCGCGGCGCGCCAGTGGGTGGCCCGCGGCAGGCCTTCCGATCTGGTGTGGCGCGGCGCGCTCGCCGACGATGCGCTCGGTCACGTTCGCCGCCACGTGCTCCCGCTGTCGACCGTCGAGCGCGACTTCATCGCCGCCATCGAGACCACGCGACGCAAGCTGCGCCGGCGGCGGGTGGTCGCGGTCACCTCGGTGATCGCGGCGCTGGTGCTCGTGATCGCGGGTGGCGCGATCGCGCTGTGGCGGATCAAGGCAGCGGAGACCGAGGCCACGCACAAGGCCGAGGAGCTGGCG
>JAEYYY010000509.1 GCA_023430775.1 Pseudomonadota bacterium
CGCCAGGTCTACGCCGACTGGTTGATCGCGCGCGGTGACGAGCGCGGCGAGCTGATGTCGCTCGATCTCGCGGAGCGCGCCGGCCACGAGCTCACCGATCTGCAGCCGCTCTTGCGACTGGCGGCCGTGCATGGCTTCCCGCGCTGGCCCGACGATCCCGACGACGAGCTGCTGCCATTCGCGCACACGCAGGTGGCGGAGCAGTTCCACGTCCACCATCGCGGCGTCGACTACTACATCTCCTATCGCCGTGGGGTGCTGAGCATCATCACCAACGTCGACTGGGTGAGGCACGACTTTCCGGCGCTCGACCTCAAGAACCTGGACGCCTGGGACGCTCACCAGACCGACGTGTTTCTCTCGATCATCAGCCGCACGCTTCGACTCGAGCACGAGCTGACGCTGATCGAGTGGCCTCGCCGCGGCGCGCTCGAGGAGCTCGATCGCATGACTCGCAAGCGCCGCGCGCACTACCACCTCGGGCTCGGTGTCATGGCGCCCGGTCGACCGGCGCACCCCGAACCGCGGCTCGGCGTGATCGACTACGAGCGCTGGGGCCTGCTGTGGGAGCGCTGGGATCGCGCGCGCCGCCGCTAGTTGAGGAGTGCTTCGGTCTCGTCCCCGGCGGCCGCCTTGACCTCGACCTTCGCGGATTCTTTCGCCGTGGGTGCGGGCGTCGGGTTCGACGGTGCGGCCTCGACCGGCTTCGGCGCACTCGCCTGGGCGAGGCGCTTCATGTTCGCGTCCATGATGAACTTGCTGACGTAGGGGAAGCCGACCTGGATGCCGTTGAGCTTGGGCGCCAGCGTGGCCGACAGGCCGAACATGATGATCGCGGCGCGCTCGACGTAGAACCAGCCCTCGGGATACGCGATCGACTTCATCAGCTCGCGCAGCTCGTCCTTCTTCATCTCCCAGTCGGCGAACTGCTCCTTGACCTCCGGATCGATCTTGCCGAAGTCCTGGATGTTGAGGTTGAGCAGCTTCTCGAAGTACCGGCGGATCGTCTGATCCATCAGCTCGCGATTGCCGTCGGCGGCGATGAAGCCCATCGTGTCGATGCCCTTGACGACGAGATCGTCCTTGCGAGTCATCAGACCGGAGAGGATGTCGAACATGCCGTCGGCGAGGTTGTCGGTGAGCGGCGTCGCCGACCCGAGATCGAGGACGACGATGCGGACCTGACCTTCGGGGCCGCGCTGGACGAAGAAGTTTCCGGGGTGCGGATCGGCGTGGAAGAACTTGTCGATGAACAGCTGCTTGTAGAACACCTTCGTCAGCTTGGTCGCGACGTCATAGGGATCGAGCTTGAGCGTGGCGAGCGCATCCTTCTTGGTGATCTTGACGCCCTCCATGAAGGACATCGTCATCACCGTCGGGCTCGACCACTCGGGATAGACCTTCGGGAACAGGACGTCCGGATCACCCTCGAAGTTCGCCGCCATCCGGTTGATGCAGCGCGCCTCGTTCGCGAGGTCGGTCTCGCGCGCGAGCATGTCGGCGAGTTGCTCGTGAACGCGGCTGATCTGCTGGATCGGGACGAAGTTCTTGTACACGCGCAGCGCCCAGCCGAGGACCTTGAGATCGACGCGGATGATCGTGGCGACGTTCGGATAGAGGATCTTGACGGCGAGCCGATCACCGGCGGCGTTGGTGGCTTCGTGCACCTGACCGAGCGAGGCGGCCGCGATCGGCTCCTGCTCGAACGTGGTGAACACCTCGTCGGGCGGCTTGCCGAACGAGTCGACGAACGTGCCGCGGATCTTCTTGTAGCTCTGCGGCGGAACGTCGTCCTGCATCGGCTCGAGCTCCTCGGTGTATTCGCGAGGCAGGAACGTGCCCATGACGGAGAGAATCTGTCCGAGCTTGATGTAGACGCCGCGCAGGCGCACGAAGCCCTTGAACATCCGGCGCGCGTTTCGCCGATGGATCTTCTTCCAGCGCTCGGGCGTGTCGTAGCGAGACTTCCACAGCCGCGCCCAAGACACCTGCCACAGATAACTGAGGAAGATGAGCGCGAACACGCGTGTCGCGCGCAAGAGGCGAATAGCTGCCCACATACCCTAGACGAAGCTCGGCGACTTCTTGCGATGGTAGCATGCGCCCGTGCCCGATCCGGGAACCGAACTCTTCGATCGAGCTGCGAGTTTCTTCTCGGAGCTGCAGACCGAGCTATGTCGCACGCTCGCCGAAGCCGATGGCGGCGCGCGCACGTTCAACTCCGACGCTTGGCAACGACCCGGCGGTGGTGGCGGCGTGGCGCGGGTCCTCGAAGGTGGCGCGGTGTTCGAGAAGGCCGGGGTGAACTGGAGCAACGTCGACGGCGAGCTGCCCGAGGAAGTCGCCGCGCACATGCCGGGACACGGGCGCACGTTCCGCGCGACCGGTGTGTCACTGGTGTTGCACCCGCTGTCGCCGATGGTGCCGACGACCCACGCCAACTTCCGTTGCCTGACCAAAGGGGACGCGTTGTGGTTCGGCGGTGGCGCGGACCTGACGCCCTATTACTTCTTCCGCGAGGACGCGGTTCACTTTCACCAGACACTCGCGACCGCGTGTGATCGCCATCGCCCGATCGGCGACTACGACCGCTTCAAGGCGTGGTGCGACGAGTACTTCTTCCTGCCCCATCGCAACGAGACCCGCGGCATCGGGGGCGTGTTCTTCGACTACCTCGGGGCAAAAGACGACTTCAGCCCCGAGAAAGTGTTCGACTTCGTACGCGATCTCGCGGGCTCGTTCGCCAAGGCGTACCTGCCGATCGTCGGCCGGCGCCAGCAGGTGCCGTACGACGACACGCACCGGCTGTGGCAGCAGCGCCGCCGGGGTCGCTACGTCGAGTTCAACCTGATCTATGACCGCGGCACGATCTTCGGGTTGAAGACGAACGGCCGGGTCGAGAGCATCCTGATGTCGCTGCCGCCGTCGGTGCGCTGGGACTACGACGTCCAGACGCAACCCGGCTCGCCCGAGGCGGAGCTGATCACACACTTGCGCCCGAACGACTGGCTCGATCGCGCTCCGCGCAGCTGATCCGCCGGTCGGGATCAGCAATTTCGATCACTTCGATCATTCTCGATCCGTGAGTGATCTCTGGATCTTCGCGATCGATCCGAGGCGCTACGGGTAGTGCGTCGGGGCGTCGTTGTCAGACGCCAATGTTAATGATTTCGCATCGAACGGGAGTCCAGACCTAGTAGGTCCGGCTTGACGATACCCTACCCGTAGCGTACAGAGGAATCATGGCCAAGAAGCAGACTCGACGGAGCATCAGCGTGAGCCGCACGACCTACGAGCGGCTGAAGGCGTTTTGCGAGTCGAACAACATCTCGATGAGCCAGCTCGTCGAGAACCGCGTGAACGATTTTTTGGGTGGCGAGGGCACGAGTGTTCCCGCGACCCCGCGGCCTTCGGCACCGAGCCCGAGCCCGGCACGCCCGGTGTCGCCCACGCCGGCTCCCCCCAAGCCGCAGTCGGAAGCAACGGCGCGGCCGGTCGCTCCGGTGGCCGCCACTCCCGCGCCGCAGCAGCAGGTCCCGATGACCTCGGCCGCCGCGCGGTACGCGATCGACCCGCCGCCGCCGGTGATCAAGCCGAAGCAGCAGGAGAACGCGCCGAAGCCGACGGAGAAGCGGCCCGATCAGATCTTCACGTTCTGATCTCGCACTCGTCGTCACTGCACTCGTTCCGTCGTCGCACTTTGCCGACGCGGCTGGATCGATCCGATCGATCAGGCTCGCGCGCCCAGCCGGGAGACCAGGTCTCCTCGGTCGCGGCGTTCACGGCGTGCAGTCGAGGGCGACGACCGTCGTCGCACCGCTGAACACCGGCGCGCTGGCCTGCGTGCCGGCGGTGGTCGGCTCCCAGCCGCCGAGCTGCGGCGGATCATCGACGCCGACGATGTTCCGGCACGACGCCGGCGCGGGCGTGATCGTGATGTCGTAGATGCCCTCGGTGAGATCACCGACGTACGCGGTGTTGCTCGAGGAGGTCATCGTCAGCGACGAGTCGGCGATCTGATCGGCATCGCCGTAGGTGACGCCTCCCGACGGTGGATCGATCGCGATCGTCACCCCCGAGACACCGGCGACGACGATGAACATCAGCCCGTCGGCCTCCGGCGGAAACGTCCCGGTGCTGTCGGCCCACAGATCGCTGACGAAGCCGACGTCGCCGATCTGGAGCGTGAACGGTCCGGCGGCAGCCGCATCGATCCGGTACACCGCGGTCTCGAAGTCGGTCTTGCCCACGCTGACCACGTAGTCGGTGAGCGCGGGGACGCAGGTCGTGGCGATGCCCTCCGCGCTCGCGGTCACGCAGCTGGCGGTCCCGGCCAGGCAGAGCTGCGCATCGGGCAAGGGACCACCGGGGTTGTTGCCGGACTGCACGATCCGGAAGCTGCGTTCGGCGAAGCTTGGACCGCAGGGTGGTTCGTCCGGCGGCGAATCGATGGGCGGGGAGGTGCCTCGGTTGTCGCCGCAGCCGACGAGCGCGACCATCGCCAGCACCTTCATGCGGCGACGGTAGCCGAAAAATAGAACGGGCTCGGTCAGCCGAGCCCGTTTGCTCATTCACTCAATTCCCGAACGCTCTTAGAAGGGGCGCACGGGGTTCAGCGTGCGGGAGGCTACGAACGCCCCTCCATCGAGCGGTGGCTGGTACAGTGCATGTTCTTTCTTCCTCCCCTGGCATTAGCCAGAACCCAACGCCTACGGCCCGCCAGCCTCGTCAGGACGCAGAATTGCGACCGTAGAGGCAGCGGCTCCCGGGGTTGGGCTTCGTGATGGGCACTACGGCCCGATTCGAAGTCCACGTTTCGCGATGTCCACATGGTCATCGTGCGTGTGCTCGGCGACAGCTGTCGCAAAGACCATTGTAGGGCAGGACGCTGGCGGGCGCCAGCCTTCGGGAGCGCCGGTGTGCTATTGACCGCGCCGGGCCATGACGACGCGACCGAACAAGCAGTTGGAGACGTTCCCGAATCCGCGCGTCGGACGCGGTTACTCGATCCACTTCGATTGCCCGGAGTTCACCTGTCTCTGCCCGATCACCGGCCAGCCGGACTTCGCGACGATCACCATCGAGTACGTGCCCGCGGCGCTGTGCGTCGAGCTCAAGAGCTTGAAGCTGTACCTGTGGAGTTACCGGAACGAAGGCGCCTTCCACGAGGCGGTCACCAACCAGATCTGCGATGACATCGTGGCGGCGATCGCTCCGACCCGGATCACGGTGACCGGCAAATTCTGGGTGCGCGGCGGCATCACCACGACCGTGGTCGTCACTGCGGGAAGCTGAGCAGCCCGATCGGACGGGTCAGCGCGCCAGCAGCAGCTGGTGATCGCCGAGCGTGCGCTCGCCGAACGCCGCCTCGCTGAACGCGAGGTAGAGCAGCCAGGTCCGCACGAACGGCTCGTCGAAGCCGAGCGCCCGCACGCGCCCGCTCGTGCAGTGGGCGAGGAAGCGCTGCCGCCACGCACGCAGGGTGGGGACGTAGTCGAGGCCGATGTCATCGCTGCGCTGGATCTGGAAGCCGGCGGCCGCGCGGCTGATCGCACCGAGCGAAGGGATCAGCGAGCCGGGGAAGATGTAGGTCTGCATCCAGTCGACCTGGCTGCGGTACTCCTCGAAGCGCGCGTCGGGCATCGTGATCGTCTGCAGCGCGAAGGTGCCGCCGGGTGCGAGCACCCGGTCGCACGTCGCGAAGTAGGCCGGCAGGTACTCGTAGCCGACCGCCTCGAGCATCTCGATCGAGCAGATCTTGGTGAACGAGCCCGCGAGCTCGCGGTAGTCGCGATACTGGATCTCGACCCGATCGGAGAGACCCGCCTCGGCGACGCGCGCCGCGGCGAGCGCGTGCTGCTCGCGCGAGATCGTGATCGCGGTGACGCGACAACCGCGGGTGCGTGCCGCGTGCAACGCGAAGCCGCCCCAGCCGCAGCCGATCTCGAGCACGTGATCGCGCGGTGACAGCTCGAGCAGATCGCACATCCGATCGAGCTTCGCCCGCTGCGCAGCCGCCAGCGAGGTCACCCCGGGTTGGAAGATCGCGCACGAGTACGCGAGCGTGTCATCGTCGAGGAACAGCCGGTAGAACTGGTTGCCGAGATCGTAGTGCGCGTGGATGTTGCGCTGCGAGCCGACGCGGGTGTTCGCCGCCCGGCGATGGCGCAACCGCGACGGCAGCTGGGCGAGGCGCGTCAGCGGCGATTCGACACCGCGCGCGCTGGTGCCGCGAAGGAACACACGCAGCGTGCCGACCAGATCGTCGCTCGACCACTCGCCGGCGACGAACGACTCGCCGGCACCGAGCTCGCCACGCAACAGCATGCGAAGAAAGAACCGATCGTCGTGGATGCGCGCGAACGCTTCGAGCGGGCCCTCGCCGAGCTGATACATCGCGCCGTTCGGCAGCTCGAGATCGAGGCGGCCACCTGCCCACAGCGCGCGCAGCTGCGCGAGCACCGCACGCCGCAACACGCCACCCGCCGGCCGGACGAGCGGCGGCATGGGAACCACCAGTGGATGCGCGACGCTTGTCGCCAAGACGAAGACCCTACTTCAAGGATGCCGAGGTCTGCAGCTCGGTTACGACCGAACTGCGGACTCGGATCGCTTCACGGTCGCGACAGGATCTCGGGTGGTGACGTCAGCGGCCGATGATCCGCCTCGGGCCGGCGGTAAGGCACGTTGCGCCAGCGCAGCAGCATCGCCTCGAGGTGGATCAGCGAGATCACCT
The DNA here is from genome assembly GCA_023430775.1 of Pseudomonadota bacterium. GTDB lineage: Bacteria > Myxococcota_A > Polyangia > Haliangiales > Haliangiaceae > JABFXX01. The sequence goes on from JAEYYY010000509.1 coordinate 6,737, forward strand.
GCACCGTCATCAGCGGGTAGCGAACCGCGGCCGACAGCAGCGCGCGATCGGTGAGCGGGCGGCGCTTCGCCTGGAAGCGAGCGATCAAGGCGCGATGATCGGCGAAGTCGACGTGCATCGAGATGTCGAGCCGATCGCCGTCGAGTGGAGCGTCGAACCAGAACTCGTAGTCGGCATCGCCGTGGAGGAACGGCGACACGAACAGCTCGCGGGTGCGCCGGAAGCCGATGCGGCCATGGACGTCTGGAAGGCGCTGGGCTGGACCGAGCACGTAACGCCGGCGACCGCCGTAGGTGTTGTTGACCTCGGCGATCACGGACGTCAGGGCGCCGGCGCTGTCGTGGTCGAGGAAGAACGACACCGGGTTGAACACGTAGCCGAGCACGCGCAGGTTGGTGACCAGCCGTGTGGTGGCCGGCACCGGCAGGCCGTGCGCCGCGCGCAGCGCAGCGAGATCGAGGCCGGTCTCGTAATCGCGATCGTCGAGCGACATCAGGTTGCGCCTGCCGCGGGAGAACAGCCGCAGCGAACGATCGAGTGCGGGGAGCTCGGCGAGATCGAGATCCGCCATGTAGACGGGATAGCGAAACGTGCGCTTGGCATGGCGATCGTTGCGCGCGTGGAGCAACGTGCCTGCCGCGATCGCCGAGCGCATCACGGAAGTATATGGGCACTCGCACGACGACGACGACCTGCTGGTGCGCGAGCCGCTAACCGACGCGCCGGGCAGCTGCGATGCCGGAGCGCAGGCCGTCCTCGTGGAAGCCGAACCCGAAGTGCGCGCCGGCGTAGGCCGTGAGCGCGCCGCCCAGCGAAGCCAGCTCGCGCTGCGCAGCGAGCGCCGCGAGATCGAACTGCGGATGGGAGAACGTCGCGACGGCGAGCACGTTCGCCGGCTCGCGCCGTGGCTCGAGCGTGACCAGGTACGGGCGATCGGGGAGCCCCTGCAACCGCGTCATCGAATAGGTGACCGCGACGCGCGAGGTATCGCGATCGGCGACGTAGTTCCAGCTGGCGTGGGCGGCGGGGCGGCGAGGCAGAAACGACCGGTCGGTGTGCAGCACCGTGCGATTCGTCGAGTAGCGGATCGCGCCGAGCACGCGCCGCTCGTCATCCGATGGGTCGGCGAGCAGGGCGAGCGCGGTGTCCGCGTGGGTGGCGATGATGACGCGATCGAAGCGGTGCTCGCGATCAGCGTGCAGCGTGATGGCCGCGCCTCTCGCGATCCGGGTGACGGGTGTCGCGAGGTGCAGCGTGAAGCGTCCGGTGCCGTGCAGCAGCGCGAGCAGCGCGTCGACGTAGCGCCGGCTGCCGCCGACCACGGTGTGCCAGGCGAGCGGAAACACCGGCGACAGCATGCCGTGGTGATCGAGGAAGCGTACGAACAGCTCCGCGGGAAACTCGCCGCAGCGATCGGGCGCGAGCGACCACAGCGCGGCCGCGAGCGGCACGCAGAACCGATCGCGCAGATCCGCATCCCACCGGCCGACGTAGTCGTCGAGCGATCCGTGCACCACACCCGCCGCGAGATCGCGCCGCGCCGCACGCAGAAACCGCACGACCTCGATCAGGAGTCGCCAGTGCCGGCGATCGACGAGCTTCCGCCGATCCGCGAACAGCGCCGCCAGGCTCGCGCTGCCCCACTCGAGATCGTCGTCGGGCAGCGACACCGAGAACGCCATCGTCGTCGGTCTCGTCGCGATGCCCAGCTCGCCGAGCAGCGCGAAGAAATTCGGATAGCGCTCGCGGTTGCAGACGATGAACCCCATGTCGATGGCGTGACCCTCGGCCTCGACGGTGTGCACGTGCCCGCCGGCACGCGCCGCTGCCTCGAACACCGTGACGTCGTGGCCGCGCCCGATCAGCTCGCGCGCCGCGCCGAGCCCCGCGATCCCCGCGCCGACGACCGAGACCTTCACGCTCGTCTCCACCCGCCGAGCTCGCGAACCGTCGAAACCACCATTTTCGAGCGTGTCCGGGGTCGGAACCCGGACAGCGCAGCGCTCCTCATCGGGTCGGGTCCACGATGACGGGGCCGCGGAACCGGATCGGGGTGGACGGGGCGGTGCCGTGGGCGTCGCGCAGCTCGACGGACAGATCGATCGTGGTGTTGCGGAGGGCGGCGACGGCGTCGGGAGCGAGCGGGATCACGAGCTCGGCCTCGCGCGTTTCGCCTTTGCCGACGGCGCCGACGTAGATCACGCGGCCGTCGATCGCCGGCGCGCTCGGCGCGTTGATGTGGCCGCGCAGCGCCCACGCCGGTCCGGGACCGTCGTTGCGGATCGGCAGGACGATCCGGACGGCGGTGTCGGGGGTGGCGATCAGGTTGACGCGCAACGTGCCGGCGGCGAGGCCGGGGACGAGGCGCATCGGCTCGATGCGGGTCTCGAACTTCGCGGTCGCGAGGAAGCTCTTCGCTCGGGTCGCCAGCGCGCCGCCATCGATCATGGCGGCGAGTTGCTTCGTGCGATCGTTGTCGAGCACGGCGACGACATCCCAGGTCGGGACGTTGGCGAGCTCGAACGCATCGACGATCGCGTACGGGGAGACCGCGAACACGCCATCGTCGATCGAGCCGTGGATCTCGATCCCGCGGACGCGCAGCGTGGCGGTCCTCGCGGAGACGGCGCGTTCGCCGCACGGCTCGGCGGGGCCGGCGGTCCGGATCGGCGGGCGCGGCGCACCCTCGACGACCGCGGTGCCGTTGCCGAGCCACGGACCGATCGCGAACGGCATGCCGGCACCGACCAGTGCGACACCCGCATAGGTGAACGGCGAGCCGGCCGGATCGGAGTCGCTGGCGCCGCGGATCGTGGCGATCGCGCCGACCGAGGTGGCGACAATGCCGACCACGAAGGTGGCGAGGTTCGGCTTGGTGACGATCTCGGTGCCCGCGGTTTGCTGGACGATGTTCTCGGTCGGGCACTCGAGCGGCTCGACGAAGCGGAGGGTTCCCGCGTCGGTGAGCAGGATCGTCGGTCGCTTCGCGGTGGGTCGATCGCGGAGCACGGTGCGTTCGCTGGTGCCCGGTCGCACGATCTCGTTGCGCTCGACGAGGTGACACGCGGCGAGCGTGGCCAGCAGGCCGAAGCGCATCGCGACGTGGTGCATCTCGCGACGATAACCGGTAACAAAGGGCGTGCGCGAGCGAGCCGTCGATCTCGGAGGCCACCCCGGCCTGCTCGTGAAGCCGGCCGATGCGCGGTTCTTCTACGTGCTCGCGCACGGCGCGGGTGCGGGCATGCGCCACGTGTTCATGGTCGAGATCGCCGAGGCGCTCGCGGCGCGCGGTGTGGCCACGCTGCGCTGGGAGTTTCCGTACATGACGCGCAAAAAGGCCGGGAGACCCGACAAGGCGGAGATCGCCGAGCGCGCCGTTCGCGAGGTGTGGAGTGCATCGCGCGCGCACGCCGGTGAGCTGCCGAGCTTTGCGGGAGGCAAGTCGTTCGGCGGCCGGATGACCTCGCGCGCGCACGCCGCCGAGCCGCTGGCCGAGCTGCGCGGGATCGCGTTCCTCGGGTTCCCGCTCCATCCACCGGAGAAGCCGGGGATCGAGCGGGCGGAGCATCTCGCGCAGGCGGCCGGCCCGCTGCTGTTCCTCACCGGGACGCGCGACGATCTCGCCGACCTCGCGCTGCTCGAGCCGGTGGTGAGCGATCTCGGCAGGCGAGCGACGCTCCACGTGGTCGAGCACGCCGATCACGGCTTCGACGTGCTCGTGCGGTCGGGGCGGACGCATCCGGAGGTGATGGCCGAGCTCGCCGACACGTTGCTTGCATGGATGGAGCGGGTGACGAAGAAGTCGCGGTCCTCCGCGCGATCGCGTTAGAGTCGCCGCGTGTGGACGAGCTACTCGGCGCGGCACGCAGCGCAGCTGATCGGGCTACCCGAGTCCGCCGTGCGCAGTTGCATCCGCGACGGGCTGGTCGGCACGCCGGGGACCGTGCCGGCGCAGCTGTCGTTTCGTGATCTGTCCGCGCTGCGCACGATCAAGTCGCTGATCGATGCCGGGATCCCGCTGCCGCGCGTGCGCAAGGATCTGGTGCGGATCCAGCAGGCCACGGGCACCGCGATCGCGGAGCTCACGATCGAGATCGTCGATGGTCGGATCCAGGTTCGCGGCGGTGATGCTGCCCTCGAGGCGGCTGCAGGTCAGCTGTCGCTACCATTCGCCGCACCGGCGCCTGCGAAGGAACCCGCGCTCGGAGAGCTGCGCGAGCTGCCGCGCGGATCGGATCTGTCATCGTTGCCGGTGGCGCTGCCCGCCACGGCGGAGCAGTGGATGACGCGCGCGCTGTCACTCGAGGAGCGCGATCCGCAGGCCGCGATCGATGCCTACAAGCGCTCGCTGCGCCTGCGGCCCGAATCCGCCGAGGGCTGGATCAACCTCGGCCGGCTGCACGCCGAGACCGGCGATGCGGTCGCCGCGAACGAGTGCTTTCGCAACGCGCTCGAGCGCGATCCCGACGAGGCCACCGCGTATTACAACCTCGGCGTGCTCGCGCAGGATGCGGGCAACGAGAGCGAAGCGATCACGCTGTACCGGCGCGCGCTCGAGATCGATCCGCAACTGGCCGAGGCCCACTACAACCTGGCCACCTTGTTCGACCAGGCCGGAGACTCGCGGTCGGCGATCCGGCACATCAACGAGTACCGCAAGCTCACGCGCTGACCACGAGCCCGTCCTGGTGAGGTGAGCCGCACCTCGCCCGAGGTTCTCGCGCACGCCGGTGCGTGCCACCACGGCGCACGATGGTTGCAACCGCTTGCATCATGCTGGTTCCCATCGCGTTGGTCGTCATCGTTCTTCTGCTGCGTTGATCGGTGCGGGCTACATCGCCAAGAAGCGCGTGGTCGATCACGAGGGCCCACGCGGCAATGCGCGGCCGGTGGATCGCGTCCCACAGGCGCGCCCCTGATCGAGCACGCTCGTTGCACGAGTCCGGAGCATGGTCGCAGCCGTGCTCCTCATCCTTCTGATGGCCGCGCTGATCGCTGCATCGTTCATCGCCGCCAGGCACGACGCCGAGCTCGAGCCACCGAAGCCGAACGAGGACGATCGCGACGAGCTGATCGAGCTACCGCACTAGGCGCCGACTTCACGCCACGCGAGATAGAACATGATGCGGCGGCGGATCTCCGCCATCTGATCCGCGTTCGGTAGCGCCTTGCCGGTCCTTGCCTTCGCCTCGGCACCCGCACATAAGGCGGACGCCTGCTTCGATTCGA
>JAEYYY010000543.1 GCA_023430775.1 Pseudomonadota bacterium
GGCCTCGCCGATCCACGCGCGATGGCGCGGCGGCTGGTTCGATCGCCGGCGCGCCCACACCGCGACGCCGATCGCGGCCCACATCAGATGACCGATCGCGAGCCAGTCGAGCGCGCGCGGCGATGCGGCGATCCAGGTCGGCGGATAGAGCGCGCCGTGGCTCGGCTCGCCGGCGAGGGGAACCCCGAGGCCGCTGCCTTCCCACCACGCGGGGAGCTGACCGCCCTGCACTGCCGCCGCGGCGGCGAGACGCGGTGGTGCGATCTCGGAGTGGTAGCGGACGTCGTCCCACGTGCCGCCGAACAGCACGCGGGCATTCGCACCGGCGACCGCGAGCACGATCACGAGAGCGACCCAGCGCAGCGCGCGGCGGGTCATCCAGGGCGGTGCCGTCAAACGGCGCATATCTTGACACCAAACGCCGACGGGCCGAAAACCCCTAGGGTCTTGCGCGCTGTCATCGCGATCCTTTTCGTCGCCGGGTGCGGGAGCTCCAAGGGGCCGCCGCCGTGCGCCGCGGTCGGGGCCAAGCTGGTGGTGCTCGCCCAGGCCGAGCTCGACAAGACCACGCTGGACGAAGCGACCCGGCGTCTAGTCCTGGATCAACTTCCTGCCATGCGCGACACACTCGTTAACGTTTGCAACGACACCAAGTGGGATCCCTCCGTACGGACGTGCATGGTCGACGCAACAGATCACGCCACTTTCGAGCAGTGCGAGGGTGCGTTGAACTCTACGCAGCGCGAAGCGCTCGAACGCGGCCCGACGGACGAGCGTTAGCCCGGGTGGTCGTGGTAGAAAAATCGAACTGGGATGGAGATCGACTTCCAGTACGCGCTGACCGACGAGCAAGCGAAGTCGCGGCTCGAGCTTCTCGGCACCTACCTGGCCAATCGCCACGGCATCAAGGTGACCTGGCTCGATGCGCAGCGAGCGAAGTTCTCCGGCAAGTACCTCGTGGTTCGCATCGAAGGCGAGCTGACGATGAACGGCGGCAAGGGCCAGTTCAAAGGCGAGGACCCGGGCTTTCTGTGGCGCGGCCGTGCCAAGGACTACATCGAGAAGAAGCTGGCGAAGTACCTCGACCCGAACGAGGACCCGGCGCAGCTCCCGACGACCGCCTGAGCGCGAGCTAGCGACTGCCCTGAAGCGCGAGCTGGCGAACGGCGAGCGCGACGGCGCGGTCCGCGGCCGAGGCGCTCATCCCTTGCCGCTCGAGGCGACGCTGCAGGCGCTCGATGATGCTCCACAGGGACATGTCATTCTTGGTCTTCACGGTTTGTTCTCCACGTTTCGAAGACGATGTCGGTCTAACCACACACCGGCCTGGCTGATTCCTTCCTCGTGAAGTGCACGCCGAGTGCCGATTTCCCCGATCCCGAAACACTGGTTGGTGGCGCTCGGTTGCACGCGATCGAGGTACGCAGGTGTAGGTTTGACGAACCGTGAAGCTCGCGACCTGGAACCTCAACTCGATCCGCGCCCGCGAGAAGCGCCTGTTCGCGTGGCTCGAAGCCGAGCGCCCCGACGTGCTGTGCCTGCAGGAGACCAAGGTCGAGGACGCCGGCTTCCCGCTCGCGCCCCTCGAGAAGCTCGGCTACCACGTCGCGACGTTCGGGCAGCGCAGCTACAACGGCGTCGCCATCCTGTCGACGCAGCCCCTCGCGGACGTCACCCGATCCTTTGGCGATGGCCAAGGAAATGACGAGGGTGATGCGCGCGTGATCGCGGCGACCACGCACGGCATCCGCGTGGTCTGTCTCTACGTGCCCAACGGCCAGGAGCTGACGAGCGACAAGTATCCCTACAAGCTCGCGTGGTACGGCCGGCTGCGCGGCTATCTCGATCGCACCGCGAAGCCCGATGATCTGCTCGTCGTCTGCGGCGACATGAACGTGACGCCCGACGATCGCGACGTCTGGTCACCCGAGAAGTGGAAGGATCAGATCCACTGCAGCGCGCCGGAGCGCGAGGCACTCGCGAACATGATGGCGTTCGGTCTCGTCGATCTGTTCCGCGCGAAGTATCCCGACGCGCGCACGTGGTCGTGGTGGGACTACCGCGGCGTCAGCTTCTTCAAGGATCAGGGGCTGCGGATCGACGTCATCTTCGGGACCAAGCCGATCCTCGACAAGACCACCGCGGTGACGATCGATCGCAACGCGCGCAAGGGTCAGGACGCCAGCGATCACGCTCCGGTGATCGCGATGATCGATCTGTAATCTGTAGGAAGACGATCGCTACAGCGGCAGCTCGGCCGACTCGCGCAGCGCCTTCGGCACGGGCGCGAAGATCTCGGGCTCGGGCTTGGCGACGACCTTCGGCTCGGTCTTCGTGGCGACGACCGGCGCCGGCGCGACCTTCAGCTTCTCCGCGTCGCGCTTCGCGAGCGCGCGATACGCCATCACCCAGCGGCTGATCGCGGTGCCGGTCGACGCGATCGCGACCAGCGCCATCGTGCCGCCGAGGATCGTGGCACCGTCGGCGACGGCGGTGGGCGAAGTGCCGAGCGTGAACCACGCCGCGAGCAGCGTGCCGCAGACGACGACGAAGATGCGCTCCGCGCGCTGCATCAGGCCGCCCGACAGCTCGATCTTCAGGCCCTCGGCGCGCGCACGCGTGTAGCTCACCATCATCGAGCTGCCGATCGCGCCCATCACGGCGAGCAGCCACACCGAGTCGCGCAGATACCAGGCGTACCCGGTGAAGATGAACAGCTCGCCCCAGCGATCGGAGACCGAGTCGAACAGCGCGCCCGACTCGGTGGTCTTGTTGAGGCGGCGCGCGAGGCGACCGTCGACGATGTCGAGGATGCCGGCGAGCGTGTACAGCCAGACGCCGGCGCCGAGCTCACCCACGCCGACGGCGACGCCGCAGGCAGCGCACATCGCCAGCGAGATCGCGGTGATCGTGTTCGGCGACACGCGGCCGACGAGCAGCTTCTCGAACGGCGAGATGACCCAGACCAGGTATCGCGCCATGAACAGGCCGAAGAACTGGTTGTGCTTGATCTTCCCCATCTCGGGCGGCTTGCCGATCGCACACAGCCCGCAATAGATCAGGAACGTGGCGCACAGCGTCGCGAGCAGGAGCAGCGGCGGTGCGAGTAGGTAAAAACGTTCTTCCACTTCTAGCCTTGGACTGACGGAATCGTGTCGGAGATGAGTTATCACGACCGCAACGGCCGTTCCAAGGTCAAAGGGTGGCATCGATGACCCCAAGGTGTCGAAAATTCAGCAGGTCACGGCGTGGAGCGTGATTCAATTCGTGGCCCAGGCGCCTTCGTGGCGAAGGCGCTCGCAACGGCGCTCGGTGCGGGCTATTCGCCGATCGCGCCGGGTACGTGCGGAACGGCAGTGGCCGTACCACTGGCGTTTGCGACCGCCGGACTGCCGGCGTGGCAATTCGTCGCGCTCGCGATCCTCGTCACCGGGATCGGCATCCTGGCCGCGCACTACGCCGATCGCGCATGGGGCACGCACGATGCGCAGAAGATCGTGATCGACGAGGTCGCCGGCTACCTGGTCACGATGATTCCCGCGCCCCGCGATCACTGGGCGCCGCTGGTCGCCGGCTTCATCGCGTTCCGGTTCTTCGACATCGTCAAGCCACCTCCCGTGCGCTGGCTCGACGACAACCTGCCCGGTGGCTGGGGCGTCGTCCTCGACGACATCGCCGCCGGGGTGATGGGTGCCATCGTGATGGGTGTCGCCACCTATTTCGGGGCCTGGGACGCCATCGCAGGTCTATAGTCCGGCCATGCGCCTGGTGCTCGGCTGCCTTCTCGTCGCCGCACTCGCGGCCGACGCGGGTGCCAACGGCCGGCCGCCCTCGACCAACGGCGTCGCGTTCCATCCCGCCGATCCGCAGACGATCCTCGTCCGCTCGACCTTCGGCCTGCTGGTGTCGAGAGACGACGGCTGCTCGTTCCGCTGGGTCTGCGAGAAGGCGATCGGCTACGGCGGCGAGTTCGATCCGAAGTACGCGGTCGCCTCGGACGGGACGATCTTCGCGACGACGTTCGAGGGCCTGCGCGTCAGCCGCGACGGCGGATGCACGTGGGCGACCGCGACCGCCGAGCGCGCCGAAAAC
>JAEYYY010000665.1 GCA_023430775.1 Pseudomonadota bacterium
AACAGCGCCAGGGCGAGCTCCGGGTCGGGCTCGGGCTGCGCGCGGGCGAGCACGGCGGCATCGAGCTGAGCGCGCAGGTCGGTCGCGGTCGCCTTGTCGATGTGCTCGTAGAGCGTCTCGGCCGTCTCGATCGCGGTGCCCGCGACGAGGCCGTCCTTCGAGCCGAGCGCCGCGATCGTCATCGCGACGGTCGCCTTGTGATCGGGCGCGCCGCCGTCGGGCCACATCGCCGCGAGCGCGGTCATGCCCGAGACGCGCACGCGTGGATCGGCATGCTCGAGCAGTGGCGCCAGCGCCGCGCGACGCGCCTCGACGGTGCCCACCTTCGCGGCGATCAATTCACCGACGAGCGGCAGCCGCAGATGGTCCGGCAGCTTGCAACCCGCCAGCGGAGCGTAGTCGTTGCTGGCGCGCACCTCGGCGCTCGCGATCGTGCACTCGATCCACGTCCGGGCCAGTGCCGACTGGATCGCCGACGACGCTCCTCGCAGCGCCGGCAGGTACTTGCCGAGCAGCTCGGGCTTCCCGTGCTGGCCGAGCAGCTTCAAGCCTTCGATCACGACGTGCGCACCGTCGGCTCCGGCCGAGAACGTGATCTGAGGCGGGCGCGGATCGCTCATCGCCTGGATCCAGCGCAGTGTCACCACCAGCGCTTGATCGCGCAGGCGATCATCGGCGTCGGCTCCGGCGATCCCGCGCATCGCCTCGACCGCGACGCGCCAGTCGCCGGCCCACGCCGCGTCGACGAGGAGCTGCCCGTACGGGATCACCTGCTTGCGGCGGACGAGCGCTTGTGCGGTCTGCGCGCGCACGCGCGGATCGGGATCGCGCAACAGCCCCGCGAGCGAGCTCGCCGCTTCACGAACCGTCGGATCGGTGTCGGGCGACGACTCCTCCGGCTTGCCGACGTGCTCGCGGGCGAGCGCGTACGCGGCGGCCAGGCGGACGTGCGCGTCGGCGTGCCTGGTCGCGACGATCAGCGCACCGCGCGTCGCCCCGAGCAGCGCGACCTTGCGCCGGCCGAACCGCCCGAGCGCATCGCCGGCCGCGATCTGGACCGGCGCCGGCGCGCTGCCGCGCAGCAGCGTCGACAGCTCCGCCTGCGCGCTGCCTGCTCCGGCACGTCCGATCGCCTCGACGATCCGCGGGTCGGCGGGATGCTTCGCGTGCGCCTCGAGCAGCGCCTTGCTGATCGCGGGTTGCCCGGCGGAATCCTCGTCGAGCGATGTCGCGACACCGATCGCGGCGGCCGCGGTTCCGGCGATCTCGGGATCGTCATCGCCGAGCGCGGTGCCGAGCGTCGCGAGCGCCCTCGCACCGCCGACGCGACCGAGCCCGCGCAGCGCGAGGAGCTTCGCGGGGCGCTCGCCACCGGTCGCGAGCGCGATCAGCTCGCCGAGCCCGTCGCCGCGCTGGGCCTCGAGCTGCGCGACCTTGATCCGCAGCCCGCTATCGTCGGCTGCCTTCGGGTGGTCGGCCGGCTTCCCCGGGCACGCAGCGAGCAGCAGCGCCAACAGAGCGATTCGCATGGCGCCGCGAATCCTAGTTCAAACGGCCTCAGACAACGCGAGCCGGCGGTGGTTCCGGCGAATTTTCGCGTGCCAGATCAATGACCTCTCGAAGAGCGGACCCTCGCAACCGCGGCGGGTTGGTGCCATCGTACTGAGCATGCGCTTCTCGACGATCACGGTCGCCGTGCTGGCCCTCGCTGCCTGCGACCAGAAGGACCCCAGCAAGTCGCAAGGCACCGCCGGTCTCAAGAGCGGTCTCGACGAGGCGACCAAAAAGGACGAGCCCAAGCCCGTCGGTCCCGCGCAGATCAAGAAGCCGGTCGACACCCGTCCGCTGCCGCCGCTCGAGAAGGATCCGGGCGGCGCCACCGGTAAGCCGAAGAGCGGCATCGGCTTCGGTGGGCTCGGCATCGACACGCCGAAGGACATGGCGATCGCGGCCGATGGCAGCGTCTACGTCGTCGGTTACTTCGACGGCGAGCTCGACGCCGGTCCGGGCGGCAAGCTCAAGGCCCAGCTCCCGGATCCCGATCCGAAGGCGAAGAAGAAGGTGGTCACCACGTCGGACGCGTACCTCGTCAAGGTCGGCCCCGACGGCAAGATCGCGTGGGCGCGCAGCTGGGGTGCGAAGCGCGATGACGTCGCGCTCGGCGTCGCGGTGCAAGGCGATCTGGTCGCCGTCGTCGGCAACTTCCTCGACAGTCTCGAGATCGGAACGCTCGAGGCGCGGGCCGCGAACTCGGACGATGCGTATGTCGTCGCGTTCGACAGCAAGGGCACCGCGCAGTGGCTGTACACGGCCGGCGGTGTCGATTCCGACGGCGCGAACACCATCGTCGCGGCGCCCGACGGTGGCTGGTACGTCGGCGGCTCGTTCATGAAGGTCGCGTCGTTCGAGCCGACGCGCCAGGAGTACAAGGCCAAGGGCGGCACCGACGCGTTCCTGGTCAAGCTGACCAGGAGCGGCGACTTCGAGTGGGTGAAGACGTTCGGCGGCAACTACAACGACACCATCCTCCACCTCGCGCTCGACCCGCGCGGCTCGATCTACATCCAGGGTCACTTCAAGGACAAGAGCGACTGGGGCGGCGGTCCGCTCGTCGCGGGTGGCGGCTCCGACAACGACGTCGTGCTCGCGAAGTACGACAGCAACGGCGATCACCTGTGGTCGAAGCGGTTCGGCAACGCGTTCAACGATGTCGCCGGCGGGCTCGCGGTGGATCCGGCGGGCAACGTCACGATGGTCGGCTCGTTCGACAAGAGCGTGACGTTCGGCGAAGGCGACGATCACATCTCGAAGGGCGAGGCCGACATCTTCATCGCGCGGTTCGACACCGAAGGAAAGCTCGCGTGGGCCCGCACGTACGGTGGCGATCGCGAGGACGTCGGCTGGGGCATCGCCGCCGACGCGGCCGGCAACACGGTGATGACCGGCTGGTTCCAGAGCTCGATCGACTGGGGCAAGACCACGCTCCCCGAGAGCAAGAGTGCGGGCAACAAGGACGTGTTCGCGATCAAGCACGATGCCGACGGCAACGTCGTGTGGGTGCAGACGTGGGGCGACAAGGACCACGATCAGGGGCGCGGCGTCGTCATCGATCCGAAGGGCGACATCATCGTCACCGGTCTCTATCGGTTCTCGCTCGCGGCCGTGACACCAGCGCTCGAATCGGTGCGCGCGCCCGACGATCGAATTCCGAAGCCCGACACGTTCGTGTTGCGGCTCGCGCGGTAGATCCCCAGCAAATGCATCTCCGGGCCGAAAAACCGGCTTTCCGCGCTTCTCATCGTCGGAAGCCGGTGTAAAAGAGCCTCCTTTCAAGGAGACACAAGATGGCCAAGGCAAAGAAGGGCGGCAAAGCCGCTCCCACCGAGATGCTGCTCGTTTCGTCGAAGGTTCGCGCGATGATCAAGGATGCCGGTTGCAACACCGCCGGTGACGCGCTCGACGGTCTCAACAACCTCGTCGCCTGGTACGTCCAGCAGGCTGCCAAGCGCGCCGGCGAGAACGGTCGCAAGACGGTTCGCGCGCACGACTTCGCGATCATGTGATCGTTCGTCGAGCAGGGAATTCCCTGCATCGCGACTAGGCGCCCCGTCAAGGGGCGTTCTTGTTTTTGGGGCCATGACGGCCTCGGGATTTTCCGGTCCCGACAACGAACTTCAATGCGCGCGAGCCCGGGTCTACACTCGGGATAGGTGACGACTGGGGTCCCGATCTACCTGGTCTCTGCCTGCACCACGGGCGAGGAGTTTGTCGCGGCGTTCCGGCGCTACGCGGACCGGGGGAGTCTCTTCGTGCCGATCGCCGAGCCGATTCCGGCCGGCCGCCGCGGACGCTTCGCCCTGACGCTGGCTGGCGGTGGCGTGCTGATCGAGGGCGAGGCCGAGGTGATCAGCTCGTCGAAGGTGCCGTCGATCCTGCACGGCCGCGTCGGCATGACGATCCGGTTCGGCGAGCTCGACGACAACAGCAAGACCGTCCTCGTCGAGCTCGAGAAGGCGCGGCTCGCCGCCCGGCCCCCGGCACCGAGCGTGGCCCCGCGCGTGGTCGAGCTGCCGGCAGGTCCGCGGCCGAAACCGCCTGCCGCTTCGGTGCGGATCGATGCCAGCATCGCGCTCGCCGAGTGCACCGCGCTCGGTGATCTCGAGACGCTCGAGAAGACCACCGCGGCGCCGCCGAAGGCCGGGCCCAAGTTCGTGGTGCCGAGCGTGCCGCCGGTGGGCACCCCGCGGCCGAAGACCCCGAGCACGCCGCCGGAGCTGCGCCCTCGAACGCCGAGCGGTCCGGTGCCGGTGGTGCGGCCGAAAACGCCGAGCGTGCCGCCGCCGATGCCGTCGCTCTCGCCGCTACCGAAATCGCCGAGTGGTCCGGTCCGCGTGCCGACGACGGGGCTGTCCGCGACGCAGCCGGCGGTCTCGATCGCCGACCTCAAGCCGGAGAAGAAGCCACTCGACGTCGCGCTCGCCGATGCCGGCGCCGCGATCGACGGAGCGAAGACCACCACGATGGACGTGCCGCCGGCGCCGCTGACGCCGCGCACGCTCGAGGCGGTCGAGGGTCCGACGATGACGTTGACGCCGACGCAGATGGCCGCGGTGCCGCCGCCGCCGGTCACCGGGCAACGCCAGGCGGCGATGACTCCGACCGAGCTCTCGACGGTTCCGGAGCCGACGACCACGCCGCCCAACGTCGCGCCGAGCACGCCCGAGTCGCTGCTGACCACGATCCGCTCGGGGCCTCCCGCGAGCATGCCGAGCCCCGGTAGCAAGGACTGGATGCTGACGACGGTGAGGGGCACGGCGCCGCCTCCCGCAGCGCCCGTTCCGAAGCCGCCGATCGTGGCCGCTGCGCCGGCACCGAAACCGCTCGAGCCCGATCTCGACGAGCCGACCGATCTGACGGCGATGCCGATCATCCCGGATGACACCGGTCGCAAGACCTCGCTCGGCGTCACCGCGATCATGCGCGAGCCCGCGGCGATGACACCGTCGGCGCCGTTGCCGCTGGTCCCGGTACCGCAGGTCGATCCCAACGACGACGCGCCCGTCGAGATCGAGGATCTCGACACCTCGGTCACCGAGCAGCCGGACGAGGTGCGCTCGATCCCGAACCCGGTCGAGCCGCCGGTGGTCGCGGCAGCCAAGCCCGTGATCAAGCCGACCGTCGAGGAACCGACGCCGAGCGGCGACTGGACGATCACGCCGGGCGAGGCCCCGAAGATCGCGCGACAGGAGTCGCGGTCCCAGGGCGCGCCGCGCGGTCCGGAACCGACGAAGGATGCCGAGCTCGCACCGGTCGCGCAGGCCGCGGAAGACACCATCGCGCCGCCGCCGACGCGGATCACGGGCAACTGGACGATCCAGCTCGACTCGAGCTCGCCCGACGGCTGGTCGGAGCCGTCGAAGGTCGATGCCACGGCGCTGCCGGCTGCGGTGGTCGCCGAGCTCGAGAAGCCGAAGAAGAAGAAGGAGCGCACCAAGCCGACGCCGGAGACACCGCCCGAGCTGCGGCCGGTCGCGCGCTCGATCGTGATGGAAGCGCTCCACACGCCGCCGCCTGCGCCGGTGACGCCGAGCGAGGAGCCGAAGGTCCAGATCGATCCGACGCTGATGGAAGCGCCGATCGTCGATCCGGGCTATGGCGCATCGGCGTCGATGTCCGCGGTGCCGCCGCCGGCGACGCTGTCGGCGCTGATGCCCGCGCAAGCGCCACCGGTCACGCCGGCGCAATCCGCACACGCGCTGCCCGCACAGTCCGCTCATGCGCTGCCGGCGCAAGCAGCACCGCCGGTCGAGCACCTGCGGCTGGCGACGCCGATTCCCGGATCGATGGCGCCGATGGTGCCGATCGATCGCCCGACGCCGTCGCCGATCGGCGTCGATCCGCAGCTCGCGCCTGGGCGCGTCACGCCCGTGCCGGGCACGCTGGTCGCGCCGCCGTTCCCGGTGTCTCCCGCGGAGCTGGTCTCGCTGCCGACCCCGCCGCCGGGACGGATGGTCACCGATGGGGGGGTCGGGTTCTTCCGCGAGTCGGGAGACATCGCGAACCTCGCGGGCTCCGGCTCGTTCCCGGTCGGTGACTCGACATCGCTGGTCGATGCGCGGCGGCGCCGGCGCCTGCTCGTGATCGGCATCAGCGCCGCGGTCGCGGTAGCGGTCGGCATCGTGCTGGTGATCGTGCTCGCCGGCGGCGGCGACAAGAAGGCCGATGAACCGATCGTCAAGGCACCCGCGGACGCCGCGCCCGTCGCGGTCGCGGCGCCGGACGCCGCGCAGGTCGTCGTCGCCCCGCCGGATGCCGAGGACCTGGTGGCCAAGGACGCGGCAC
>JAEYYY010000160.1 GCA_023430775.1 Pseudomonadota bacterium
ACGGCGGCGCCGGCTTCACGCTGTGCCACGGCTGCGCGGAGAACGTCTCCAATCTTATTGGATGATGCCCGCGAAGTAGAGGACCGCGACGCCGGCGGCAACCGCGAGGATCGCCGCGATCGCGAACCAGATCGCCCGCGACGACGTCTTGCGGTTCGCGACGTTCGATCCGAAACGCGGCTCGTCGGGCGTGGTCACGTCCGGCGCGCGCTCGCGATCGCCGTCTCTCTGCGGCGCGTGCGCGCCCGACTTCTTCTCGCTGCGCTCGGCACCGACGCCCGGCATCGTCGCCGGCTTGTGCTTGTCGGCGACCATCAGCGTGGTCGGATCGTCATCGCCACCGCGCTGCCCCTTGCTGCTCTCGATCACGAACGGCTTGGGCGCCGTATCGATCGTGGTCACCTCGGCCGAGTCCTGGAACGGTTTCGGCGGCGGCGCGTTGCGGATCCGCGGCTCGTGCATGCGCGCCGGCGCCTTGTCGTGCGCGGTCTCCTCCATCGCGAGCACCGCGGGATGCACCAGGCCCTGCGTCAGGCAGCGATCCCACGCCTCGCGCAGCGCCTGCTCGGCTTCCGATGCGTCCTTGAAGCGCTGCCGGTCGCTCGGCTGCAAGGCCGTCATCGTCACCTCGGCGAGCGGCACCGGGATCGATGGATCGTGGCGACTCGGCGGCGGCGCGTTGCCCTGGACGACGTAGCCGTTCGTGGTCTTGGTGTCGGGACCCTCGTACGGGATCCGCCCCGACAGCAGCTCGTAGAACACCGCGCCCCACGCGAACACGTCGGCCTGCGGCGTGTAGCGACCCTCGCGGATCGCCTCGGGCGGCGAGTACCCCGGCGTGCCCATGAAGATGCCGACCTGCGTGAGATCGGAGTCCGGCATGCGCGCGATGCCGAAATCGGCCAGCTTCCAGCGGTTATCGCCGGCGTGCAGCACGTTCGCCGGCTTGACGTCGCGGTGGACGATGCGCTGGCGATGCGCGAACGACAGCGCGCTCGCGAGATCGAGCGAGACCTGCACGCAACGCGCGAGCGGGATGCGCACGCGATCGAGCCGATCGGCGAGTGACTCGCCCGGCAGGTACTCGAGCACCATGAACGGCGCGCCGGATTCCTCGTCGACGCCGACGTCGAAGATGGTGACGATCGCGGGGTGCTGCATCTTGGCAGCCGCCTTCGCCTCGCGCTGGAAGCGCTCGAGGAACGCCGACCGCACGCGGCGGCCCTGACCCTGCGGCGAGCTGATCGTCTTGACCGCGACCACGCGATCGAGCAGCGGATCGCGCGCCTTGTAGACGACGCCCATCGCGCCCTTGCCGATGGTCTTCACGATCTCGTAGCGACCGATCCGATGCTTGGCATCCTCCCCGACGCCCATGCCGGGAGGTGCCTCTGCGCGGAGGCGAGTCGCGCTGCGCGGGCGCGCGGACTCTTCGCTCATCCCTGCCTGCTCATCGAGAAGGCATAAATTCTACACTGCTTTCAGCGATTGTTACGACCGGAGCCCACCCGGGAACCGGCCGGGACGCTGGCGGTCACGAACGCGTTACCACCGACCACCGAGCCCTTCCCGATCACGGTCTCCCCCCCGAGGATCGTCGCATTGGCATAGATCACGACCTCGTCCTCGATCGTCGGATGCCGCCGCGCCCCGGGGGCCGGGCGGGTCTCGCCCTGAGGGACCGTCAACGCGCCCAAGGTAACACCCTGATAGATCCGCACCCGCTCGCCGATCAACGTGGTCTCCCCGATCACCACGCCGGTGCCGTGGTCGATGAAGAACGAGCCCCCGATCTCGGCGCCCGGGTGGATATCGATGCCGGTCAGGCGGTGGGCGATCTCGGTCATCATCCGAGGAATCACCTTGGCCCCCTCGCGAAGCAGCGCGTGCGCCATCCGGTACACCGTGATCGCGTAGATGCCGGGGTAGCACGCGAGAATCTCGTCGACGCCGCTCGCCGCCGGATCACCCTCGAACGCCGCCCGCAGATCGAGGCGGACCTGCTTGCGCAGCGTCGGCAGCTTCGCCAGGAAAGCGTCGGTGATCTCGTCGGCCGACTTCGCACACTCGCGGCACTCGACGAGCTCGGTGCGCGCCAGCGCCTGCTGCTGCTTGTGGAAGTGGGCGCGATAGATCTGGCGCTGGAGGTGGACGCGCAGCTCGCTGATCCGCTGCCGCAAGGTCTCGCGCAGCGCAGGCCGGGTGCCGGTGAAGTCCGGGCCCGCGTAGCCCGGGAACAGCAGCGCGCGGCACTCGTCGATCACGTGCTCGACGTGCGCCACGTTCGGCAGCTCGTAGCTGCCGATGTGCTGCATCTCCTTGGCCTCGGGATCGAGATAGAGCTCGAGCAGCTCGTCGGCCACACCATCGATTCCGCGACTCATGACGTCATTTAAGCATGAACGATCGCGGTGACGTGACCTCCCCGGTCGCACTGCGCGGCGCGGGCGAGAACCGCAGTCCCGTCGAGGATCTCGGACTGGCCTTCGAACCGGAGGTCGAGCACCTTGCCGACGAGGTGCGCGGTCACGCCGTACCTCGCGAACGGGGTCGCGGCCAGGCTGCTCGGCAGACCCTCGAGCCGCCACTGGTCGGCGCGTGTCGGATGACAGCTCGCCGGATCGCTGAACGAAGCACTCGACACCGGCGGCCACGGCCCTTCCCACTTCCAGGGATTCGCCGCCGGGTTCGCGACCACGGTGACGCCGCCCTTCGCCGCCAGCCGCTCGCCCACCGGGACGAACCGCTCGAGCGTGGTGTGCGCGCACGAGAAGCCGTCGTAGCAGATCAGCGTCGCCAGCTTGCCGAACGGCGTGTCGACGACCGGCAGCTTCTCGAGATCGCCGCGCGCGAGCCCGAGCCCCTTGGGCGCACCATCCTCCATCCCGGGCACCAGGTTGACCTTGTCGGTGGTCGCGACGCAGACGCCGGTCGGCGCGAACGTCAGCGAGCTGTTCGTCAGATCGCCGGTGGTCGCCAGCCGCAGGTGCGAGCCGGCGACGATCCACGCGGCGTGCTTGCGCGCGAGCGGCCCGAAGATCGATCGCCAGTACTTCTCGCCATCGGGCGCCAGCGCGCCGAGCACGGCGTGCTTGGGCGCGAGTGTCCGCGTGCTCGCCACGCCGCGCAGCACGTCGAGCGGGCGCCGCACCGCCGACGCCGCGAGCGCGCCGGTCAGCGTCGTCGCCCTGTGCGCCGCCGGTGGTCCGAGCGCGAGCAGCGCGAGGTGACCGGCGATCTCCGGCACCACGACGAGGCGGGCATCGGC
>JAEYYY010000161.1 GCA_023430775.1 Pseudomonadota bacterium
ATGCGGTCCTTCGACGACGAGACGAAGTTCCACTCGATGAAGCGCGAGCCGATCGGCTCGCCGCCGACGAGGACGACGATCGCATCGGTCACCGCGGTGACGGTCGCCGAGGCGCCTGGCGCGAGGACGATCATCTTGCCGGCGTCGAAGCGCTGGTGATCGATCTCGATCGCGCCGGTGACGACATACGCGGCGCGCTCCGGGTAGCGCGCTTCGATCTCGGCCTGGCCACCGGCGGCCAGCTGCCAGTGGACATAGAACATCGGCGACAGCGTCTTGACCGGCGAGACCGCGCCGTAGGCCTCGCCGGCGACCAGCCGGGCGCGCAGCGTGTCGGTGCTGTACTCGGGGAGCGCGTCGGCATCGTGGTGGGCGAACGCCGGCGCCATCTCCTCGTGCTCGACGGGAAGCGCGACCCACGATTGCAGGCCGTGCATGCTGCCGCCTTCGCGACGCGCGCGCTCGAGCCGCTCGGAGTGGGTGATGCCGCGGCCGGCGATCATCCAGTTGACGTCGCCGGCGACGATCGGCTGCTCGGAGCCGACGCTATCGCGGTGCATGATCTCGCCGTCGAACAGGTAGGTCACCGTGGCGAGGCCGATGTGCGGATGCGGGCGGACGTCGGCGGAGTGGGGCAGGCCCTTGGGCAGCTCGAGCGGTCCCATGTGATCGAGGAAGATGAACGGCCCGACCATGCGGCGGCCGCGCGCCGGCAACACGCGGCCGACCTCGAAGCCGCCGAGATCGCGACGGCGCTGATCGATGACGAGCTCGATCATGCGGGCTCCCGCGCGCAGATGCCGATGCCGGCGAGGCAGCGCGGCAGCTCGGGTGGGCACTCCTCGGGCATCGTGCACAGCTTCGAGCAGCGCAGCGTGTCCGAGCCCTCGACGCACAGCGAGCTCTCGCAGTCGTTCTCGTTCGTGCACTCCGAGCCGGCGGCGCCGGTGCCGCGCGGGCCGGGCTCGCAGTAGACATCCTCGCCCTCGGAGTGGCAGCGCGTGCCCTCGGGGCAATCGTCGTTGGAGAAGCACGGGCACTCGTTGGGCACCGTGCAGACGTTGACGCTATCGATGGGAGCGTCGGCCGCCGCCGGTCCATCGCCGGGCGGGGGTGAGCCATCGCTGCCGCAGGCCGCGACACAACAGGTGATCAACAAGGCACGAACCATCGCGTTGGAGGATGTCATGCCTCGCGCCCGGCCGCTCCAGCGAGGCGCCGCAAGCGCCGTATCCGCCCAGGATAAGCTCTCGCATCCGGCCGCCAGTTACAAGCTAGGAAGTTCGCGCCGGTTCCGTCATCACGGCGGACATGAAATCACACCACGTCGTGATTGCTGGAGGAGGTCCGACCGGCCTCATGCTGGCGGGCGAGCTGGCGCTGCAAGGCGTCGAGGTGGCCATCGTGGAACGTCGGAGATCGCAGGAGCTGGACGGCTCGCGCGCTCGCGGGCTGCACTCGCGATCGATCGAGGTGCTCGACCAGCGCGGGATCGCCGGGCGATTTCTGGCGCGCGGTCAGGTGATGCCGATCGCGGGGTTCGCGTACATCCCGCTCGACATCCGCGATTTTCCGACGCGCCACCACGGCCTCGCGCTGATGCAGCAGCCGATCGAGGAGGAGCTCGCGCGCTGGGTCGCCGAGCTCGGCGTCGAGACCTATCGCGGGCGCGAGGTCATCGGGTTCACCCAGGACGAGGTCGGCGTCGATGTCGCGCTATCGGACGGCAGCGCGGTGCGCGCGCAGTACCTGGTCGGTTGCGACGGCGGGCGGAGCGCGGTGCGCAAGCTGGCCGGGATCGAATTCAAGGGCTGGGAGGCCTCGATCTCGTACCTGATCGCCGAGTGCACGCTGGCGGACGAGCCACCGTGGGGCATCCGCCACGACGACCGCGGCGTTCACGCGATCGGCAAGGCCGGGGAAGGCAGGCGCGCCGGCGTGGTCTCCGTCGAACGCCAGGTCGAGCATGGCGACCATCCCACCGTCGAGGATCTGCGCGCGGCGCTGATCGCCGTCTACGGCTCCGACTTCGGCGTGCACGACGTCTCGTGGATCTCGCGATTCTCCGACCTGACGCTTCAGGCCGTGAGCTATCGCGACCGCCGCGTGCTGATCGCCGGCGACGCCGCGCACGTGCACTCGCCGGTCAGCGGGCAGGGGCTGAACCTCGGACTCCAGGATGCCGTCAACCTCGGCTGGAAGCTCGCGCAGGTCGTCCACGGGACCTCTCCCGAAGCCCTGCTCGACACGTACACCGCCGAGCGCCATCCGGTCGCGGCACGCGTCTGCGAGCTGACGATGGCGCAGACCGCGCTCGGCCGCGGCGACGATCGCACGCGCGCGTTGCACCGGCAGATGGCCGCGCTGCTGAAGCTCGACGAGGCGCGCAAGCACTACGCCGGGATGATCACGGGGCTCGACATTCACTACGACCTCGGCGACGGCCATCCGCTGCTCGGCCGGCGGATGCCCGATCTCGATCTGGTCACCGCCGACGGCCCGCGCCGCGTGTTCGAGTTGCTCCACGCGGCGCAGCACGTGCTGATCGACTTCGGCAGTGGCGTGGCATCGCAGCGCGTCCGGACGCTGCGCGCGACGACCACCAGCGCGTGGGAGCTGCCGGTGATCGGCGCGGTCCCGGCGCCGTCGGCGGTGCTGATCCGCCCCGACGGCCATGTCGCCTGGGTCGGTGATGGCAGCGATCGCGGCCTACGCGAGGCGATCGCCACCTGGACGGGAGGCGCGTGAGTACGGACGGCTGGTGGATCTGGCTCCGGCTGCTGGCGAGCGATCGCGAGCCACGGGCTGCGAACCGGTCACGAGCCACGCTGGCTCAGCCGGCGGCTGACCGCGGAGACCTCTCGCCGGCTTGCGAGGATGACCCGGGCGAGCCACGGTGTGACCGTGTTCGAGGTGCTCGAGCAGGGTGACGTTCAGTTCTTCTTCCGGCCGATGGTGCAGCCGGCGGAGGCCGACTCGTACGTGCTCGGCGTGCAGAGCTTCTTCCTCGTGATGTCGCCGCGCGGCGGCCAGCATCGCCGGCTGCGGATCGGCAAGAAGCGGATGCCGAGCGCGAAGCGCGAACGGTTCTGGGCGCGGGTCGAGCGCGTCGGCTCGCTGCAGCGCGTGCTCGGCAATGCCCTCGAGGCCGAGACCTATGCGACCAAGACCCGCGGCGAGCGCTATCAGCCGGGCGCGCGGCCGATCGCGCAGGGCAGCTACGAGCTCGTGCTGCACGGCGATGGCGACAAGCCGCCGCACGTTCACTTGAAGTGGGAGGCCGAGCGGTTCGGCTTCGAGGATGCGCCCGACGAGATCGCGCTCGCCGACAGCGGCGATCACCTGGTGCTGTTCGAGAACACCGGCGGTGGCCGCGCGGTGTGGACCGAGGCCGGCGACCTCGCCACCCTCGACGAGGAAGGCACCGAGATCGTGATCTGCGGCGGCACCAGCGACGTCGTCCACGAGCCGATCGTGGCCGAGCTCCGGTAGGCTCGCTCGCGATGTGCGGACACCTGCTGTGCGAGCTGATCGGCGGCCCGTGTAGCCTCGCGATCCAGCGCTCGCGCGGCTGCCGCCCGAACATCACGGCCAGGGAGGTCGAGCCGGCGATCTTCGACGAGGTCCGCGCGCTGCTCGCGGCGATCGATCCCGCGGCGGTCGACGATCGCGTGCGCACCGCGGCGACCCGGCTGGCCGCGATCGTCCGCCGCGAGGCGCTCGATGGCCGCCAGCTCCTCGCGCACGTCCGGATCGAGGAGCCCGAGCTGGCGCCGGCGCTCGAGCGCCTGTGTCTCAGGCGGTAGCGACGCGTAGCGAGCCCTCGACCGTGCCGGCGCGCCAGGCGCTGGTGTCTCAGGCGACGCGGAGCGAGACCTCGACCGTGGTACCGACACCGAGCGTGCTGTGCACCGCGATCGAGCCGCCCATGCGCTCGACGATCGATCGACAGATCACGAGACCCAGGCCGGTGCCGCCGCTCTGCTTGCCGGTGGTGTAGAACGGCTCGAACAGCCGCTCCTGCGTCTCCGCTGACATGCCGGTGCCGCTGTCGGCGACGGCGATCACGACGCGGTCGCCACGCAGCTCGGCGCCGACCCGGATCTGGTTGCTCGCACCGTCGCGGGTCGCGCGCGCCGCGTTGACGAGGAGATTCAGGATCACCTGGACCAGGCGCGACGCATTGCCAGCGACCT
>JAEYYY010000684.1 GCA_023430775.1 Pseudomonadota bacterium
CGCGCAGCTTGGTGCGGACAGCGCCCGCGTGCCGTTCGAAGGCGACCTCGAGGGTTTCGTGGCGCTCGTCGATCCGGCGGCGCCGCGACCGCCGCATACCGATATCTCGCTCGTGGTCGCCGAGCGCGGGGTCGTGCTCGCGGTGTATCCATTCCCGATCGCGCTGCACGGCAACACCGGCGCCTACGAGGTGCGCTCGCCGATGCCGATCCGCGTGTTCGTCGATGCCAAGCGGATGCCCACCAACGCATCGCGCTCGCAGGTGCGGCAGGAGGTGCCTCCGATCTCGACGGCGATGCAGCGCGCGCCGGCGCTGATCGAGAAGACGCTCGCGAACCTCGCCGCCGCCACCACCGAGGCGGATTGCGAGCCGAAGCAGCGCGCCGCGGCGCTCGCGCTCGTCGCCGCCGCGATCGCCGGCCCCGAGTGGTCGACGCTCGCGTTCACGCAGCGCCTCGGGGCACTCGCGACGGCACCGCTCCTGCGCGACGCCACGGGCACACCGCGCCCGGTGAGCCACGTGTGGAGTGGTCACGTCTACACCGGGAAGCGCCCTCTCGAGCCGGAGCTCGGACCGTGGGTGTCCTCGATCCTGTGGGTGCCTCCCGGTGATCCGGCGGAGGCGATCGTCGCCGGCGCCACGATCGACGAGCGCGACACCAGGCGGCGCCTCAAGTGGGCCAAGCAGCAGCGCAAGGCGCACCGCCGGTTCTTCGCACACGCGAAGCGCACGGCGGGCCTGGCCGTGAAGAGCCCGCCGTGGGTGCGGCTGACGCTCGGGTGCCGGTTGCCCGCGAGCTGTGTACCGGCATCGTGGTTCGAGAACATGACCGGCGAGATCGGCGTGTCGCTCGAGCGCGGTGACGGCGAGGTGCTGCTGCTGTTCCAGGGCCGGCCGATCGAGCGCGTCGTGATGGCGTCACCGATCGGCTTCGATGCCGTCGTCGATGCCGTCCACCTGACGCCCGGTGAGGGTTACAAGTCGGTGGCCCGGGACGCGTACTTCACGATCGTCGAGCGGTCGATCCAGGCCGCGTTGATCTGTGCCGCGGAGATGATCGCGTTCGACCTCGATGGCACGACCGCGCTGCCCGCCGGTTGTACGACCGGGCCGCGCTCGGCGCCGGAGGTCGAAGCGCGCGCGATCCGAGCCGCGATGGGGCTCGCGAAGGATCTGAAGCTGCCGCGATCGGGCGTGCTCGCGCGAGCCCCGGTGTGGCCCACGTTCGACGGCGAGTGGCGGGCGCTCGACGTGCTGGCGAAGGAGCGCGTGATCGGCGTCGCGGCCACGAACCGGCGGTTCCGGCGGCCGGCGAATCGCGAGATCCTGGCGGGCAGCGCGCAGCTGCTCGGCAAGGTGCTGTTGGCGGCGCGCATCGTCGACTACGACAAGCTGCGGATCGACGAGGCCATCGAGGAGACGCCGGATCGGCTCGCTCGCCAGCTCGCGTTCGATCATCGCTATGCGCTCGCGATTCCGGGCGACCACGTCCGCGGCGCGATCGCGCCGCCCAACGTGCGGCCGGTGCTCCACCTGCACCATCTCGGCCAAGCCCTCGACAAGCGCGACTACCCCGGCACGTTCGGCGGCTGCACGCTCGCGGTCGACTGCGACGACATCGTGCCCGACGCCGAGTTTCGCGCGGCCGCCGACACCTGCGGCCTCGTCGTGCGCAGCTATCGTGACTGGGAGGTCGCGCTGGTCCGGGCCACGCTCCGCGCGTTGATCGGAGACCGGCCGCGCGAGCTCGTCGGCCCGGCGATCACCGACCTCGACAACACGCTCGTCGACTGGGCGTTCGGCGTGCTCCGCCAGGACGCGTCGCCACTCCTCGATCCCGCGCTCGATGCCAGCCTGATCGCTGATCTCGAACGTGCGCCGATCGTTCACGTCCTCGGCGAGCACGAGCTGATCTCGATCGACCAGCTCGCGAGCCGGTTCCCGGATCGCATCCCCTACGTCGACAAGACGGCGGCGCCGGTCCGCGGGTTCGCGCCGATGGTCGCGCGTCCCGCGATCGCCGAGGTGGTGGGCAAGCTCGCCGGGATCCCGGTGTTCGATGGCTCCGCCGAGCTCGCCACGCACCGCAAGCGAGCCGAGCGCGAGGCGCGCATCGACAAGCACCGCCGGCAACCCGAGCTCGCCATGGAGTATCCGTTCCGGGGCTCCACCGTCGAGCTCGCGCCGGGCAGCGTGCTGACGATGCGCGGCCTCGTCGGGGTCGGCCGCAACCGGATGGAGATCGAGATCCGGATCCAGAATCGCGAGTTCGCGACGCTGATGCGGAGCGACGAGCTGCCGCTCTACGCGGTGATCGATCTCGACATCGAGCACGCGAACCACGACTTCATCGGCCTCTCCGACGACGTCACCAAGGAGCTGATCGAGCGCGTTCGAGACAGCGCGCCGGCCTTGCTCGCGACGATCGCGAAGGCCAACCCGATCGAGCTCGCCGATTCGGGTCACACGCGCAAGCTGCTCCACCACTGGCTGGGGCAGGCGAAGATCGCCGCCTTCTACAAGCTCCGCGACGAGCTGTGCGCGGCACCGGCGTTCTTCACGATCTACAACACCCGGCTGTCGCTGGCCGACGCCGCGAAGCCGAACAATGTCGTCCGCACCAGCGCGTGGAACACCGACTGGCTCGCGCCTGGTCCCGGCGAGCCGGTGCACTCCGTCGACGAGGGCGTGCTCCAGCTGCTGCCCGAGGACACCGAGCTCGCCACGGTGATCGACAAGCTCCATCCCAGCCGCGTGGTCGACGTCAGCGACGAGGTCGCGCGCCTGCAATCGAACCGGCGGATGAGCCGCGGCCTGATCCCGGTGCCGACGCTGCCGCACATCCCGAGCGAGCTCAAGCGCAAGCTGGCGGCGCTCGGTGACGTCGGCCAGCGTCTCGGTCACGGCGAGATCGGGCTCGTCGGTGCCGGAGCGAGTGCGTTGGTCCACCACCACGGTGCGCTGCGCCAGCGCCTCGTGCTCGACATCGAGCCGGCGATCCAGCTCGCGATCGAGGCGCCGGACTTGCTCGACGCCGACGCGGTCTCGTCCCGGTCGTTCGATCTCGCCGGTGATATCGACGCACAGCTCGCGCGGCTCCGCGAGCTCAGCAGGCGTCCGGCCAAGCCCGCCGCTCGCGCGCTCGATATTGACGCCCAGGAGCTCGCGCTGCGCCTGCTGCGCGACGTGGTCGCGACCACCACCGAGCTGCCTGCGCCGATCAAGTGCGCCATCCGCCGTGCCGTGCTTCGCAAGAAGCTTCCGCACGACCTGGTCGCGAAGCTGGCGGTGTTCGAGCTCGCCGACGGGTCGTGGGTCACCATCGCGGAGCTCGAGCAGCAGATCCACGAGCTCGGCAGCGCCTGGACGGTCCCCCAGCCGACGCCGACGGAGCCGCTGGACAAGCGCCGCAAGGTGTTCGTGTTCACCGCCGACGACCTGGCGTCCGCATCGGGCAACTACGAGGCGATCGACGCCACCGGCGAGCTCGCGCTCGATGCCATCGCGCGCCGCAACCGGGAACGCGCTCCCGTCGCCGAGCTGTCGCTCGCGGGACGCGACTACCTGATGGCCGAGGCCGCGCTCGAAGGTGACGGCGAGACCTCGGCGCGCGGGATCGTCGCACCGCTGTTGCCTCACGCCGCGGATCGACGCGGCATCCATCCGCATCGCGAGCTGGTGCCGTTCGAGGTGATGACCGATCCGTGCCGGTGGCCGACGATCGCGCTCGTCGACGACGCCCGCCTGGTGCCCGATCGCACGTGGCAGCGCCCGCGTCTGTCCCAGGCGTGGACCGATCTGACGTCGCGCGTGAGTGCGACCAGCGAGCGCGCGCTGACGTCGATCGTGCCACGGCCCGAGGGAGCGCTCGCCCATCTCCACCTCGGCCTCGGCGTCTCGCTCGGACCCGAGGTGCTGTCGAGCAAGCTGCAGATCCGCGGCGCGGTGTCGCTGATCGCCGCGCCGCGTGCACCGGTCGTGCGGCTCGACGTGTTCGATGCCTCCGGCCACCACACGTACACGCCGGAGTCGCCGCTCGGCATGAGCGGCACGCTCTACGTCCACGCGCTCGAGGGCTGGGAGCGCGAGCGAATACTCGGCGAGGTGGTGCGCCGGCTCTACGGTCACCTCGTCACCCAGCTCCTCGGCAGGCTGAAGCTAACCAAGGTTCCGCCGACGGATCTCGAGCTCGCGCACATCGCGACCGGGCTCGCGCTCGAGGCGATCTCGCCGAGCGATGCCGGTGACCTCGCGTTCCCGTGCTTCCGCCCTGGCCCGCTCCGGCCGTTGCGGCTGGTCATGCTGTTCAACGCGCACAAGGATCCGGTCGCGGTCCTGCCGATCGCGGAGCTCGAGGCCGAGCTTCACGAGCCCGAGGCCGAGGGCGTGATCGAGGATGGCAGCGAGCTCTCGCAGGCCGTGATCACTCGCCTCGGAGCGCGCGCGGTTCGCGGCTACCAGCCAAGGCGCGTGAAGCCGCCGCCGCTGGTCACCAGGCCGGCACCGGCGATCGATGTTCCGGCGCCGCCGAAGCGCGAGCCGGTGAAACCGAAACCCGAGGTCGCCCATCCGATCCAGAACGTCGTCGATGCGGTGCGGGCGAAGCTGGTCGATCTGGTGACCACGTCGTTCGGCGTGCGGATCGTCGACAGCGCGTCGCCGATCATCGGGTTCAGCAAGGGCCTGACGTTCGCCGGCCGCGATCCGCGCCTCCACGCGATCGGCAACGCACTGCGCGTCGGCAGCCCGTGGGCGCCGATGGCGATCGACGCGCTTGCCGCGCACGCGATCACGGTGCTCGACGCCGCGTACTCCGAGGTCAACCAGCAGACCGTGCGCGACGTGCTCGAGAGCCTGCTGCTCGAACGCTAGCTACCGGCCTTCGCCGCGATCATACGCATTGCGCGACTTGCGAATCACCTCGATCGCCTGCAGGAAGCCGTACATCTCCCCGACCTCGACCGCCTCGCCCTTCTTTCCCTCGAGCCCCTTGTAGTCGCGGAAGAACCGATCGAGCTCGCGCATCAGGTGCGGCGGCAGCGCGCGCAGCGTCTCGTAGTGCGAGAACGATGGGTCATCGACGCACACGCACACGATCTTGTCGTCGCCACCCTTGTCGTCGACCATCCGCAAGCCGCCGAGCGGGCGCGCGCGGACGATCGTCAGCGGCTCGACGGGCTCGTGCATCAGCACCAGGACGTCGAGCGGATCACCGTCGTCGGCGTGGGTGCGCGGGATGAAGCCGTAGTTCGCCGGATAATGCACCGCGGAGTAGAGGACGCGGTCGAGCCGCAGCAGGCCGGTCGGCTTGTCGACCTCGTACTTGAGGTGCGAGCCCTTCGGGATCTCGATCACGCACGGAACGAAGGCCTCGATGTCGGCCGGGACCTCGATGTCGTGAACCGGATGCATCCGGCAACACTATCAGACGGTATTGGCGAGCTGGCCGCACGCGGCAGCCACATCGCTGCCACCCGAGTAGCGGCGATGCGATGGCAGGCCGGCGGCGGACAGCACCGCGCGAAACGCGGCCTCGCGTGGCGACCTGGTGAACGGGTCGATCGTACCCGGAGCGTCGCTTCGCTCCGCGATGCTGTTGTAGGCGATGATCGAGATCCGCGGCCGCCGGCCGGTCGCCGCGGTGAACGCGACCACGCGATCGGCGAGCGCGCGCGCGTCGTCGTCGGAGTCGTTGATGCCGGCGAGCAACGTCACCGCCCACATCGGCGACAGGCCGGTGGTGCGGGCGTGGAACGCGCACGCTTCGATGACGTCGTCGAGCGCGTGGCGATCCGCGATCGGCATCACGCGCTTGCGGTGCGGCTCGATCGCCGACGACATCGAGAGCCCGAGCCGGACGTTCGGCTGCTCGGCGGCGAGCCGGCGGATCCCGCTCGGCAGCCCCGAGGTGCACACCGTGATCGCCCGTGCGTCGATCGCGAGCGCGCACGGATCGGTCATCACCTCGATCGCGGCGAGCACGTTGTCTAGGTTCGCCATCGGCTCGCCCATGCCCTGGAACACCACGCCGTGGACGCGGCCGCTCGCAAGTCGCGCGCGCACGACCCGCACCTGCTCGACGATCTCCCACGCGGCGAGGTTGCGGCGCAGGCCCATTCGGCCGGTCGCGCAGAACGCGCAGGCGAGCGCGCAACCGACCTGCGAGGACACGCACACGCTGTAGCGACCGGCATGCTCGAGCGGGATGCGCACGGTCTCGAAGCGCTCGCCCGCGCTCTCGCACACGTACTTGACGAACGGATCGATCTCGCTCGCTGCTTCCGCGGTGACGATCAACGCCGGCACGTGAGAGACCGCGCGCACGGCTTCGGCGCTCGTGCGGCGCACGGAGGCACTGGCGCTCACCGGCTCGCCGCGATGCACCATGGCGATGATCTTCCGGGCTTCCGCCTCGTGGATCGCCGGCACGGCCGCCACGAGTTGCCGTGGCGTCATCGCCTGGAGCGCGAGCATGTGCCGGGTATCGCACGATCCCAGCTGCGCACGCTTACATAAGTCGGCGTTCCCAACGCGTCGTGCTTTGCGAGGCCCCGATCTGCACGGTAGGCTGGATCGTGGCGTATCCAGAGGTGATCCGAGTCTTCGCTACGTCTCAAGACCCGGACTTCGATGGCCCCTGGCAGGCGAGAACGCCTTCCAACTCCACTGGTTCCGCGGTGGTCATCGGACCCGGACTTCTTCTGACCGGGGCGCACGTCGTCGCCAATGCGACGTTCTTGCAGGTCCAGAAGCCATCACAGCCCGACAAGGCGATCGCACGGGTGCGCGCGGTCAGCCACGACTCCGATCTCGCCCTGCTCGAGGTCACCGAGCCGGCCGACTTCCTCGCCGATATCGAGCCCGCGGAGCTGGGTCCGATGCCGCGGCTGCGGGATGAAGTCGCGGTGGTCGGCTACCCGGTCGGCGGCGAAGAGATCTCGATCACCGAAGGCGTGGTCTCGCGCATCGAGGTCCAGCGCTACTCGCACAGCCAGCGCCACCTGCTCGCGGTCACGGTCGATGCCGCGATCAACGCCGGCAACAGCGGTGGCCCGGTGTTCGGCGATGGCAAGGTCGTCGGCATCGCGTTCCAGAAGCTGACCGGCGTCGACAACATCGGCGAGATGGTGCCGCCGCCGATCATCCGCGCGTTCCTCGATGGCGTCGGCCTCGGCAAGCAGCCGGTGATCCCGGCGCTCGGCATCACCACGCAGAACCTCGAGAACCCGCTGCTGCGTCGCCAGCTCGGGCTCAACGCCAGCGAGCGCGGTGTCGTCGTGCTGCACGTCGATTACGCGGGCTCGTCGGATGGCATCCTGATGCCGCGCGATGTCATCACGTCGTTCGATGGCCTGCCGATCGCGAACAACGGCACCGTCCAGTACATGGGCGTTCACCGCACGCGCTACGAGGTCGTGCTCGGTCACCGCTACATCGGCGACATCGTCCAGCTCGAGAACAAGCGCGGCGGGATCGCGCGCGACATCGAGCTCACGCTCAAGCCGTGGCAGCCGCTGGTGCCGCG
>JAEYYY010000705.1 GCA_023430775.1 Pseudomonadota bacterium
GAGCTGATCGATCAGCTCGCGCGCGGCTCCTTGCCGATGGTCGCGGCGGTCCACGACGCGCCCGACCGACTGCGCGAGGTCGACGAGCTCGCGCGCGCCACGCTGTGGAGCCACGTCGCGCGGCGCGCCAGCACCACCCAGGGCAGGGCGCTGCTCGATGTCGCCGCACGCAGCTTCGCGAACGAGGCACTCGCGGCAGCACGCGAGACGCTGGTCCGCGGTGAGATCGAGGGGCACCTGGCGCCCGCGTATGGCTTCGTGACGCGCGTGCTCGACGTCTCGCGCGACGACGCGCTCGCGACGGTTCTCCACCTCGGCGTGCGCGCCGTGCTGTCGGCGGCGGTCCGGCTCGGTGCGATCGGGCCGACCGAGAGCCAGGCGATGCACCTGCGCCTGCACCCGGTGCTCGACGCCGCGCTCGCACGCGACCCGACGCTCGACGACCTCGCTCAACCGTCGCCGATCGTCGAGCTCGTGCAGGCCACCCAGGATCGCCTCTATTCACGTCTGTTCCAGAGCTAGGAGCACGCCATGGGCCACGACACCGACGATCATCATCACCACCACCACGACCACTGGGACGGTCCGGGACGCTTCGAGGATCGCGAGGCGACGCGTCGCCGCGACTATCGCGCTCGCGCGTTCACGATCGGCATCGGCGGTCCGGTCGGCAGCGGCAAGACCGCGCTCGTGCTCGCGCTGTGCCGCAGGCTCCGCGACGAGCTCCGGCTCGGCGTGGTCACCAACGACATCTTCACCCGCGAGGATGCCGAGTTCCTGACCCGCCACGACGCGTTGCCGACCGCGCAGATCCGCGCCGTCGAGACCGGTGGCTGTCCGCACGCGGCGATCCGCGAGGACATCTCGCCGAACCTGCTCGCGCTCGAGGAGCTGATGGCGACCGCGAAGCCGGAGCTGTTGATCGTCGAGAGCGGCGGCGACAACCTGGCCGCGCAGTACAGCCGCGAGCTGGTCGATTACACGATCTACGTGATCGACGTGGCGGGTGGCGACAAGGTGCCGCGCAAGGGTGGACCGGGGATCACGCAGAGCGATCTGCTCGTCATCAACAAGACCGACCTGGCACCGCACGTCGGGGCGGACCTCGCCGTGATGGACCGCGATGCGAAGAGGATGCGCGGCAGCGGACCGACCGTGTTCGCGCAGGTGACGCGCGATGCCGGCATCGACGACATCGTGTCGCACGTGCTCGCGGCTCGCGTTCGCGCGCTCGGGTAGTAAGGTCTCTCGCATGCAATGGATCGAGATCGTGCGCGACACCGTGCGGGCATCGCGCGACCGCGGCGATGGCGATCCGAAGGCGTTCTCGAGCGCGCTGCGCGACGCGCTCGGCGAGCGTTCGCTCCCACCGGAGCTGACGCGGGTGATGGCGCGCGCCGACGACGGCAAGTTCAAGTCGATGGCACCGCTGTGGCGCGAGCTCGACGAGATCTGCGCCAGGCGACGCGGCAACGGCGCGCTGTGGGCCGTGGTCGGCGTCGGGCTGGCGACGCTGTTCGGCTTCCTCGTCGCCTACGGCTGCTAAGCCAGGGCGCGCATGCCGGGCGCCTCGCGGCCGGTCGACGACACGTACTCGTCGTAGCTGCCGCCGTAGATCCGGGGCGCACCACCGGTGGTCAGCTCGAGCACGCGATTGGCGAGCGCGCGCAGGAACTGCCGGTCGTGCGACACGAACACCAGCGTGCCGCTGTAGTTGGCGAGTGCCTTCACCAGCGCCCGCTTGGTGACGATGTCGAGGTGGTGGGTGGGCTCGTCGAGCACCAGCAGGTTGGGCGCGTCGTACAGCAGCTTCGCGAGCGCGACGCGCGCCTTCTCGCCGCCCGACAGCACGCGGATCGGCTTGAACACGTCGTCGTCGTGGAACCCGAAGGCACCGGCGAGCCCGCGCAGCGTGCCCTGGTTCGCGTTCGGTGCGTGCGCCTGCAGCTCCTCGAGCACGGTGAGGTCGCCCGTCAGGCCATCCATGACGTGCTGCGCGTAGTAGCCGAGGCTCACCGATGCGCCGAGCGTGGCGCTGCCCGAATCGGGTGCGAGCGCGCCGGCCATCATCTTCAGCAGCGTCGACTTGCCGGCGCCATTCTCGCCCATCACCGCCCAGCGCTCGCCGCGCGCGACGGTCATCGTCAGCTTGTTGTGGATCACCTTCGGGCCGTAGGCCTTGGTGAGCGCGTCGAGCTTGATCACGTCGTCGCCGCTGCGCGAGGGCGTCTTGAAATCGAACTCCTTCTCGATCAGCCGCTTCGGTTCGGCGATCTTCTCGACCTTGTCGAGCTTCTTGATCCGGCTCTGGACCTGCGCGGCCTTCGCGACGTGAGTCTTGAAGCGCTCGATGAACAGGCTCTCCTTCGCGAGCCGCGCCTGCTGGCGCGCGTACGCGGCCTCGCGACGCTCGGTCTCCTGGACGCGCATCTTCTCGTAGAAGTCGTAGTTGCCCGTGTACGTGGTCAGCTCGCCGCCATCGATCTCGACGATCTTCTTGACGACGCGGTTCATGATCTCGCGGTCGTGGCAGGTCATCACCACGGTGCCGGCGTAGTCGCGCAGGAACGTCTCGAGCCACAGGATCGATTCGATATCGAGGTAGTTCGTCGGCTCGTCGAGCAGCAGCAGATCCGGCCTGGCGAGCAGGATCTGCGCGAGCGCGACGCGCATCTTCCAGCCACCCGATAGCGTGCCGACATCGTTGGCCGTCTGATCGCTGGCGAAGCCGAGACCGGCGAGGATCGACTGGGCGCGCGCCTCGAGCTCGTAGCCGCCGAGATCCTGATAGCGCGCCTGGACCTCGCCGAACCGCTCGACGACGGCATCCATGTCATCGGTACCGGACTCGAGCTTGATGGTGAGCTCGGCCAGCTCCTCGGCCAGCTTGCCCACCTCGCCGGCGCCGGCGCAGGTCTCGGCGATGATCGAGCGGCCCTTCAGCTCGCCGACGTCCTGCCGGAAGTAGCCGAGCGTCAGCTTCTTCGGCCGCTCGACGGCGCCGTCGTCGGGCTGTTCCTCGCCCGCGATCATCCGGAACACCGTGCTCTTGCCGGCGCCGTTGGGACCGACCAGGCCGACCTTCTCGCCGGGGTTGATCTGGAACGACGCCTCGACGAACAGGATCTGGCCGCCGTACTGCTTGCTGACCGAGGAAAACGCGATCACGGCCGGGGCTTATAGCAGCGTTAGTCGATCGGCGGGGGCCGCTTCTTGCCCCGCTTGATCTCGGCGATGCGCTTGGCTCCAGCCTGCCGGGCCGCGGCCTGGTGGCGCTCGCCGATCAGCTTGTGGAAGCTCGCGAGGCGCTTCGGATCGACGGCGTCGCGCACCGCGCACCCAGGTTCTTTCGCATGCGTGCAGTCGCGGAACCGGCAATCCACCGCGAGCTCGGCGATGTCATCGAACGCCTGATCGTCCTCGTCCTCCACCCACTGCGCGAGCTCGCGCATGCCCGGCGTGTCGATCCACGAGCTGCCGTCGGCGGCCACGATCAGCTCGCGCCGCGTGGTGGTGTGGCGGCCGCGCTGGTCGGCGCGGATCTCTCGCGTCTCCTGCTGGGTACCGAGCAGCGCGTTGAGCAGCGACGACTTGCCGACGCCCGACGAGCCGAGCACCATCGCCGTCTTGCCGCTGCCACCGAGCGCGCGGATCTCGTCGAGGCCCGCGCCGGTCCTGGTCGACGATCCGATGACGTGCGGGTGCAGCTCGCGCACGCGCGCGATCACCGGCGCGGGATCGTCGACCAGATCGATCTTCGAGACCACGATCACCGGCTCGATGCCGCCATCGCGAAGCAGCCCGATATAGCGATCGAGGCGCGCCGGCGACAGATCGCTGTTCGCCGACGTCATCACGACGCCGGCATCGACATTGGCCGCGAGCGGCTGCGGCACCGTGGCTTCACCGGCCGCGCGGCGCACCAGGAAGCTTCGTCGCGGCAACACGTGCCGGACCACGCCGGCGCCACCGCCTGCGACCGCGCGCGCCCAGTGCTCGACGAGCACCCAGTCGCCGACCGTCGGCAGGTCTCGCTTGTCCGCCGCCTCGTGGAAGTGCTTGCCGGTCAGCTCGACCCACGCGATGTCGGTGCCGCCGAGCGCGTGATACGCGCCGCGATGCTCGGCCGCGATCCGCACCGGCTCGAGCACGGCCTCGGGATCGAGCGCGCGCCGTGCGGCTTCCCAGCGATCGTCCCAGCCCGGCGTCACACGGATAGCTCGTGGCCCAGAAGTTCGAGCGGATAGATCGCGCGGCCGTTCGCGACGCTCTCGAGCAGATCGTAGAGCTCCGAGCCGCGCAGTGGGCGATCGCGGATCTCGTCGAGCGTCAGCCACGCGGCGCCGAGCGACTCGTCGTCGGCCATGGTCTTGGGCTCGGTGTCGTCGATCGGAAAACCGGTGTACAGGATCCGCACGCGGACGCCGTCGCCCGGCGAATGCTCGACGCGCAGGATGCCATCGAGCTTGATCGGCACGCCGGTCTCCTCGAGCACCTCGCGCACGGCCGCCTCCGCGAGCGACTCGCCGGGCTCGACGCGCCCACCGGGGATCGACCACGACGTCCCGTACTTGCGCTCCTGCGTCAGCAGGAAGCGATGGCCTCGGCGGACGACGACGAGCGCGAAGTACCAGGTCGGAAGTGGCGTGCGAGCCATCGGGGCAACAGAGGTAGCACGCGGCTCCGAAATCGCCGTGCCGCGAGGTGTAGCGTTGTGAAATCACGCGGAAAATAGCCAAAAGCAACGCTCGAAAACGGCACCGAGCTGGCTATGATCGTGAAGCGCTCTGGAGCCAGGTCGGCTCGAGCGCAGCGCTGGAGGTTCATGGCAACGCCGCTCGACTACACCGCCGCCGATATCCAGGTCCTCGAAGGCTTGCAGCCGATCCGGTTGCGTCCCGGCATGTACGTGGGCGGGACCGATGCGAAGGCCATGCACCTGTGCCTGTGGGAAGTGATCGGCAACGCGTTCGACGAATGCATCGCGGGCCACGGGCGCCACATCGAGATCGCGTTCGACGGCACGCGCGTCACGGTCGAGGATGATGGCCGCGGCATCCCGGTGCCCGCGATCGCCGCGGTGTTCACCCAGCTCCACTCCGGTGGTGCGTGGCGACGCGACCACCAGCATCTGTCCCCCGGGCTTCACGGCATCGGCGCGGTGGTGGCCAACGCGCTCGCGAGCGAGCTCGAGGTCACGGTGTGGCGAGACGGGCACGAATTCGTGCACCGCTTCGAGCGCGGCGTCGCGATCGGCGAGGTGCGATGCGTTCGTCCGGTGTCGCGGACCGGAACGCGCGTGTCCTTCGTACCCGACGTCACGATCTTCGGCGACGCGACGTGGGAGGTCGCCGCGATCGCCGCCCGCTGCCGCACGCTCGCCGCACTGTGGCCGGGACTCTCGATCGCGGTCGACGGCGCCATCCACGCGTACGGCTCGCTCGCCGACTTGCTCGCCGAGCTCGCCGGGCAGGACCTGATCGATCCGCTGGTCGTGCACCGCGAGACCGAGACCATGCTGATCCAGCTCGGGCTCGCATGGACGCGCGATCGCACGTCCTCGCTCGAGGTGTTGATCAACAGCAGTCCGTGCATCGAGGGCACGCACGTCGAGGGTCTGCATGCCGCACTGTTCGAGGTGATCGGCCCGCACCTTCATCTGACGCGCAAACGGTTTCGCGATCGGATCACGCGTGGGCTGGTCGGCGTGCTCTCGGTCCAGCTCTCCCACCCGAGCTTCGGCAACCCGACGCGCGACTGGCTGCGCAACCCCGAGGTCGGTGCCGCCGTTCACGCGGTGGTCTCCGCCGAGCTCGCGCGTCACCTCGCGAACGTGCCCGCGCTCCTCGATGCGATGGTTCTCGACCTCGCGCCGCGTGTTAGGGTTCGCCGCGATGGCCGAGGATCCGAAGCTCCGGTTCGCACGCGCCTTCGCCGCCGGCGTCCCGCATAACCGCGCGCTCGGCATCGAGATCATCGAGTTCGCCGAGTCGACGGTGCTGTTCAAGCTCCCCTACGACGCCAAGCTCGTCGGCCACCCCGACACCGGCACGCTACACGGCGGTGCGATCACCGCGCTCCTCGACGGCGCGTCGGGCGCGGCGGTGTTCGCATCGCTCAAGGAGATGGTCCCGATCGCCACGCTCGATCTGCGGATCGATTACCTGCGCCCGGCCGAGAACCTGGCCGTCCTCGCGCGCGCCACCTGCTACAAGGTGACGAAGAACGTCGCGTTCACGCGCGCCGTCGCCTACCACGACGATCCCGACGATCCGATCGCACACTCGGTGGGCACGTTCATGGTGTCGACGAGAGGTGGCCCGAGATGAGTCTCGTCGACGACCTCGCCGCGGCGAAGGCTGCCGGCGACTACCAGCGCTTCATCGACACCGTGCCGTACGCGCGCTTCCTCGGCTTGACGGCCGCGATGGTCGGCGACGAGCTGGTGACCACGATGCGCTACGGCGATCACCTGATCGGCAACCCGGCGTTGCCCGCGCTGCACGGCGGCACGCTCGGTGCGCTGCTCGAGTCGGCGGCGATCTTCGAGCTGCTGTGGCGCGCCGAGACCATCGTGCTGCCGAAGACGATCACGCTGACGATCGATTACCTGCGCTCCGGTGCCGCCGTCGATACGCACGCGCGCGGCATCGTCACCCGGCACGGCAGGCGAGTGACGAACGTGCGAATGGAAGCGTGGCAGGCGGATCGCTCGACGCCGGTGGCCACCGCGCACGCGATCTTCCTCGTCATGCGTTAGGGGCCTGGCTGCTCCCACTGGAGCGCGCCCGTGCTCGGAGCGAACCGGGCATTGGTCGCGGTCGCGAGCCAGCTCATCGCGTCATCGAACGAGACTGGAACGGGATCGCGAAACAGCATCGCCACGTTGGCCGCGGCCGCCAGCACGCTTCGACCGTCGGGCAGCACGCGGGAGGTCTTGACGCCCTCGTACGGATGGATCACCTCGACCCCGGTCGCGAGGAAGTATTTTGCGAAGTCGATGTTGGTCGCTCCGAGCGCGAGCGCGTCGGTGCTGAACGACAGCTTGCGAACACCGGTACTGATGCGCTGGAGCGGTTGTCGGCCTCTGAGGTCCCAGATCGAGGCGTCGGTCAGCTGGACGAAGTAGCCGCCATCGTCGACCGGAGCGATCTTCACGATCGGCTCGCCGAACGAGGCTCGCACCACCAGGTTCGGTGGTTGCCACTCGATCAGGTACCTGTCCATCGTGAACCACAGGGAGCCGTCGCGCCGGATGCCGAACGTCTCCGGGGTCGCCGGGATGCTCGCGACCGCGCGCGTGGACAGGTCGACTCGCATCAACTGTCCTCCGACCAGATCGAGGGCGAGCCAGTCGCCAACCTTCGCGAGGCTCTCGATCGCGACAGGTGCGGCGTACAGCTCGTGAGAGCTGCCGTCGTCTCGCATCTCCATCACCTTCGAGCCGTTGGTGTAGAAGATCCGGCCACCATCGACGATCGGCCAGACTCCGGGAAATCTCTTCTCCTCACCCGTCGCCAGATCGACCCGACTGAGGCCATTGTTCAGGAACGCGAGCAGAAACTTGCTCGGTTCCGCATGGCAGCTGATCGCGGACATCAGGTCGGCCCCGGTCTCGATCCGGCGCACGCGATGATCGGCGAGCCTGACCTCCGCGACGCCGTCCAGGTCGAACGCGTAGAAGTGGGTGCCGGTGGTCGTGCACAACCGCATCTCGGGGATATGGATCGGGTTCGGCACGACCGGCTCGAGATCGATCCAGCGCACGGTCCCGCCCCTGGAGCCGAATGCGACGGTCATCCCGTCGGGGGTGCCGGCCACGGCACGCGTCTCGTTGTAGGCGTGATCGAGCTGGTGCGTACCCGCTCGATCGACGACCACGAACATGCCGGAGTCGTAGGCGAGCACGAGGCCGCTGGCGATCTGGGTGGCCCACATGGGCGAGGTCCTCGACGGGTACTTGTCGACCCTTCCATCGGGGCGAAGGAAGTTGATGGCCGGCTCGTGACCGGAGGCGATCAAACCGCGGCTGCGGTACATCAGGATCATCGGCGCGCTGACGGGCCAGCGCTGGACCGGCTTGGCCGTCGCGACATCGACCTCGATCGTCTCGGTCGAGGTCGCGACTGCAACTCTGCTGCGGTCCGGCGAGAACGCGAGCTGCAGGAGGAGCGGATCTGGTGGCAGATCGACCTTGGTCGTGACGTCGCCGTTGCGAAGGAACAGCCCCGTCTTCGACGAGCCGTAGATCACGAGCTGGTCGGCCCCCGCGGCCCACTGCGCATCGCGCGCGAGCACGACCGCCTCGCCGTCGAGACCGCTCTCCTTGACCTCGCGGGTCACGTGATCGTGAAACCGAACCTTCGATCCGACCTGCCAGATCCGGCTCACGCGGCCGTCGTGGAGCACGCGCTCGGCCTTGGTCTCCAGATCGATCCGGAGGACGCCGACCTTCAAGCCGGTGACCAGCACGACGCGCGGACCACTCCATTCCACCGTGTACAGCGGTCCGCGATTCTCCGTCACTCGCGTCGCACGCCCGGTCGCGACGTCATAGAGGACCAGCCTTCCATCCTCGCCGACGCTCGCGAGTGTCTTGCCGTCCGGGGAGAACGCCATGCTGTTGACAGGTCTCGTATGGATCGACGCTCCGCGCGCGATTCCCGAAGCCGCGACCTTCGCGATCGTGTCCCGCGCGAGGGCCGCATGTTTGGTGTTCCGCGGGAGCTGGAGCAGCATCGCCGCCGCGCGTGTCGGCTGGGACGCTGCGAGTGTGCTCGCGGTCTCGATCCGCTGCAGATCGGCCTGGCTCGCAGCCTCCTCGCGTCGTTGCTCGGCGACCGCGCGCGCTTCGACTGCTCGCAGCTTCTCGTTGAAGGTCCTCCGGATCGCGATGATCACGACGACGATCGCGATCGCCAGCGACACCGTCGAGAGCAGCACCGCCACGCGATGCTTGCGGACGAACCGGCGCAGGCGCTGGCCCGCCGTGTAGCGGTGCGCCGCCACCAGCTTGCCGCCGAGGAACGCGCGGAGGTCGGTGGCGAGCTCGCCCGCGTTCTCGTAACGAGCATCGCGATCGGTCGCCATCGCCTTGTCGACGATCGCGATCAGCTCGGGAGGAATGCCCTCTCCGAGCTTGTCCACCGGCGCGCGATCCTCGCCGGTCGCGGCCGCGGAGATCCGCTCGACATCGGACATGTGCGCGAACGGTGCGACGCCGGCGAGCACGTGGAACAGCGTGGCGCCCAACGCGTAGACATCCGCGCGCTGATCGACCGGTTCGCCGCGCGCCTGCTCCGGCGCCATGTAGCCGACGGTGCCGTAGACATGGCCGGCTTGCGTCAGCTGTTCGCCGCGCGCGATCGCGCCGGGCGAGCTGACGTCGAGATCGTCGAGCCGGCGCGCGAGGCCCCAGTCGATCAAATGCGTCTCGCCGTAGGCGCCGAGCAGGATGTTCGAGGGCTTGATGTCGCGATGGATGATGTTGCGCGCGTGCGCGAACGCGGCGGCATCGACCACCGCGAGCATGTTCGGCAGCATCGCGAGGCGGGTCGGCAGGTCGGCACCCTCGATCCGTTTCGAGAGCGCCTCGCCCTCGATCCGTCGCATCACGTAGTACGGGCGGCCGCTGGCATCGCGCGCGGCCTCGTGGATCGGCACGATCGACGGGTGCTCGAGCTGCGCGGTGATCCGGACCTCGCGCTCGAAGCGCACCAGATCGTCGGGGCGGTCCGAGAGCACCTGCTTGATCGCGACCGACCGTGCCAGCGCGACGTCGGTGGCGGCCACCACGCGACCCATGCCACCGCGCCCGAGCTCGCTGCCGAGCTCGAAGCGCTCGCCGGGGCGATCGAAGGTGTCGAGCTTTGGCTGTTCACCAGGCGCAGCACCGGGAAGCGTGCTGCCGAGCGTGGTGTCGAGCTCGCGCTTCATGGCGGCACCCAGCGCAGCTCGTCGGTGCGCTCGTCGATGTGCGCGTTGGTCGCGGTGGCCAGCCACGCGCGAAGTCCCTCCGCCGTGGTCGGCACGTCCGATTCGAACACCATCAGATCGCCCGTCGTCGAGCCGACGATCAGCGCGCGATCGTCCTGCGAGAGCCTCGCCGCGATTGCGGGTTCGGACATCGGATACTTCGCGAGCTCCCCGGTGGGCATGCTGTACCAGACCAGGTTCGCGTCGGTCGTCTGAAAGATGCCGATGTCGCTGCGGCCCACCGCGACCAGCTTGCCGATGCTCGTGAGCGAGGTCAGCCCACCGTCGGGCGTGACCATCCAGGTCGTGCTGTTGCGGAGCCGAACGTAGATCATCTCCGAGCCGGCGTCGATCTCGTCGATCTGCGCAGGGAAGTGATGGATCGGGAACGGTCCCGCTTCGGTCCACCGCCACAACCAGCGATCGAACGTGAACCACATCGTGCCGGATGCGGTGACCTCGAAGCGGGTCGGGTGACGCACGACCTCGATCGTCGTCCCGGATGTGCGATCGAGACGGTGCAAGCTCTCGTCGGCGAGCTGCACCGCGAGCCAGGGTCCGTTGATCTCGATGCTCACGATCTCGGCGTGACCCGTCCAGATGACGCGGCCATCGCCGATTCCGTGCTCGAGCTCGACGAGATCGCGGCCGCGAAGGATGTACACGCTGTCGCGTGCGGCATCGAGACCGATCGCTCCCTCGGTGACATGGCGGTCGATGGCGAAGCCGCCCAGGTTCGAGGCGATGATCAACAGGCCGTTCTTCAGAATGCCGGAGCAATGCATCATGGCGAGTGGCAGCCTCGCCACGTCGCGGCGCTTGCTGGTGCGACGATCGTACGCCGCGAGTCCCTCGCCACCGACGAGCGCGTAGACCTCGCGATCATCGATCGCACATGGGGTGAAGTTGTTCACGCTGATGTGAACCACCGGCGGAGCATTGTCGAGCCGGTACCAGCGCACCTCTCCGAGACGAGAGGCCAGCGCCAGGATCCGAGAGTCCGGCCGGCTCGCGACCTGGTTGGTGAGGGCGAGATCGAACGGCAGCTCCCGGATCCCGCTGTCGTCGACGACGATCACGCGACCGTTCTCGATCGCCACGCCGAATCCGATCGACGTCCAGGTCGCCCCCGCGTATCGCGGGCGCCAGCGCGCCATCTCCCGGACGTTTGCGCCGAGCCGCACGATCGTGTTTTGCAGCGTCACCGCGAACAGATCGCCGGAGCTGTAGATCGAGCGGAACGCCCACGGGATGTCCCAATGGCCAGTTCGAGTCCCGGTGTGGTCCCATTCGGTGCCCCCACCCTTGGCGAGCGCGAGGGCCACACGCTTACCGTCGGGCGACACCTCGAGACCGAGATCCATCGCCGGACGCAATGGCGTCACCGGGATCTCGTGACCGTCTCGCAGCCAGCGAACTCCGCGCACACCACTGATCGCCAGCTGATCCGCGTGCCCGCTCACCAGATCGACATCGCGAGCCACCGTGCGCATCGCGCCCGAAGCGACGGTGAGCTCCACCAACTCCATGCGTCGCTCGTCGACAAACCACACTCGATCGCCGCGCCTGGCGATCACGAAGCCGCCGATGGAGATGCCCTCGGCGTACGTGCGAGCGCGACCCGTGGTGGCGTCGATCGCGTGCAATCCCGTCGGGGTTGCACACAGCAACCTCTGATTGTCGAGCCACTCCAGCCGGGTCGTGCGTTGCCCCATCTCGTGACGCACGGTGACGATTCGCGTCGCGATGGCGCGGACCACCAGCCGTCCGGTGCTGTCGACGCTTGCCAGCAACCGGGCGTCGGGACTGAGGCTGAGGCCGGAGATCAGGGCATCGTGTTCCTTGTCGCCCCATGGCAGGCCTCGCGCGGCAGCCTTGAGGGCGATGTCGTGGGCACGCCGCACGTGCGGTGGATCGAGCGAGAGCTGCCGTAGCTTCGCGATCGCGCGCATCGGTTCACGCTCGGCAAAGATGCTCGCCTGCTCGAGGATGATCTGTTGTGCGCGGTCCCTCGCCGCAGTGTCCAGTTCCTGGGCGCGTGCTGCGGCGACCCGAGCATCGGTGCGCTCGCCGACCACGCGGAACACCGCGATCCCGAGCCCGACGGCCGCCAGCAGCGCCACCACGATCGCGGCTCGGTTGCGGCGAGCGAAGCGACGCGCGCGATCGCGCAGCGTGTAGACGTGCGCGCCGACGAGCTGGTCCTCGAGGAACGCACGCAGATCGCCGGCGAGCTCGCCTGCATGCGCGTAGCGCTGCTGCGGATCGTTCGCCATCGCCTTGGTGACGATCGCGCGCAGCTCCGACGCGATCTCCGCAGGGAGCCGCTCGAGCGGTGGTGGTGCATCGGTGGCGGCAGCCTCGATCCGCTCGGCGACCGACATCCCTTCGAACGGTCCACGGCCGACGAGGATGTGGAACAGCGTGGCACCGAGCGCGTAGACGTCGGCGCGTTCGTCGACCTGCTCGCCGC
This sequence comes from Pseudomonadota bacterium, assembly GCA_023430775.1. Lineage (GTDB taxonomy): Bacteria > Myxococcota_A > Polyangia > Haliangiales > Haliangiaceae > JABFXX01. The sequence goes on from JAEYYY010000705.1 coordinate 12,449, forward strand.
GTGCTTGCTCGGGTGCCATGTACGCGGCGGTGCCGTAGATGTGGCCTGCGATCGTGAGCACGCCGCCGGGCACGCTATGCGCGGCATCGGGAGTGTCGATCGGCATCTCGTCGAGCCTGCGCGCCAGCCCCCAGTCGATCAGGAGCGTCTCGCCGAACAGGCCGAGCAGGATGTTCGCGGGCTTGATGTCGCGATGGATGATCCTGCGAGCGTGCGCGAACGCCGCCGCATCGGTGGCTGCGAGGAGACTCGGTAACAGCGCCAGCCGCGCGCGCAGCGTCGTCAGCTTCGGCAGGCGCGTCGCGAGTGGCTCGCCCCGGATCTGGCGCATCACGTAGTACGGGCGGCCCGCCTCGTCGACACCGACATCGTGGATCGGCACGATCGACGGGTGCTCGAGCTCCGCGGTGATCCGGACCTCGCGCTCGAACCGATCGAGGTCGAGCTCGTTGTCGGACAGCATCTGCTTGATCGCGACGGACCGGCGCAGCGAGACATCGCGTGCCGCCACCACCTTGCCCATGCCGCCGCGACCGAGCTCGTTGCCTAGCTCGAAGCGCTGCGCGCGAGCGTCGAACGTCGAGACCCCGCGCAGCGACGGACGGCGCGGCTCCGGTGTCTCGGTGCGCAACGTCTCGTCCGATGCAGGAGGTTTGGCGTCGTCGCCCACGTCCCTCCAGTGTAAGCCGGCGACCCGGTCACGTGGCGGCAGGAAGCCGCATGGTGATCACGGCACCACCACCGGCCGCCGGTGCGAGCATGACCTCGCCGCCCAGCGTCGCGGCGACCGAGCGAGCCACGCCGAGCCCGACACCGACACCGGCGCCACGAGAGGACGACCGGAAGAACGGATCGAACGCGTGCCGCACCTCCTCGCTCGACAGCTCGCGGCCGTTATCGGAGACCTCGACGACGATGTCGTGACCGCGCTCCTCGACGGCGATGATGATGCGGTTCTTGGTGGCGGCGGCCGTCTCGTCGAACCCCGAGGCGGAGAACAGCATCATCGCCAGCACGGCCTGGCCGACGCGGGACTCCTCGCCGGTGACCGGCCGGACTGGAGCGATCTGGCGGATCACCTGCGCGCGCGGTTCCAGGGTGGGCGCGGCGAGGCGCAGCGCGGCGGTGACCACGGCGGCGAGATCGAGCGACTGCGAACCACCGCGGGTGGCCAGCGTCTGGAGCGCGCGCACGTTGCTCGCGATCCGCTCCGAGCCGGCGGTGATGTCGTCGAGGCAGCGCATCGCGGCGTTGCTGTCGGGCAGCGAGAGCGTGAGCTGCTTGCGCAGCGAGCGCAGGTTGAGCAGCACGGACGTCAGTGGGTTGTTGATCTCGTGCGCGAACCCGGCGGCGAGCGCGCCGACGAGACCGATCCGATCCGCCTCGAGCAACGTCAGCTGCGACCGCGCGATCGCGTCGCGCACGACCATCACGTAGCAAGCCGTGTCCTCGGGGAGCATCGCGTAGCCCATCGCGAGCTCGAGGGTGACGATCGAACCGTCCTTGTGGAGCGCGCTGAGCTCGAACACGGGAGGCACGGCCTGGCCGGCGCGATGGCTCGCGGAGAGCTGGCGGACGAGCGGGCGCTGCTCCGGTGCGACGATCTCGAACGGTGGGATCTCGAGCATCTCCTCGAGCGTGTAGCCGAGGACCGTCGCCGCCGGCTCGTTGGCGTACCAGCGATCGTATCGACCATCGCGATCGGCGATCACGAGGATGCCGATGCCGGCGTTGGCGAGTGCATCGAGCAGCGCCGGGACGAGCGGCGACAGTTGCTGGGAGCTCCTCATCATCGCTTGACGAACGTACCGCGTTGCGGGTCCTTGACGACGCCGGGGAAGGCGAGCACCTGGTTGTGCATCGCGACGTAGACGCCGGGGGAGAGGAGCTGGACCGCGAGCAGCGCCTCGGTGAGGTTCTGCAGGGCATCGGTGGAGCGCAGCTCGTACGGCCGCATCGCGCCGGTGAACACCACGGGGGTGGCCGGCGTGCCGAGCTCGCAGACGCGCTCGCCGGAGGTCGCGAGGCGATCCGTGCCATGGACGACGACGACGCCCGACGCCGAGGCCGCCATCTGCGTCGCGGTCTGGGCGATCAGCGTGTGATCGTCCGCGGTCATGTCGAGGCTGTCCTTGTTCATCAGCTGCACGCGCATCACCTCGACGCCACGCAGCTCGAGTGACGCGAGCATGATGTCGAGCACCGAGAGCTTGTTGGCGAGCACGCCGGACAGCTCGTCGTAGGTCTTCTCGATCGTGCCGCCGGTGGAGATCAGAGCGATGCGCTTCATGGAAAGTCGGGGGGCTGCGAGATCACGCAACTTGGAATGGGATTGCCGTGCGCCACCGCCAGCAGGCGATCGAAGTTGCTCTGCATGCCATCGATCACGTCGCCTTCACTCGCCATCACCGCATCGAGGTGCTCGACGAACCGGACCTCGGTGATCCCCGGATCGTCGGTCGCGAGCAGCTGCACCGTGCCCTCGGACAGCGTGATGAAGTCGCTGCCCTGGATCTTCTGGTGCTTGATCATGACCAGCTCGGGGTTGTCGAGCGTGCCGGTGACGACATCACCGCGCCATTGATCGTCCCACTCGACGTTGAGGATATCGTCGACGAAGTAGTGGACGAGGAAGCTGAGCTCGTACTCCGGCTCGTTCCCGAAGTCGACCGAGTGTGACGTGGTCGAGCACGCGGCGAGCATGACCTCGGGATCGTGCGCGGCCGCGTAGACCTCGGTGGGGGAGACGAAGATGAAGGCGCGGCCGTAGGCACGGATGAAGTCGTCGTCGGTCGAGGCGTGCGTGAGCACCTCCTGGACGGTGCCGTCGAGTGCGGCCGGCGCCGCATCGTCGTCGAACGGTTCGAGCCCGGGTGGAAATGGCGTCGAGATGTCGTCCTGACATCCAGCGAGCAAGACGAGGTACAGCAGATGTCTCATTTCACCTTGAAGCGCGCGCGCGCGGTTGGTGCGATCTTGCGATTGACCAGCACCAGGGCGGCTGCCGGAATCACCAGTGCGATCGCGATCGGCATCAGCGCCGCCAGCTCTTGCGGCTTCAGCGTCAGGTGCTGGATGTGGCGGAGGACCGGCCAGCTCAGATAGAGCGTGACCGCCGACGCCACCACCGCGTAGCCGCTGGCGATGTAGCGATGGAGCGCGGTCATCCGGATCAGCTCGTAGCCGGCCCACAGCTCCATCATCGCGATGCCGACGTTCCACCACGGCGATCGACCGTGGCTGCCGTCGAGGAGAGCGAAGACGCGGTCGAAGTTCGCCGGCGTGTCACCGATGATGCCGGGGAGCGCGAACGTCAGCTTGCACGCCGCGTGTGCGACGAGGAGCCAGCCGAGGCAGGTGAGGCCGGCATCGGGTGCACGGCGATGGATCTCGGCCTGCTCGCCGGCGAGCAGATCGGCAAACTGTCGCTCGCCGAAGAACCGGCGCACGATCAGCGGCCACGCCATCAGCATCCAGGTGATCGCGGTGACGGCCGCCAGCATGCTGACGTCGAGCTGCGTGGTCATCACGCCGAGCAACATCGCGCCACCGGCGCAGAACGCGCTGACGATGCCGAAGCTCGAGTACCGGTTCGCGTGCTCGACGGAGCGATCGATCGACGTGGTGTGAATCCCCGAGATGCCCGCGCGCGCGTGCAGCACCGAACGCACGAGCAGCAGGATGACGGCGAGCATGATCAGCACGACTCGGCCCTCGCGCATCACGCGGCCACCGGCCTCGAACATCGCGAGCAGCACCGAGGCGGCGGCGAGGGTGCCGCAGATGCCGAGCACCGCCATCAGGATCGCGGCGCCCTCGAAGCCCTTGTCCTCGGCGACCGGGATGCGTGCGGTGAACCGGCGGAACGAGCCGGTCACGAGCAGGACCGCGAGGATCGCCGGCCACACCGCGAGCCCGAGGCCGAGGCCGATCGCGGCAGCAGCCGGTGCATCGAACTTCAGCTTCAGGACGACCGCGAACAGCGCGCTGTGGCCGAGCCCGATCAGGATGTAGCGCTGGAGCGCCGCGAGGGGCGCGGTGTGCGGTCGGGCGTAGAGCAGATCGGTGCCCGCCATGCGGTGAAACAGCGATCGCACCACGCAGGTCGACAGCAGCAGGAACATCCACAGCGATTCACCGTGGGCCGCGCGCATCGTCAGCAGGGCGCCGAAGGCGAACAGCGCGACACCTAGGCCGGCCACCGTGCCGCCGAGCTGCATGATCAACCCGAGGCTCGACAGGCCCTGATCGGCGGGAACGCCCGCCGCCGGCAGCTCGACGACCCCTGGCTGGTCACGGGACATGCGCGTCCCTTGATAACACGCTACGGAGTGGCGCTGGCGGACGATTGGGCGAGGGCGTGACGGCGTAGGCGATCCGCCAGCAGCGGCAGCCGATCCTGACCCCAGGCGACGAAATCTCCGCACCGGAACGACGGCACGCCCCACAACCCGACGACGGCCATGTCGGCGGCGTTCGCGGTGTGGGCCTTGACGGCCTCGGGATCGTCGATCGCGGACCGGGCCTCGTCCCACGGCAACCCGGCACGCTCGACGACCACCTTGAGGTCGACGTACTCGCTGAGGTCGCGCGCCTCGGTCCACGAGCCGCGCATCGCCGAGCGCGCGAACGCGAGACCGTCGGCCGGGCTGCGCTTGTTGGCCCAGTGCTGGATCGCGAGGCAGTTGTCGACGCCCTTGCCCAGTGGATCGCAGAGCTCGCCGAATGCGATGCCGAGCCGATCGGCCTCTCGCTTGGCATCGCGGACGATGTAGAGGCGCTTGACCTGCGGCACCTGAAGCCCGCGCGTCACCATCGGCGCGACCTGCCGCAACACGAGCGGGATGTTGTACGGCGCCAGCACGGTCTCGATCTGCTCGAGGGCGAGATAGCTGTACGGCGAGCGGAACGAGAACCACATCTCGCAGGTCAGCGGCTTCTTCGACAGCTCGAGCGGACCGCGCTCGCTCTGCGGCCGCGGCGTGACGACGTGCGCGACGTCGGTGCCGAGATCGCGGGCGAGCTCCGCCTCGAGATAGGGCAGGCGATCGACGCCCCAGTACCACTCGCCCTTGTAGCTGATCATCGCCGCCTGGTAGTGGCCGGCCTTGCGGAGCTTCTCGTAGTTGGAGTTGACGATCGGAGCGATCGAGCCGTGCGACTCGCTGCCGTGGGTGTTGAGCAGCGTGCCGAGCTTCTTCTTGTCGGTGGTCCACAGTGCGCCGAGCATGTCGAGCGCGACCGCGAGCTGCTCCTTCGCCGGGCGCTCGCGGATCAGAGACGTTCCGATGTCGCGAACCATGCCGGGATCGGCGGACTTGGCTGCCGTGAACTCGAGATCCCAGTACTCGGCGAGCTGCTGGGCATCGCGCACCAGGTGGTTGACGCGCAGGTTCGGCGCCGGGTCGACGTCGGCGGCGGGGGGCGTCACGATGTGGACCGCCAGCTCGACGGGGTAGGCCTGGATCAGCCGCGCCACCGCCTGGGCGGTCAAATAGCTCCAGGGATCCGCGATATCCAGGTAGAGATCGAGCTTGCGAGGGGCGTTGGTGACGCGCTCCTTGACGGTCGCGACGGCGCGACGGGCTGCATCTCCAGTGGGTCCGAGCCATGCCGAGATGGCTTTGCCGACGAGTCGCTTGGCGATGATCACGATGGCGGCAATACTACGTCGCCGTGGATGAAGCCAAGCTGCGTGACGTGATCCAGTTCCTCGAGGAGCTCGGTGCCGATATGGCCAAGCTCGCGGATCTGGACGAGCCCACGCGGATCCGCCTGGTCAGCGCCGCCGGCCAGCTCGCCCGGCCCGACCGCTACCAGAAGAAGGCGCTCGGCAAGGCGCTCCACCGCGCCCACAAGCAAGCCCGCAGGGATGCCGACCAGGCGATCCTCGATCAGACCGGCATTCGCACGCTTCGCAAGGAGCCGGTGTTCCGCACGCCGCTGCCGAAGCCGGACATGGCGCTCGAGTCGCGCGGTGAGGATGAGATGGCGGATCCGTGGTCGGAAGCCGAGGCGAACCGGCCCGCGCCCGACGAGGTCGGGGATGGGCCCAAGGTCGAGACGGCTCGCATGTGTTACGTCTGCAAGACCTACTTCCAGGAGCTGCACCACTTCTACGATCAGATGTGTCCGCCGTGCGCGGCGCTCAACTGGGAGAAGCGCAACTCCACCGCCGACCTCCGCGGCCGCACCTGCCTGGTCACCGGCGCGCGCGTCAAGATCGGCTACCAGGCGGCGATTAAGCTGCTGCGCGCCGGCGCCGACGTCATCGTCGCGACGCGGTTCCCGCGCGATGCCGCCCGCCGCTACGCGAAGGAGCCCGACGCCTCCGAGTGGACGCATCGCCTTCACATCTACGGCATCGATCTGCGCCACACGCCGAGCGTCGAGCTGCTGTGTCGCCACATGCTGCAGACGTACTCGCGGCTCGACGCGCTGATCAACAACGCGTGCCAGACGGTGCGGCGGCCGAGCGGCTGGTACGACCACGTCGTCGACGGCGAGACCGAGGATCTGTCCGCGCTCGAGCGCGCGTTCCTCGATCGCGATCGCTCGCTGCGCCACGAGCTCGCCGCGACTGCCGGCAACGCGGGCGAAGGTGGCCTGGTCAAGGCGGCCGGCGCGGCGATCCAGGCCGCCGGGCTATGGAAGAGCGCGGTGCTCTCCCAGGTGCCGCTCCTCTCCGAGGATCACGATCGCGGCGAGCATCTCTATCCGACCCACCGGCTCGATCAGGATCTCCAGCAGGTCGATCTCCGCCAGATCAACAGCTGGCGCTATCAGCTCGCCGATGTCCCCACCGCGGAGCTGCTCGAGGTGCACCTCGTCAATGCGGTCGCGCCGTTCGTGCTCAACGCGCGGCTGCGGCCGCTGCTCGCCGCGGTACCGACGCGCGATGCCCACGTCGTCAACGTGTCCGCGATGGAGGGGCAGTTCTATCGCCGGTGGAAGACCGACAAGCACCCGCACACCAACATGGCGAAGGCCGCGCTCAACATGATGACGCGAACGAGCGCGATCGAATACGTGCAGGACGGCATCCACATGAACAGCGTCGATACCGGCTGGGTGACCGACGAGGATCCGCTGCACCACGCGGAGCGCAAGAAGGCCGTCCACAACTTCCATCCGCCGCTCGACATCGTCGATGGTGCGGCGCGCATCGTCGATCCGGTGTTCGACGGCGTCACCACGGGCAACCACCTGTGGGGCCTGTTCCTCAAGGACTACAAGCCGGCTCCCTGGTGAGGGACAGTCTCCACTTGTGCCACTTCGCTGAGGTAACTCCGCGAGATCGCCTGCTAGGTTGGGGACAGTGTTCACTTGTGGCGCAGCAGTCCCGAGCTCGACGGCAGGCGAGTCGAGACCGACGAGTTGCCAGCGCAAGTGGAGACCGTCCCCAGACGACCACGCGATCACGCGAGCTTAGCTAGGCGAAGTGGCACAAGTGGAGACTGTCCCTATCAGTGGGGCTTGCGGAGGACGATCGACCTCGACGATGCGGCGCTCGATCTGTCGACCGCGCTCTCGTTCTTCACCGACGCCGATGGCGACACGTTCGGCAGCGGCCCGGAGATCCTCGCCTGCGTGCAGCCGTCCGGCACGTCCGCCGTCGACGGAGATTGCAATGATGGCGACGCCTCGTCGAAGCCGGGCGGCATCGAGAAGTGCGATGGCCGCGACAACAACTGTGATGGCGGCATCGACGGTACGCCTGCGGCACCGAACCAGTGCGCGGCG
>JAEYYY010000740.1 GCA_023430775.1 Pseudomonadota bacterium
GGTTCGCGACCGTGCGCGCCGGCTGGATCGCGGTCGCTGCGATCGTCGCGCTGCAGCTCGCGATCGGCGTCCAGCTGGCCGGCGAGTACAAGCACCGGTTCGATGTCGTCGCCGCGATCGATCGCGACATCGCGGAGAGCTGTCCGGGCAAGCGCGTGGTCGCCCTCGAGTTGCCGCTGCGCTCGCAGCTGCCCGCGTTCGTGCGCGCCGGCGATCGCAAGCGCAATCCGTTCTTCACCGGAGACCGGTTGTTCGTGATCGGCCGCACCGTCGATCCTGCCGTGCTGCGCGCGCTGCCCGGGTACACCCCGTGCCACTACAACTTCGCTCGCTGGGACGCCGCTCGATGACGCGCGAAACCATCGAGCTGTCGATCGTGATGCCGTGTCTGAACGAGGCCGCGACGATCGCGACCTGCATCGCGAAGGCGCGCGGCTTCCTCGCCCGCAGCGGCATCGCCGGCGAGGTGATCGTCGGCGACAACGGCTCGACCGATGGCTCGCCACAGCTCGCGCGCGACGCCGGCGCGCACGTCGTCGACGTCCCCGAGCGTGGTTACGGTGCGGCGCTGCGCGGTGCGTTCGCGGCGGCGCGCGGCACCTACGTGATCATGGGCGATGCCGACGACAGCTACGACTTCACCGCGCTCGAGCCATTCGTCGCCAGGCTGCGCGCCGGCTTCGACCTCGTGGTCGGCAACCGGTTCGCCGGCGGCATCGCGCCGGGAGCGATGCCCGCGCTGCATCGCCTCGGGGTGCCGGTGCTGTCGGCGCTCGGCCGCTGGCTGTTCGGCGCGCCGGTCGGCGACTTTCATTGCGGGTTGCGCGGCTTCTCGCGCGAGGCGATGGCGGCGCTCGCCCTCGAGACGCCCGGGATGGAGCTGGCGTCCGAGATGATCGTCAAGGCGGCGCTCGCGAAGCTACGGATCTGCGAGGTGCCGACCACGCTCGCGCCGGACGGGCGCGCCGGTCCCGGGCATCTGCGGACGTTCCGCGACGGCCTGCGCCACGTGCGCTACCTCGCGGTCGCCCGTTATCGCGCGCGCGATCGCTGAGCCGGCCGGTCGAGAAACCGGCTCAGGTTGGCCTCGAATAGCTCGTCGAGCTGCTCGGCGCCGAGGTGGGCGTGCATCGCGGCGACGCGAGGAAACGCGCGATCGAGCGCCGACCGGCGACCACCCGGCGAGGTCCGCGTCGCCAGCTCGTTGAGCGCGAAGCCGCTGACGAACGAGCTGATCCCGCGATACAGCCGGGCGGCCTCGCGATCGTCGACACCGGCCGAAGCGGCCCTGGCGAACAGCCGGTCGAGGAACTGATAGCTCGCCTCGGTGGCGAACCGCCGGGTCGCGAGCAGCGGAAACGCGTTCGGATGATCGACGGAGATCTGGCGATAGGCGCGCGCGATCGCGACGAGGAGCTCGTCGAAGTCACCCGCCGGATCCTCGAGGAGGGCAGCGAGGGGCGCGATCAGGCGATCGACGACCGCATCGAGCAGCGCCTCCTTGTGCGGATAGTAGTAGTAGATGGCCATCGCCTCGCAGGCGAGCGCGGTGCCGAGCCGGCGGGTCGAGAACTTCGCCAGGCCGTGGCGGTCGATCACCGCGAGCGCGGCGTCGGCGATCCGCTCGCGCGACAGATCGCGCTTGATGCGCGGGCTCACGCGCCGATCCTGACCAGCCGGCCCGGGCGTTCGCCGGTCATCACACCGCGGTCGGCGACCTGATGGCCGGCGACGAACGTGGCGACGTAGCCGGTCGCGGGTTGCAGGAGGCGCTTGCCGCCGGCGGGCAGATCGTGGGCGAGCGTCGGGCGGCCGAGCGAGATCCGATCGAGCTCGACGATGTTCAGATCGGCGCGCATGCCGACCTCGAGCGTGCCGCGATCGCGAAGGCCGATGAACCGCGCGGTGTCGCGCGCCTGCATCTGGACCACGCGAGGAAGTGGCAGACCATGCGGTCTGTCGCGCGCCCAGTGCGCGATCAAGAACGTCGGCATGCTGGCATCGCACACGGTACCGACGTGCGCGCCGGCATCGGAGAGCCCGACGAGCGCCCGCGGGTGCACCAGCATCTGGCGCACGACATCCAGGTTCATCCCCGTGTAGTTGTAGAGCGGGAAGTAGAGCAGGGCCTTGCCGTCGTCCTCGAGGAGCGCGTCGTAGATCACCTCGAGCACGGGCTTGCCGGCGCGCGAGGCTTCGCCGGCGAGGCAATCGAACAGGGCGGGCTCGTAGCCGCGCTCGAGCCGGAACAGCCGCATCGCTACGAGGTTGACGTTGGCGAGAAAATAGTCGACCAGCGGTGGAATCGCCGTGCCGCCTGCGCCACCAGTCGAGCTGGCGGCCATGCGATCCGGCTTCTCGATCAGGATCCGGGCGCGGACCTCGGGATCGCGCAGCCGCTCGACGCGCGCGGCGAGCGGCAAGTGCGCGATCGCCTTGTAGCTCGGGTGGCCGACGAACGGATGAAACGTCGCCTCGAGCCCGAGCAGCACGCCGATCGCGCGGGCGCCGACCTGACAGCGCAGGTCGAGGCCGCGCTCCACCGCGCGCTCGACGCGGCCGAAGATCCGCTTCCACTGATCGGGCGCGTGATCGCGCTGCATCGTCGAGATCGACAGCGGCCGCCCGGCGGCCTCGGCCATCGCCTCGAGGAGATCGAATTCGGGATCGAAGCGATCCGGGCCCTGCATCATGTCGAAGTCGCTGACCGCCTGGAGCACGCCGTGCGATCGGCCGGCGAATGCCTTCGCGATCCCGACCAGCTCGCGGGCATCGACCTCGCTCGCCGGTGTCGCCGCGCCGCGCGCGGTGCGATGGTTGTCGCTGCGGCCCGTCGAGAAGCCGGCGGCACCGGCATCGAGCGCGGCGCCGACGATGCGCGACATCGCGGCGATGTCGTCCGCGGTCGCGACCTCGCTGGCGATCGCGCGCTCGCCCATCACGTACATCCGCACCGGGTCGTGCGGGATCTGCATCAGGAAGTCGATCGCGTGCGGCAGCTTCGCGACCGCATCCATGTACTCCGCGAACGTCTCCCAGCCCCACGGGATGCCCTCGGCGAGCGCGGCGCCGGGGATGTCCTCGACGCCCTCCATCAGCTCGACCAGCAGCTGCTCCTTGCCGCGCACCACCGGCGCGAAGCCGACACCGCAGTTGCCCATCACGCAGGTGGTCACGCCGTGCAGCGTGCTCGGCGCGAGCTCGCCGTCCCACGTCACCTGGCCGTCGTAGTGCGTGTGCAGGTCGACGAAGCCGGGCAGCACGTGGGCGCCGCGCGCGTCGATCGTGCGGCGGGCGAGGCCATCGCACCGCCCGACCTCGGCGATCCGGCCATCCTTGATGGCGAGATCACCGGTGACCGGAGCAGCACCGGTGCCATCGACGAGGGTTCCTCCAACGATCTTGAGGTCGAACACGCGATAGTTTTACAGCGTAAAGGACGCGCTCGAAAACCGATAGATCTGGCCTTGACGTGGTCGCTGCGCAGGAGTACATAACCATCAGGTTATAAAACTCAGAGGTTCTGGAACATGCTGGCCGCCGAACGTCTCGATGCCACCTTCGCCGCACTCGCCGATCCGACCCGGCGCGCCATCGTGGTGCGCCTGGCCAAGGGCGAGGCCACGGTGACGGAGCTGCTGGACGAGGCACCGGTCGCGATGACCCAGCCCGCGATCTCGAAGCACTTGAAGGTGCTCGAGCGCGCGGGCCTGATCACCCGCGGCCGCGATGCGCAGCGGCGACCCTGCCGGCTCGAGGTGGCTCCGCTCAAGGAGGCCACCGACTGGCTGGAGCGCTACCGCGAGCAGTGGGAGCGCCGGTTCCAGGCCATCGACGATCTACTGGAAGAGCTCAAGGAGTCACGTCATGGCAAAAGCACCAAGCGATAAGTTGAAAGTCACCACCCCCAGCGACACCGAGATCCTGATGACGCGGGTGTTCGATGCACCGCGCGAGCTGGTGTTCGAGGTGATGTCCAAGCCCGAGTACATCCGCCGCTGGTGGGGCTGCATGGACGGCTTCACGATGCCGGTGTGCGACGTCGACTTCCGGGTCGGCGGCAAGTATCGCTTCGTCGGCCGCGCCCCCGACGGCAACGAGTTCGGGTTCTCGGGCGAGTATCTCGAGATCGTGGCGCCCGCGAAGATCGTCAACACCGAGATCTTCGATCCGTTCCCGGACTCCCCGGCGCACTGCACGATGACGCTCGAGGAGCGCGACGGAAAGACGTACTACCGGAACCTGATCAAGCACGACTCGCAGACCGCGCGTGACGCCCACGTCAACAGCGGCATGGAGTACGGCGCCGGTCTCGGCCTCGACGTGATCGAGCAGATCGCGCAGCAGCTCGCGGCGCCCCACGCGTCGTCGGGATCGCCGGAGTCGGCACGCACCTAGGTGGCGCGTTTCGCGCTGGTCGATGGCGGATCCTCCTGCTCGTACGTCGATCCCAGCTGTTGTAGGTTCGCGGCCTATGAAGCTTCGGGTGCTTCCTGCCATTGGCCTGACCACGCTCGCCGCACACGCCGGCCCCGCCAGCGCGGGCGGTCTGTTTCTCCCGGGCAGCGGCGCGATCTCGACGTCGCGCGCGGGTGCCGCGGTCGCGTCGGTCGACGACGGCGAGGCGCTGTCGATCAATCCGGCAGGCCTCGCGAAGACCACCGGCTGGACGCTGACGATCAGCGCGGCGATCACGCGCTACTACATGAGCTTCAACCGCAACGGCGCGTACGACGAGCCGGCGTTCGCCGTCGATCGTCAGGGCTACGAAGGCACGCCGTTCGAGCCGGTCGAGAACGATCCGAAGCCGCCGCTCGGCATCGGCTCGTTCCAGCCGATCCCGGTGATCGCGGTGGTCACCGACCTCGGCGATCGCGTCAAAGGCCTTCGGCTCGCCGCCGGCCTCTACGCGCCGAACGGCTATCCGTTCCGCGACATGAGCCAGGGTTACACCTCGTCGCCCGCTCGCTTCCTCGACAACACCGCGTGCCAGGGCAGCGGTTGCGTCGCGCCGCCGCCGACGCGCTACGACACGCTGACCTCCGAGAGCACCGCGCTGTTCCCGTCGATCGCGGCGGCGTATCGCATCACGCCGATGCTCGATGTCGGCGCGCGCTTCTCCGCCGGCAACGCGAAGGCGAAGACGCAGGTCATGGTGTGGGGCACCACCAACAACGTCGACGAGAGCGTTCGCAACGACACGCTCGCGGATCTCGACGTCAAGGACGGCTTCATCCCGACGTTCGGCCTCGGCTTCACGCTGCGCCCGACGCCGTTCCTCGAGATCGGCGCCGTCTACAACTCGGCCGCGGCGTTCAAGCTGCAGGGCAGGAGCCTGTCGACGAAGGGCCCGTCGGTCGACGCGGTCAAGGTCGTCGGTCCGATCGAAGACAACGACGTCGGCGATCGCGTGCGCTGCCGCGCGAGCGGTGACTTCGGCGTCGGCGAGGCGGTGCCGGCGTGCATCAGCCTGCAGCTGCCGCAGACCGCCACCGTCGGCGTTCGCTACAAGAAGCTCGACAGCTACGGCCGGCTGCGCGGCGACATCGAGCTGAACGCGGGCTGGGAGAACTGGGGCAAGACCTGCGACTTCGATACCGAGGTAGGCATCAAGAAGAACCAGGACTGCACGAGCCCCGGGCAGTTCCTCGTCAACCTCGACGCCGGCCTCTACGTCAACGGCACCTTCACCGAGGCGCTGCAGGTCAACACGGTCAACCTCGGCCTGCAGGACGTCTACACGCTGCGGCTCGGTGGCTCGTACATCATCCCCGTCAACGACGGCTCGGCGGATGCCGCGGGCTGGCCGAACAAGATCATCCTGCGCGGCGGCATCGGCTACGACACCCAGGCCGCGCGCGATGGCTTCTTGCGCGCGAGCTTCGACGGCGCGGCGCGCACCACGGCGACGATCGGTGCCGCGTACAAGACGCCGAAGTGGGAGCTCAGCCTCGGCGGCGGCGTGGTGTTCGAGGGCACCAACGAGAACCCGAACACCGGCGTCGATGCCGATGGCAACCCGACCGGCGAGCCGTGCAACCCGACGCCGTCCGATCCCACCGGCTGCGGCGACGGCACGTTCACGCCGATCGAGGATCGCACCGGTCCCGATCCGACGAACCCGCTGATCGCCCCCGAGGTGCAGACGCAGAACCCGTTCAACCAGGGCACGATCAAGTCGCACTACGTGCTGTTCATGCTCGGCTACAACCGGTTCTGGTGAACCGGGGCGCTCAACGAGCCTCTAGGCGGTTTCCCGAGGCCGTGTCATAACCAGCCCATGAGCAAGGCACTGGTCAAGCGCTCCTCGGGCGGTGGTAGCGGCGTCGTTCCGGCAGTCGCGAGCGCGATCATCCCCGGTGTCGGCCAGCTGGTGAACGGCGAGACCGACAAGGCGATCGGCGTGTTCGCCGTCTACGCGGTCGCCGGCGCCGGCTTCATCGGCGCGATCCCGATCGTCGGCTGGGCCGCGGGCCTGGTCGCCGGCGCGACCTGGCTGTACGGCGTGGCCGATGCCTATGTGACCGGCAAGAAGAAGTAATTCACTAACAGTCAGCGCTGACCGTTTCTGCTAAGGTCAGCCCGATGTTCGACTCCTTCGATCAGTTCCGCGGCACCGCCACGTACATCGCCTCGGAAGAGCTCCGGCACGCCGTCAATGTCGCCGTGTCGTTGCAGCGTCCGCTCTTGGTGCGCGGCGAGCCCGGCACCGGGAAGACCCTGCTCGCCGAGAACCTCGCCGCGGCAATGGAGCTCCCGCTGATCCGCTGGCACGTCAAGTCGACGACGAAGGCGCGGGACGGTCTCTACATCTACGACACGGTCGCGCGGCTCCAAGACAGCCGGTTTGCCGCGGTCGATGGGCCCGGGGGGGCTACGGGGGAGACCCCCGTTAATAGAGACGTGCGCGACATCGCGCAGTACATCAAGCTCGGTCCGCTCGGTGAAGCGCTCGCCGCACCATCGCGTGTCGTGCTGCTGATCGACGAGATCGACAAGGCCGACATCGAGTTCCCGAACGACCTGCTGCTCGAGCTCGATGCGATGCGGTTCCGGATCGACGAGACCGGTCGCGAGATCACCGCGAAGGAGCGCCCGGTCGTCATCATCACGTCGAACAACGAGAAGGAGCTGCCCGACGCGTTTCTGCGGCGGTGCGTGTTCCACTACATCCAGTTCCAGTCGCGCGAGCTGATGGCGGAGATCGTCAAGGTCCACCACCCCGACGTCACCGACAAGGTGCTCGATAACGCGCTCGAGGTGTTCTTCGGGCTGCGGGCGACGCCGAAGCTGCGCAAGAAGCCGTCGACGTCGGAGCTGATCGACTGGATCTGCGCGCTCAAGAAGGCCGGCGTCGATCTCGCGAAGGTCGGCCACGGGATTCCGTTTTTGGGGACGCTCTTGAAGACGGAACAGGATATCGAGCTGATGGGAAAGCGAGCGAAGGCGTGAACCCGTGCACGTCCACGTGCCACGTGCACGTGCTCGTGCACGTTCACGCTGCGCACTGGTCCAGCATGACCGCGCGTGGTGATGCCGGACGCGCGAACGACGAGGGTCCTCCGTGCAAGAAGGTCGCGGGCGTCGGATCAGGGCTGGCAAAGACCGAACGAGAGGGCGCGAGCGCGATCACGACCGCGCGTGGTGATGCCGGACGCGCGAACGACGCGGGTCCTCCGTGCAAGAAGGTCGCGGGCGTCGGATCGGGGCTGGCGCACGGGCACGGGCACGGGCACGGATCGGGCTGGTCATGCTGATCGACTTTCTCTTCGAGCTGCGCGCGCGCAAGCTGCCCGTCTCCACCCACGAGTGGATGGCGCTGATGGAAGGCATGGCGAAGGGACTCCACGAGTCCTCGCTCGACGGCTTCTATCACCTGTGCCGCACGCTCTGCGTCAAGGACGTCGCCCTCTACGACGCCTACGACGAGGCGTTCCTCGCCTACTTCAAGGACGTCCACGTCAGCGCGCTCGAGCTCACCAGCTCGATCGCCGAGTGGCTGCGCGATCCGAGGAACCTCGAGGGCCTCACCCCCGAGCAGCTCGAGGCGATCAAGCAGCTGGACCTGGAGAAGCTGCGCGAGATGTTCGAGCAGCGGCTCCGCGAGCAGAAGGAACGCCACGACGGCGGCAATCGCTGGATCGGCACCGGCGGCACCTCGCCGTTCGGCAATAACGGCAAGAACCCGACGGGCATGCGCGTCGGTGGCGGCGGCCAGCGCTCGGCGATGGCGGTGGCCGGCGAGCGGATGTTCCGCGAGTACCGCCGCGACGTCGTGCTCGACGTCCGCCAGATCGACGTCGCGCTGCGCGGCTTGCGCAGGCTCGGTCGCGAGGGCGCGCAGGAAGAGCTCGACCTCGACGAGACGATCGACAAGACGTGCAAGAACGCCGGCGACATCGACATCGTGTTTCGGCCGCCGCGACGCAACCGGGTCAAGGTCGTGCTGCTGATGGACGTCGGCGGCTCGATGGATCCGCACAGCGAGCTGATGAGCCGGCTGTTCACCGCGGCCTCGCGCTCCGGTCGGTTCGCGAAGTTCCGCAGCTACTACTTTCACAACTGCGTCTACAACTCGGTCTACGAGGATGCCGAGTTCAGAAAGCCGGTGACCACGGCCGATCTGCTGTCGGGAAGTGATCGCGACGAGAAGCTGGTGATCGTCGGCGACGCGCTGATGCATCCCGCCGAGCTCCTCGATCCCGGTGGCTCGATGTACCTGTACTCGCAGAACCGCGCGAGCGGCATCGAGTGGCTGCGCCGGCTGGCGGCGCACTTCCGCAGCGCCGCGTGGCTCAACCCCGAGCCCGAGCGGTTCTGGCCGGGCACCACGATCGAGGTGATCGCGAGCGTGTTCGGCATGTGGCCGCTGACGCTCGACGGGCTGTCGCAGAGCGTGCGCTATCTCGTGCGCGGCGGCGACAAGCCGCGCATCGGTGACCCGAGCAAGTGGGTCAACAAGATGGTGCTCGGCTAGCGTTTGCGGTCGAGCAACTTCTCGTCGACGTTGCCGAGCCGCATCACCGTGGCCGTCACCGCGGTGCCTCCGCACCGCGAGTCGGGGCCGCCGGTGCGTCCCGAGAACCGGATGTCGCCCTTCATCGCGGCGATCGCTTGTGTCGGCGCATCGCCGCGCACGCGGACGTTTGTCCAGCCATCGCGCTCGAGTGCCCTGGTGATGCGCGCGACCGCATCCGCCTCGTCGATGCACCAGGTCTCGAGCGCATAGGCGTCATTGTCTCGCGCGCCGTTCGGTGATTTGTTTCCCATTACCTTCGCCGCGTCGACCTTCGGGATCATCGCCGCGAGATCGTCGCGCGGTCTGGCCGGTGCGGAGCCCGTCGCCGGTGGCGGCGCGCTCTCCGACTTGCAGGCGATCAGCGCGAGGACGATCGCGAGCCGCATGGGGTCACGTCACGGGTTCACGAAGTCGGGCGTCGGCTCCTTCGGCGGATCCTTCGGCGGATCCGGCGGCGGCGGCGTGGTGCCGGTGGCCGAGCCCGAGCCA
>JAEYYY010000743.1 GCA_023430775.1 Pseudomonadota bacterium
CCAGCCGTGCTGACCGTGCGAATCGTTTCGCGATCGCCCGTGGGGAAGCGATGGAGTGCGGTGCGATCCTGGACGTGGTTCGGCTACTCGATGTGGTGCCCACGAAGGACGTCGAATGTGCGAAGACCCTCGTCGTGCGGTTGGTCGAAATGCTCAGCAAATTGTGCCGCTGATCGACGAGCACGGGCACGTGCACGTGGCACGTGACACGTGCACGAGTACGTGGACGCTCACGGACAGGGCGTATCCAAGGTGCCCGGCGCGTCGACGATCGGCGTGCCGTCCCGCAGGTAGGTCGCGAGGAAGCAACCGTACTGGTGCTTCACCGCGTCGAGCTGGCGATAGATGTAGTGCGAGTCGATGAGCCCGTCGCTCTCGTACTGCACGACGACGCGCGTGATGCCGTCGCGATTACCGGCGACCGGATACGTGATCAGCCCGTCGAGATCCTGCGTCGCGAGCGCCTCCTGCATCGACGGCCACAGCTCGTCGCCGACTTGCTCGTTGCCGTAGGCGACGGCCGCGGCATCGTAGACATCGATCGGGAAGTAGACGTCGTCCTTGCCGACCGGCTCGTAGACATGGCGCGACGGCATGGCGGGCAGCGGGCGCTCCGAGATCCGGTTCATGTAGACCATCGGTTCGGCGATCTCCCAGCCGAGACCGAGCGCGGCGAGACCGGGATGGACGAACTCGAGGTCGGCGTCCTCGATGCCGAGCGAAGTGGCGAGGATGTCGCGCGCACCCGGCACCGTGGCCGTCTTGAGGATCATCAGGTTCCAGAACCCACCGGCCCCGGTCGGCACCACGGCACCGAAGCGCGGCTCGATCGCGCCCACCATGTTGGTGTACATGCCGCCCATCGATTGCCCACCGGCGGTGAGCTTGGCGGCGTCGAACTTGTGGACGCCACCGGCCGGCGCGGGGACGCTACAGCCGGCGAGCGAAGCTTGTGGGATCTCGAGCTCGACCAGCGCGTCGAGGATCAAGCGCTGCTCGAGCACGCCCTGCTGGAACGTGAACGGGAACGCGGCGAGGTTGTTGATGTTGAGATACTCGGTCTCGCCGGCGGTGGGGAGGCGCTCGGGGTTGACCGGCATCGCGGCAGATGCGGCGGCGATGCCGTGGCGCGCGACCACGAAGCCGGGACCCTTGCCGAGCTCGGGCACGTCATCCGACGTCGGCGAGTAGCCGAGATCGACGACGCCCGTCGAGAGCCCGCCCGAGCCGTGGAAGAACTGGAACAGCGGCCAGCCGGCAGTCGGCATCGCCTGCTTCGGGATCGTGATCGTCAGTGGCACCGTCATCTCGCCCTGCTTGGCGGGGATGTCGTTGGCATCGACGACGAACAGCCCGTCCTTGTTGAACGGCTGCGTGCCGGTCTGGAACTGCGGCAGCGTGACGGTGGCCGACAGATGGCAGAATCCGTCGAGCGTGTCGCCCTCGACGAGCGTCAGGTCATCGATCGTCACCGGATGCGCGGCGCGAACGGCCTCGCTGCGCGCGTGCAGCCGCGACACCTCGTCGCCGGTGGTGAACACCGTCGCGCCGATCGCGTCGTCGATGCTCCACTCCTCGAGCGCCGGCCACAGGTCGGCATAGAGCGCGGCCGCGGCCTCGCCGCGTGCACCGGCGGGAATGCCACCGTCGCGCAGCGTCGCGAAGTCGGCCGGTGGTGCGAAGCCCGGCGCGAACGGCTCCCGGATCACCATCGCGTACTTGGTGGCCGCCTTGAGGACGATGCCCGGGCGCGGCGCGAGCGCGACCACGTTCGAGGTGACGTAGCGATCCTCGGACAGCGTCTTGGCGACCAGCGGGAACCGCCGCCCGAACTCGGGCGAGGCGGGATCGATGTCGATCAGCAGCGCGGCCGGATGCTCCGAGGCCGGGTCGATCACCGTCGA
Source organism: Pseudomonadota bacterium (assembly GCA_023430775.1). Lineage (GTDB taxonomy): Bacteria > Myxococcota_A > Polyangia > Haliangiales > Haliangiaceae > JABFXX01. The sequence continues at coordinate 1,905 of JAEYYY010000743.1, forward strand.
CGGTTCGTACGTCGGGATCGCCGCGCCGAACCGGAAGTAGACGACCGGCATCGTCGACCAGCCGCGGCGGACGTCGATCGAGGACAGCAGGCCCTCGAGGATGGGCACCTCGGGCGGGTTCGGAAAGCCGGTGGTATCGGGGGCACCGCTCGCGGCCAGCCGGAGATCCGACGGGAACGGCAGGTCCCAGTACGTCTCGGCGGTGTCGACGGGAGCATCGAGATCGAACAGCGCGGTCGGAGCAGGATCCGATCCGCAGGCGGCGACGAGGACTACAGCAGGAAACCAGCGCACGGCCGGAGTATATGAATCGCCGTTCATCCCGGTAGCGATAACTCCTGACCGCTTCTCAACGTGGGGAACCGCACACGACTAACGATCGACGCTTACGCTCGTGCGACGACCGCGGGTGCTATCCCGACACCGTCGTGCGCGGCTTGCGGCGGCGCGGCGAATCGATCGCCGCGTGGCGCACGTGCGCGAGCATCGCCTCGGGGAGCTGTGCGTCGTCGGGCATGAACGTGACGCTCGCCGAGGCGAGTGCCGCCTGATCTTTTTCGGAGACGTCGCCGACCACGACCAGGCGCATCGACTGCGGATCGACGCGCAAGCCGCGCGCGTACATGCAGAGCTCGAGCGCGTTCATCACGCCGCGCAGCGACGCCCGGATGAACACCAGGTCCGGGCTATCGCGATTGAGCTTGTGGGCGGCGTCGGTGCCTTCGCTGGCGGTCTCGACGATCGCGCTCGCGTGCGCGCGGCGGGCGAGGCTCCACGCGAGGCGAGCGCGCGGCGTGTCGTCATCGACGATCAGCACGCGGATCGAGCGCGTGGCCATGCCGATGCGCTCGATGATCGCGTCGACCTCGGCGCCGACCTCCTTCGCGGAAGGTGGGCGCGCGGCGGGCTGCTTGGCCAGCAGCCACTCGACGAGATCGGAGAGCTCGCCCGGCAGATCGGGACGCAGATCGGCGAGCCGCGGCGGCGGCACCTGCGCGTGACCGCGGAGCTCGACCTCCTTCGGCGCCGGTTCACCGGTATCGAGATCGATCGCGAACGGCGGCGTGCCGCGAGCCATCTCGATCGCGATGCAGCCGAGGCCGTACAGATCGATCGCCTCGGCGGCCGCCGGATCGCTCGCCTCGACCTCGCCGCGCACCACCTCCGGCGCGAGGATCTGGCCGAGCGGACCGAACGCGGGAATCTGCGAGAGCGAGAGCCGGCCGAGCACCATGCGGCCCTCGCGCTCGCACAGGATCGTGGCACCGGAGATGTCGCCGATCGCGATGCCGGACTCGTGGGCGCGCGACACCGCGGTGACCAGCGCGCGGAGCCGCGTCAGGTACGCGTCGGCCGGGAGCTCGGTGCTGATCTGTTCGCGCAGCAGCTGACCGGTGACGCGCTCGCCGACGACGAACTCGACCCCGTTGTGCATGCCCATGCCGTGAATCGCGACCGCGCACGGATCGCGGACGGCCGCGCAGCGCCTCGCCTCGAGCAACAGTGACGGCATGCCCGGGTCGCGCCACGCCAGCTTGAGCGCGACCAGGCGGTCGATCATCATGTCGCGCGCCTCGAACACGACGCCCGAGTCGGTGCGCGCGATCTCCTCGCGCACCTGATAGGTCGATGCCACGACCTCGCCGCTGGTCAGTGCGGGCTTCGCAGCATCGCGAAACCCGGGCGGCGGCAAGAACCCACTGATCGGCATGCGTCACGCCGATCTACCACACCGCGTCGGCTTCAACTCTCCAGCAGGCGCCACATGTACCAGGAGGCGATCGTCCGGTACGGGCGCCACGGCGCGGCGAGCTTCTGCATCCGCTCCGCCTCGGGCAGCTTGCGCAGCTTGAAGTGGAGCTGCATGCCCTTCCGGATCCCGAGATCACCGACGGGCAGCACGTCGGGACGCGCGAGCGCGAACATCAGGAACATGTCGACCGACCACGGGCCGATGCCGCGGATCGGCAGCAGCATCGCGGCGACGTCGTCGTCCGTCGCCTCGGGAAGCTTCTTCGGGACCAGGCGCTTCTCGACGACGTGGCGTGCGAGATCCTTGAGGGCGGCGGTCTTCGCACCCGACAGGCCGGCGGCGCGCAGCTTGTCATCGGGTGTCTCGAGAAGCTTCGCAGCGCCGGGGAATCTGCCACGCGCATAGAGCGCGAGCACGCGGTTCCAGATCGTGCGTGCGGCGGCACCCGACAGCTGCTGGCCGACGATCGCGCGCGCCAGCGACTGCACGGCGTTGGTGGTCGGCTCGATCGTCGGCACGCCGTGGGTCTCGATCAGCGGCGCGAGATCCGGATCGGCATCGCGCAGATGTTCGAGGGCAGCGCTCCAGTCGACGGGCATTGCTCGGACGATGCCACGCGAGAGCATCCCCGGCTTGCACGCCGTTGCTACATCGACATGATGACGGCGCCGATCGCGACCAGCGCGGCGCCCACGAATTCCGCGCGCACCGGGCGCTCTCCGATCGCCCACGCGAGCAGCGCGGCGAACAGCACCGACGTGTTGCGCAGCGTCAGCACGAAGCCCGAGCCGCCGCGCGCCAGCGCTTCCATCAGGATCAAGAACGAGCCGCCGCACGTGATCCCCATCAGGATCACCCGCCACGCCCGGGTCCGGAACACGGTGACGAGCGCCGCCCGGCCGCTGCGTCCGAACCACACGATCCGGATCACCGCCGCCAGCGCGAGCGAGACCGCGAACGTCGCCGACGCCGAGCCACCGGTCTGCAGCGCCGCCTTGTACGACAGGTGATAACCGGCGATCGACACGGCGCACGCCGACGCCCAGCCGATGCCGCTCGAGCCCTTGCCCGATGCAGCAGGGGATCGAGCTCCGAGGCCGGCCCTGGTCTGCGCGGCCACGCCTGCCCTGGTCTGCGCGGCCACGCCTGCGATGATCAAGCCGCCGAGGACGACCGCGCTGCCGGTCGACGAGGTCGCCGTCACCAGCTCGTCGAACAGGATGATCGACAGCGGCCAGACCACGAGCACCGCGCCGCCGCGCGACACCGTGTACACGGGGCCGAGACGGCCGCGCTCCATCGCGAGCGCGAGCGTGGCGAAGTACACCGCCTCGAACACGCCGGCGAGCGCGGTGTAGCCGAACGACGGCAGCGACTCGAACGGCTGATCGCCGAGCGCCCACCGGATGCCGCCGATCACGCACGCGAACAGCGCGGCCACGCTGATCGCACCGACGAGGCCGCGGTCCTTGTCGGGCTCGACCCGCAGGAGCGCATTCCATCCCGCGTGGAGGAATGCGGACAGCAGGACGAGCGCGACGATCACTTCGTGAGAGCGTCTTTCGCGATCACGGTCCAGTCGCTCTTGCCGTGACCATCGGCGATCACCTCGTCCATGCGCTTCGCGATCGCGGGCAACACCGACAGCGGCAGCTTGGCGGCGGCGGCCTCTTCCATCATCAACCGCGCGTCCTTGCGCGCCATCGCCAGCTCCCAGCTCGGCTCGCTCCAGTTGCCGTCGAGCATGCGCTTGGCGCGGGCACCGATCGTGGTGCCGGGGTTGAAGGCGTCGAACAGCTTCACCGCATCTTCGGGCGCCACGCCCGTGACCTTCGCGAGCATCAGCATCTCGGCGAGCCCGGTGGTCAAGAACATCAGGAAGCAGTTGCCCATCAGCTTGAATGCGGCGGCCTCGTCGGGGCGCGGCCCGAGCCGCAACAGCTTGCCGGTCATCAGCTCGAGCGCCGGTGCCACTTGATCGATGCGCGCCGGCTCGCCGGAGACCAGCATCAGCCCGGTCGAGTCGAGCGCGTTCTGCGGGCCCATGAACACCGGGGCGTGCAGGAACGCGATCTTTCGCTCCTGCCAGCGCGCGGCGCGGGCGGCGGTGCCGCTCGCCGAGGTCGTGGTGTGATCGACGATGACGACGTTCGGATCGAGCCCGGGCCGGGCGCGCTCGAGGATGTCGTCGACGGCGGCGTCGTCGGAGACCGAGAGATGAACGCGCGAGGCGCCGCGCACCGCCTCCGCGGGATCCTCGAACGCCTTGGCGCCGAACGCCTCGAGGGCCGCGGCGCGCTCGTGCGTGCGGTTCCACACGGCGACCACTTCGCCGCGCTTGATCAGGGCGCGGACGAAGCCCGAGCCCAGCATTCCAGTACCGAAGAACGCGATCATGGCGTGCAGCGTACCGTACCCGGCTGCTAGCGGTCGCGTTGCGCCCAGAACGTGTGCATCGCCGGCCACAGCCGGCCCGCCGCCTTGCGAGAAACCACGGCTCCGACATGACCGCCGCGATCGACGACCACCTGCTTGTCGCGCGAGGTCACGGCGGCGATCAGCGGCGCCGCGCAATCGACCGGCACGATGTGATCCTCGGCGAACGCGAGGGCGAGCACCGGGCACCTGATCGCGGAGAGTCGGGCCGGCCGGCCGCACACCGTGAACGTGCCGGCGAGCAGCGCGTTGCCGCGATACAGCTCCTCGATGTAGCGCGCGTAGCACTCGCCCGGGAACGAGACGTTGTCGTTGCCCCACTTCTCGGTGGCGAGAAAGCCGTCGAGGAACTCGTCATCCCACGCGCGGTCGAGCAGGCCGACGAGCTTCGACGCGTCGAGCGTGGGCCGCATCATCTTGAACGACGCCTGCATCAGCCACCACGGCACGTTGCCGAACGCCGCGGTGATCGCGCGAACGTCGAACTGCGGCGAGCGCGTCCACGTCGCCATGATGCCGGCCTGCGAGAAGTCGATCGGGGCAGCGAGCGCGAGGAGCGAGGCCACGCCGTCGGGGAACGCGGCGACGTAGGCGGCGGTCAGCGTGCCGCCGAGGCAGTAGCCGAGGAGGTGAGTGTCGCCGGTCGGCGAGTGGCGCGCGACGTGGCGGACGGCGCGACCGAGGTAGCGCCCGCCGATGTCGTCCCAGGTCAGGTAGCGATCCTCGTCGCCGGGCGTGCCCCAGTCGATGCAGTAGACCTCGTGGCCCTGCGCGACCAGCCACTCGATGAGCGAGCGGCCGGGACCGAGATCGAGCACGTACCAGCGATTGATCAGCGACGGCACGAGCAGGATCGGGCGTGCGAGCTTGCGCTCGACCGGTGTGAAGCGAAGCAGCCGCCACTTGTTCTCGGTCCACACCACCGTGTGCGGCGTCTGGCCGACCGCCGGCAGGCCCTTCGGCACGCGGCGGAGCAGCGCGCTGATCGATCTGCCGACGGGCGAGTCGAGGAATGGCGGCTTCGGCTTGTTCATGCGTACAGCGCCTCGAAGCGATCGCGCAGTTGTTCGTAGACCACCTTGCGGCGGAGCTTGAGCGAGCTGGTCAGCGTGCCGCCCTCGACGGTGAGCGGGTCCTGCGAGATGAAGAACCGCTTGATCGTCTCGTGGCGAGCGAGCTCGCGGTTGATCGCCTCGACGCGGGCCGCGACGTCGAGATCCGGATCGAGCGCCGCGTCGCTGCGCAACCACAGCGCTGCTACCAGATAGGGCCGGCCGTCGCCGTAAACGACGACGCGCTCGATCACGGGATCGTCGGCGAACCGCGCCTCGATGTTCGCCGGCGGGATGTTCTTGCCGCCCGCGGTGACCAGGATGTCCTTCTTGCGATCGATGATCTGGAGGAAGCCGTCGGGCGTCCACCGGCCGACGTCCCCGGTCTTGAACCAGCCGTCCTCGGTGAACGCGCCGGCGGTGGCGCCGGGATCCTTGTAGTAGCCGGTGAACACGCTCGGGCCGCGCGCCTCGATCTCGCCGTCGTCGGCGAGCCGTACCTCGACGCTCGGCAGCACCTTGCCGACGGAGTCGAAGCGATACGCGTCGGCGCGGTTGAGCGTCAACGTCGGTGACGTCTCGGTGAGACCGTAGCCTTCGATCACGAGCACGCCGGCGGCGTGGAGCTGCTCCTTGATCTCGAGCTTGAGACCGGCGCCGCCGGAGAGGCAGAACCGGAGCCGACCGCCGGTGGCACGGCCGAGCGCCTCTCGCAGGGCTTCCGGGCGCGTCGAGCCACCCGCGTGCATCGCTCGCGCGAGCTTCTCCCAGTACGCGGGCACGCTGAAGAACACCTGCGGCGCGACCTGCGGCAGCACGTCGAGCACGTCCGCCGGAGAAGCGAGGTAGGTCTCCCAGCCGAGCAGGTTGCCGGCGCACAGCTCGCCGAACCCGAAGATGTGGCTCATCGGCAGCCACAGCAGATCGATCTGGCCTTCGTCGACGAGCGGCGCGTTGCAGCGCAGCCAGTCGGCGCCGTTGGTGCCGACGTTGCGATGGGTGAGCGGCACGCCCTTCGGGTTACCCGACGTGCCGGACGTGTAGAGCATCTGCGCGACGCTGTCGAGATCGATCGCGCCGAGTCGGGCGTCGACCAGCGTCGGGGCGACGGCGTCGCGTGCGGCGGCGTCGAGCAGCGTCTGATCGGCAACATCGATCACCACCAGCTCGCGTCGAACGAGCTGCTGCACCTGCTCGAGCTTCGCGCGCTGATCACCGGCGGCGAACACGAAGCGGATCTCGGCGTGGTCGAGGATGTACGCGACTTGCTCCGCGGTCGACGCCGGATAGATCGGCACGAACACCACGCCGGCGGTCTGCGCGCCGAGCGCCGCCGCGGCCCACGCGACGCTGTTGCTGCCGAACACCGCGACGCGATCGCCGGCCTCGCAGTCCTGCTCGATCAGCCAGCGCGCGACGCCGCGGATCTGCGCCGCGAACTGACCCCACGTGACCGGGCGCCACGCTGCCGTTTCACCGCGAGTGGTGCGGACGTGAAAGCGCGTGCGATGGCGATGCGTCGGCAAGCGATCGAACACCGCGCGCGGGGCGGGGCGGATGTCGAGCAGCGGCGTGACGTCCATGGCTCAGGCCTTCTTCGAGCGTTCCCCGGAGGTGAGCTGCTCGCGCGCGGAAGCCAGCTGCTCCTCGAGGTCGTACAGCCGGCTCTCGAGCACGTTAAGCTTGTGCAGCGAGCGCTCCTGATCGCGGCGCGTCGGCAGGCCGAGCGTCGACCACCACGCGGTCATCACGCGATCTGTCGCCGCCTTGGTCTTCATCGACAGCGTCAGCATCGCGCCGGCGGGGCCGAGCACGCCGGGGTTGGTCAGCACCTTCTCGAAGTACTGCGAGGTGGCCTGCTCCCACGCATTGAACCCTTGCTTCCACAGATCCCAGATCATGGCGTGACTCCTAGTGCGAAGCGGCGAAGTGCCGCGGCGGTGGTGAAATCGGGGTTGGCTTCGTTCAGCTCGCTGTCGGCGCGCGCGACCTCGCCGAAGCACTCGAACACGAAGCTGGTCGAGCGCTTGACCACGGCGCCGCCGGTCGAAGGCGTGCGAGTGACGCGCGTGCGCACGCGCAGCACCGGCGAGAACCGCACGTACGGCAGATCGAGCCGGCCCTGACCCGCGACCTCGACGGCGACCTCGTCGCTGCCGACGAACGGCAGCCCGGCGATCGTGGCGTCGATCGCGGCGGTCGATTCGAACGCCAGGCCATCGGCGAGCGGGAAGCGCAGCACGGCGATCGGCGGGTCGTAGACGACGAGCGTCTTGCCGCCGGCGGGAGCCGGTTCCTGCGAGGCGGTGCCGTGCAGCCACAGCGCCTGGTCGTCCTGATGGAACACGCCGTCGAGGCCCTCTCCGGCATCGACGACGAACGCAGCGCCGGGAAACTCGGCGGCGTAATACTGATCCGCGAGCGCGATCGGACCGAACGCCACCACCTCGTCGCTCGCGCGCTCCTCGGACAGATCCCACGCATCGACACCTGCGAGCACGACCGGAGAATCGAGGCCGGCGTAATAGTTCGCGGTGGCGCCGACGGGCACCGGGAGCTCGTCGGCGGTGATCTCGCCATCGCGATTCGGCACGCAGCTCGGCAGCGCGGGCGGCTCCTCGGGCTGCGGGGTCTGGTTGACGCCGCACGCCGCGAGCAGGAGGAGGCCGAGGCTTCGCATCAGAACACGAACGAAGCGCGCGCGCGGAACACCTGCGCTGGCTTCGCCTCGAGGTTGGTGTTGTCGAACGCGGCGCCGGGCAAGAAGAGTCCGTACGTCGCGGTGATCGCGAAGCCGTCCTTGCTCGCGTAGCGCAACTCGGGATCGAGCTCGAGGCCGAGCGCCTTGTCGCCGCTCGGCGTCGACGCGGCCTTGACCGCCCACGAGGCGATCAGCGCGGCGCCGAGCTCGAGGCGCCCGGTGCCGACGGTGAGGATCGACGCGCGCGCGTGCGGGCGAACGTAGATGGCGTCGGTGACCGTGCCGATGATCTCGCGAAACAGCACCTGATCGATCTGGTAGTCGGGATGGAACCGGAAGTTGTCGACGGTGGTATCGCGCGGCGGGTTCGCCTGCGCGCCATCGAAGGCACCGGCCATCGGTGCGGCGTCGCCGAGCTTCGGGAACGCGCCGAAGCCGGGTGCGTCGTCGCCGCTCGCGTAGCCGCCGTCGAGGCCGACCTTGGCGCCGGCGAAGAGCAGCTCGCTCTGCAGCGCGGCGCCGAGCTGGCGCGAGGTGACCGGGGTCGTGATCTCGGCGCCGGGGATCAGGCTCGGCTGCGCGAGGTTCGCGCGCGCGTAGACGAGCTCGCCCTCGACGCGAAACCTCGCACCGGAGATCCGCAGCCAGCCGCCGGTCAACGTCGTCGAGAAGCCGCGGGCGACCAGATCGTTCTCGGTGAACATCGAGTCGCCGGCCGTCGGCAAGTAGCTCGCAGGCACGTCGCGATCCTGCGTGCGCCGGGTGATGTACGCGCCGTACTCGACGCTGGTCAGTCCGGCATCGGCGCGCCGCGCGAGCGTGGCGGGCGCGTGGACCTTGAGGATCGCCAGCGTCGGGCCGGCGGCGCGATCGCTCGGCTCGAGCGACACACACGATCCGCCGTCCCCCCCCCCGGGGCACCGGCCCCCCGCCGCGAAG
>JAEYYY010000794.1 GCA_023430775.1 Pseudomonadota bacterium
GGCTCGCACCGGCTTGATCGAGCTCGATCATTCTCTTGTAGCCGATGATCGGTTCGAGCAGCTTGATGCTGTAGGACTCGACCCCCGCACGCAGTGCCTGGCGCGTGACCGCGTGCAGGTCGACAAAGCGACGCCCGCGTAGGAGGCGATCGAGTTGCTCCGACCGCGTGGCATAGCGTCCGACCAGTCGCTTGAACGCCGTCGTCTCGTAGGGAGCGAAGTGATAGATGTGCATCCCCGGGTGTTCCGCCCAGCGAGCCATCAACGCGTCGATCACGCGCTCGAATGCAGTCCGTTCGGCGGCATCATCGAGCGCCCAAGCGGCGTGATACTTCCCGTCCGGCGCGGCCCATCCGAAGAGGTACTCGCGGCCCGCGTCGCCGACAAATGGGTCGCCTTCGAGATCGAGGAAGACGTCACCGGGACTCGGTGCCGGCAGCCGCGTCAAACCGCGTTCGGGTTCGATGGCGAGTAGCTCGTACGGTGGGATCTCCACGCTACGGGCTGCGAGCTGTAACCGCGCCTGATGCATGAGTCGCTCATACGTCGCAGGTTGTCCGCGTTCGGGCTTGTGAGGCCACGGCGAGCCGACCTTGGCCAGCGTGGTGAGCGTCTTGATCCCGATGCCCTCCAGCTCGCGCTGCTGCAGACGAGTGAGGTTTGCAACGAGCGATAGATGATCGTCGGCGCGCCGCTCGGCCTCGCAGCGACCGCGCCAGTTGCAGCTGTCGCAGTGCGGAACTGGCTCGGGATACGTCGCAGCGGATGTCGCGATGCGCTGCTCCAGATCTTGTTTGATCGCTCGATAGATCGCCGCGTATTCGTCGAACCGGAACGATTCACGGGCGAAGCCGGCGCCGGGTTTCACGATGTGCATCGCGTCGGGTACGAGTTCCTGCAAGTCGGCGAGCAAGTCGGAGTACACGCAGAGCTGAAGGACTGCACCGGCGCGGGTCTCCGACGCGAGCTTGGTGTCGAGGACCTCGTAGGACCACGCCCACTGCTTCGTAGGACGCTCGACACGAAGTAGGAAATCCGCGCGGCCACGCCAGGCGCCGCGCTCGAGACGCGCTTGCGTGATGACGTGAACACCGCCGCGCATGAGCTCGATGGGCGACGTCTCGGCTTCCGCCGATGCGTACGAGAGTCCGGTCGCGCGCAAGTGTTCCTCATACGCGTTCTCGTGCTCGCGCCCGCGCTCTGCAAGGATCTTCAGGAATGGATCGAAGTTCGTGTAGGCGGCCAGCTCACCGCCCGCGACCATGAGGCTCAGCTTCGTGAGGTGGCCGCACGCGATGTGGTTCGCCAGATCGGTTGCCGCCAGCCCCAGCACCCCGTCCGACAACTTCACGTCGACCACCTTACGACGCGCCGTCCCCGGCTGTCAGCACGGCTGGTCGTCGGATCGGGGTAGGGCACGGTGTCCGCCTCCTACTTGCCGCAGGCGAGCAGTACGGCCTTGAGCAGCTCGCGATCGATCTCGTTTTGCCTGAAGATCTGATGCATCACGCCCTTGTTTTCGGACGAGTCGAAGACGGCCGTCTTGTACACGCGATCGGACTCGGCGATGACAGCTTCGACGTTCTCGCCACGGAGGAACGACGTGTACACCTGGATCGCGAGCACCCCGCAGATCAGGACGTAGGCGAGCGGATCGAGCTTGATGCGTTGCTGCATCAGAACACGCTAGCGATGAACCGCTTCAGCCTGCGAGTCGGATCTCTGCCGTGATTCTGCTCGCTTCGCGTGATCGTCAGAGGTCTCGTCGAAACTAATGTGGTGGGCGAGACCCCGGCACGACGACCAGATTCCCAGCAGCTCGTTCGCCAGTGGGCACTGTTACGGTTGCTCGCCGACGCGACCGAGCCGCTGACGGTGAAGCATCTCGCCGAGCAACTCGGCGTGAGCAAGGTAACGATCGAGCGCGATCTCGCGACGCTCGAAAGGGACTTCGCGCTTGTCGAGGAGAGCCTCGGCAAGCAGAAGAAGGCGTACCGCATCGACCAGAAGATCCGAGCGCTGGAGTCGATCTCGTTCGGGACGACCGAGCTGCTCGCGATCTACGCCGCGCATGCCGCCATTGCAGGTCTCGCGGGCACGCCGCTCCACGATGATGTCGCCGCTGTCGTGACCAAGATCCGCGGGTTCCTCATGAGCTCGCGCTGCGGTTCGTAGTCGACGTGCCCTCGTGCATGCGGCACAAATACCCGTGACATTGCGTCGAGCCCACCGTTGTGCCGTGGACTAGATCAGCTCGTCGATGCAATCGCTCGGCGTCACGTCTGCCAGGTGACCTATCACGCAGCGTGGAAGAAGACGACGCGCACGCACTCAGTGCGCCCGCTGCGTCTCGTGTGGCACCGCTCCGCGTTGTACCTGCTCGCGTGCGTGGGTAGCCGAACCGAGGTGACGACACTCGCGGTCCATCGGATTCGAAGCCTCGTGCCCACGAACGAGGTCTTCGCTGCGCCAAAGATCGATGTCGATGCGCACGTCGCGAAGGCGTTCGGAATCTTCGTCAGCAACAACGAGGAGGACGTCGAGGTGCTATTCGACGCCGACATCGCGTGGCGCGTCGAGGAGCGAACGCACCACCCAAACGAGATCAAAGAGCGACTCACGGATGGGCGCCTTCGGTACCGACTTCGCACGAGTGCACAGTGGGAGATCATTCCATGGGTGCAGAGCTTCGGGCCGCTCGCCGAGCTTGTCGCACCGACGAGCTGGCGAGACGTCCTCCGCACGAACGTCCACGCGATGCTGGATCTGTATCAGCAACCATGACCGGACTACTGCGGGGGAGCTTGGTGCCAACGGTCCGCGATGATCACACTGCGGAAAGGTTCGGTTCGGAGACCCAGCATCTCAGCGGGCACCGAGAGTGACCGCTCCGCGCACTGATGAACGACAAGTAACAACGCAGCGCTGAAGAGCGGCAAAGCCACGTACGCGAAGCACTGGCCGAAGCCTCGATGGAACTCGCCGCCATCCGCGCGTTCCCCTCGAAGAAGCTTGAGCTCGATCGCCACTGCCAGACGCCCACGTCGAGCTTCACCGTCGGGCTCACGAGTTTCGTCGGGGATGAAACACGGCACGCGGCGCACGCCGCTGTGGACCAACTCGATTCCAGATGGCGCCAACGCGCGCTTCATGGCGGGCAGGAGCACCGCCTCCATGTCCGTTTCGCGCGCGAACCTCCGGGGTGGCAGCGGGGTCGATCGAAACGCCCCGACGACTGTTGTCGCAAGCTCGGCCACAGCAGGATCCATCACGCACCTCCGAGACCAGCGTACCAAGATCGGTGCTCATCATCTGTCACAGATGGTCGATACACTTGCGTGCTATGGCGTCGCGCTTCTCGTGCTGGGCCGAGTCGCTCGGGAACTGTGCGGGCGGCCCGTCGCGCGAGCACATCATCTCGACGCCGAGACGCACGAGGTTCTGTACGTCGGATCATCGGCGGGCCGGCTCTACGACACGCTCACTCGGCATCTCCAGACGTGGCGCCGCTACAAGGGCTTCTGGCGTGGCCAGTTCGGCGAAGGTTCCGATCCTGGCCTGACGTACCCGCGCGGCGACGTCGAGGTTGCCGTTCGCCTGACCTCGCCCGACGACGCGCTCGACGAAGAGATGCGTCTCATCGCGCGGCTTCGGCCTCGCGACAACCAGATCGGACAACCGGAGCTGGAGGACGCGCCGTTCTGACGCGCGCGACGAGCCCACCAATGCGCGCGCCACGGCGCCGCAGCCAACCCTTCAACCCGACGGAGAACCCATGCAAGAACTCATCGATGCCATCGGCGCCGCGGTCGCGTCCGGCGCGACGGCAGAGCAGAAGGCGGCCGGCGTGCAGGCGTGCCGCACGATCCTCGCGGCCCTGGACACCGAGCCCGGAAAGCCGCTCGTGCCGCCGATCGCGGTGTCCGCACCGACGCGGCCCTCGCTCGACCAAGTCCTCGACATGGCGATCGCGCGGCTCACGATGATCGCGAACGCACGCGATGCGGCGTCGGAGCCCGCCACGCCCAAGGTCGCAGCCGTGCCGAGCCAATTGCCGACCGGACTTCGCGTGCCCGCTGCGCTACCGCCGAGCAAGCCGGCGAAGCAGCCTGCGATGAAGCCGGCCCCGACGAGGAAGGCATGATGCCGATGCACGGCCCCATTCACACCTGGCTCGACGGCTACCTCGCACTTCGTCATCGCGCGTTCGAGGAGCGCGGATCGATCGTGCTGTCCACCGGCGAGCGGTGGCCGCGCACCACCGGCGCCGAGGTCACGGTGATCGCCGCCGCGTTCGATCCGGTCGTGCGCGCGCATGCGCTCACGCACCTTCTGCGCCGCTGGCGCGCGACACTCGCCGACCTCCAGCGCGACGGACGCCCGTGGCTGCACCACACCTACGCGGGCAATCGCGCGTTCTGGTCGACGCTGGAAGCGGTCTCGATCTTCCTCGATGACCTCGGGCTCCGTCCGCCCGGCCAGCACGCGTGGGACGCGCTCCTCGACGTCATCGGCACCGGTCCACGCAACGTCGGACCGCGCGGCGACGGTCCGTTCAAGCACTTCGACAACGCCCGGACGTTCGATGACCTCTACAACGCGCAGTACAAGTACCTGCTCGACCTGCGCGGCTTCGACGAGCTGGAGCCGCCGCCGTTCGACGAGAACTCGTACGGCTCGCTGGGAGTGAAGAAGAAGATCCCGCGCACGACGAACACCGACGTGCTCGCGCTCGCCGGCTACTGGGGCAAGCAGCTCGAGGACGTGAAGGAGGTGTTCGGCCACGCCGGCATCGTGAAGCGATGGGATCGGTTGATGACCGACGTCGGCCGGCACGCGCTGTACGGCGTCCCGACCGCCGTCTATCCCGAGAACAACCGGTTCTGGCGCTGCCTCTGGGACACCGCGGTTCACATCGCGGTCGCCGACGAGGCGCCGAGCAAGTGGGACATGATCAAGGACTCGGTGAAGGACAGCGTCAAACGCCTCCCCGAGACCCTCGGCGGCGTGGCGAGCAAGGGCGCCGACGTGCTCGCCGACACCGCGCACGCCGCCGGCAAAGTCGTCAACGCCGCCGGCAAGGGACTGTTCTCGGGCGCCGGCACGCCCGTGATGATCGGCGCCGGGTTGCTCGGCGCATACCTGCTGTTCCGTCGCCGCAACGAGAAGGAGTCGTAGTCATGGACGACATCTCGCTCGCGCTCAACCCACCGCGCTTCGTCAAGCGGCGGCGCAGCAAGGCCATCCGGCTCGCGCGCAGTCCGTCGCGCGTGTGGCCGCTCGCCGCGATCAACGGCCGCGCGCCCGTCGTGCTCGATGCGACGCATCTGGGCCAGCGTGGCATCGAGCTCGCGTACCCGCGCCTCGCACCCGACGACGCGCTCGAGAGCTGCCCGCTCCGCTCGCCGAACGGCACCGCGACGCACCTGATGCCCGCGATGACCGCCGCGCTCGCGATCGATGGCGGCGTGATCACGTTCGCCGGCAGGCTCGGCAAGGGCTTCGGGATGATCATCGACCACGGCAACGGATCGGCCTCGCACTACGCGAACCTCCAGGCGGTCGCGGCGATCCGGACGGACCTGTATCGACCGCGCGACCAGCACGTGCGTGCGGGTGATGTCATCGGCTACGTCGGTGCGCCGGCCCCCGACGCGTTCAAGCGGCTCTACTTCGAGCTGTGGGAGAGCGATCGCTCGCGCTGCTTCGTGCCCGTCGATCCACGCCCGCATCTCGCCGGCTGGAAACTGCTCGAACACCACGACGCGTTCACGCCCTCTCCGCCGATCGCGCGTACGGAGGCAGCGTAGCCATGGAGGCCACGGAACTGCCCGAGCAACTCCTCGATGACCGCGACGTGCTTGATGTGCCACAGGTTGCCGGCTTGCTTCGCGTCGGTCGCAACACGGTCTACGCGCTCGTCGCGCGAAACGGGATCCCACATCGTCGGTTGGGCAAGGCGATCCGTTTCAGCCGCGCTGCGGT
>JAEYYY010000121.1 GCA_023430775.1 Pseudomonadota bacterium
ACCGGCGCCCACGATGACTTCAAGGCGACGTGCAGCAGCACCGGTGCTCCCGAGCTCCAGTACACGCTGACGCTGCCGGCGATGAAGACGTTGAGGGTCGACACCAGCGGCAGCTCGTACGACACCGTGATCTCGCTGCGCGCCTCGACGTGCAGCGGCGAGATCGATTGCGACGATGACGGCGACTTTCCGCAGTCCGTCCTCGAGCTCGAGGACCTCGATGCCGGCCTCTACGTCGTGGCCGTCGATGGTTTCGACAGCGCCGACTTCGGCGCCTTCACGCTCAACGTGGCCGGCGAGATCGCCGTGGGTGGCAGCTGTGAAGGAGGGCTGTTCGCGTCCGGGGCGATTGCCTGCGAGGCCGGCGCCTCGTGCATCGGGGATCTCGGTTCGCGCACCTGCGAGACCGAGTGCTCGGATGGCTTCGACAACAACGGCGATGGCAACATCGACTTCCCGGACGACCCGGCCTGCACCTCGCCCAGCGACAGCGACGAGGAAGACATCGCCTGCCCCGGTCCCTTGTGCCCGGCGTGCGCCGACGGCGCCGACAACGACGGCGATGGCGATATCGACTTCCCCGACGATACGTCGTGTAACTCGGCCGCCGACGTCAGCGAGGAGGACTGCCAGTCCACCGAGGGCATCCAGGCGATCACCACGCCCAACACGGCGGGTACGACCACGGGCCAGACCGACGACCTGTTCCCGTCGTGCGCGTCGAGCACGTCGGGGCCGGACCTGTTCTATTCGCTCGATCTCCCGCAGCTCGAGAGCCTGACGATCGTGCTGACCTCCGAGAGCGGCTTCGACGCCGACCTCGTGCTGTTCGACTCGACGTGCGGCCCGAACGAGCTGGTGTGCCGGGACGCGTCGCTGACGGTCGAGACGATCAACCGCACGAACGTGGCCGCCGGCCGCTACTTCGTCGCCGTCGATGGTGACAGCAGCAGCGAGTTCGGCTCGTTCACGATCGCCACGTCCGGTGTGATCGCGCCCGGTGGCAGCTGCGAATCGCCGCTGTTCGCCAGCGGCGTGCTGACCTGCGGGCAGGGGCTGCCGTGCAGCGGCGAGCCGGGCCAGCGCACGTGCTCGTCGGATTGCTCGGACGGCGAGGACAACGATGGCGATGGTCTGATCGACTTCCCCGAGGAGCCGGGTTGCACCTCGATCGCCGACGACAGCGAGACCGACAACTGCCCGAACGGCGTCGATTGCCCGGAGTGCTCGGACGGCGAGGACAACGACGGCGACGGCGCCACCGACTTCGGCGACGATCCCGATTGCCTCGCCGCCTCGACCGCGAGCGAAGGCAGCTCGTGCTTCCAGACCGACGCGGTGGTCGACATCACGTCGTTCTTCACCAACGGCAACACCACCAACGCGTCGGACGACATCGACCTGACGTGCGGTAGCTCCAGCGGCACCGGGCCGGACCTCGCGATGCGTCTCGAGCTCCCCGCGATGCGGCGGCTATCGCTCGATCTGCTCGTGCAGTCCGGCTTCGACACCGTCCACGCGCTGCTCACCCAGCAGTGCACGCAGCCCGAGCTGATCTGTCGCGACCCGGCGAATCTCGCCTTCGGCCACCTCGATGCTGGCACCTACTTCGTCGTCGTCGACGGCTTCTCGGCCACCAGCAAGGGCGTGTTCACGCTGCTCACCAGCGGCGAGATCGAGCCCGGCGGCAGCTGCGAGACGCCGCTGTTCGACGATGGCGCCTTCATCTGTGCCGACGGCCTGTCCTGCCAGGGCGCGCCCGGTTCGCGGACCTGCTTCTCGGAGTGCTCCGACGGCATCGACAACAACGGCGATGGCAACATCGACTTCCCGAACGATCCCGGCTGCAGCAGCATCGCTGATCCGGTCGAGGATGATGTCTGCCCGGGCCCGAACTGCCCGGCGTGCGGCAACGAGGACGACGACGACTCCGACGGCCTCGTCGACTTCCCGGAGGACTTCGGTTGCGTCGCCGCGAGCTCGACGACCGAGCAGTTCTGCCCGATCGAGACCAATCCGACGAGCCTGATCTCGGCACCGGTGACCACCGGCGTGCTCGACAGCAGCGTCACCGACAACTACGAGCAGAGCTGCCAGAGCTCCACGGGCCCGGACGTCGCGTTCGGTCTCCAGCTGCCGGTGCCGGTCAAGCTCCTAGAGCTCGACACCATCGGCTCGGCGATCAGCGACACCGTGCTGTCGGTCAAGGACGCCGCGTGCGGCGTGCAGCTCGGGTGTGACGACGATGGTGATCCCGCGTCCGCGCGCTCGCTGTTGCGGCTGTCGAACGTGGCTCCCGGCAACTACGCGATCCAGGTCGACTCGTTCGGCAGCAACACCGGCGCGTTCACGCTGAACGTCAAGGGCACGGTCGCCGAGGGCACCGCGTGCGTTTCGCCGCTGTTCGCGGCGGGCGTGCTCGTGTGCGAGGCCGGCAGCACGTGCAACGGCACGGTCTGCGATTAGATCATCATCAGCGGGACCAGGATGGCCACCACCCCGGCGGGGATGGTGACCATCAGCGAGCCGTGGATCGCCATCTCGTCCTCGAGCGTCGTGCCGACCCGCACCGCCAACCACGGTGACAGGTGGAGCGTCGCGTCGGCGCCGACCGTGACGCCGTGCTGGCCGAGCAGCAGATGCGCGCCCAGCGCGATCGCGGCCGACGAGCTGTGAGCGAACGCGATGCCACCGCCGATCCGCAGGTCATCCTCGTCGACGTCGTCGTGTTGCCACGCCACCTCGGCGTAGCCGCCCATGCCCCACCGCTTGGGCCTGTAGTTGCGCGCGAACGGCGGCAGCTTCGAGGTCAGCGGGATCGGGTGATGGTCGAGCCGGATCCCGAGCGCACCGCGCGTCCCGCCATCGCGCGTCGCGCCGCCGAGCTCGCCGAACACCGACGGCATCGCCCAGTCGTCGCTGCCGACCTGCCCCGCCTTCTGCTCGATGTCCTTGGTCGTCGGCGTCGCGGCGAGCAGCTTGGTCTCCGCCGTCCCCTCGTCCGACGTCCACGCCACCACCACACGCGTCACGGCCTCGAACGCCGGTCCGGTCGCGACGCGATGCTCGCCGCCGCAGCGCGCCGCGCACTGCGGATCGCCGACCACGCTGCAGTAGCTCGCGCCCTCGAGCCGCGCGCGCGTCCGATAGTTGCGAACCATCCCCCACGCCGTATCCAGCGCATCCGTCGTGCACCGACCCGTCGGATGCTCGACATCGAGCTCGACCATCCGCGTGTTGTCGTTGCCGGCATAGCCGTAGTACTTGCCGCTCGGAAACCCCGGCGGCACCGCCGGTGCGATCACCACGCTGCCGAGCACGTCCTTGCTCTGCACGCCGAGCCTCGCCGCGACATAGCCGCCGGCGCCGTGGCCGACGTACACCGTCGGTGACTTCTCCGGCTGCTCGTTGCGGCGGTGCATCTCGACGGCGTCGACCGCCGCATAGAAGTCGCGATCGTCGTAATCGATCGAGGGCACCAGCGCGCGCACGCCGTGCGTCGCGAGATGCCGCGCGAGCGCACCGAGCTCGCCGCGATTGCCACCGGCGTCGTGCAGCAAGATCGCGAGTGGCGTCTCCGCGGTCGTGGTCGCCGGCTCGTACAGATCGTAGTCGCGGATCCGCTCCCATCGCGGCTTCGCCTGCCATCCCGGTGGTGGCGTCGCGTGTTGATCGAGCCGCACGCGCACGTCGTCGAGCGGAACCGGCGGCGCGATCTGTGGCCGCGCCCCGCCACAGCCCACGCACGCGATCACCAAGGCTGCCCGGCGCATGCCGAACAGCAGAGCAGAGATCGCCGCCAACCTTCACGCCGTGCGCGACCGTTGCCGCCGCCTGCCCCACGCTACCGGCCACGCCGCCCTACTCGGCGAACCGCCGGAGCGTGGCCTCGCTCGCGAAGTACATCACCCTGCCGGAAGCATCCCGGATCAGCAGCGCCGTCGCCTTGTCGACGGGCTCGCCGGTGGCCGGATCGCGCCCCCACCGCGCCGCCGTCTCGCGCAGCAGGCGGTCCTTGCACATCGCACAGCAGCCGTAATACGTGCGGTCGTTGACCACGACCGGAAACTGCGGCGTTCTCATCACCCGGTCGGTGACCATGCAGACGGAGCTCGCGTCGACCACGCGGGACAGCCCATCCGGCAGCGTGACCACGGGAGAGGATGAAACGGGTGGTGTTGCTTCGCGGCCGCACGCCGCCAGCGCAGCAACGAGCACGAGCTCGAGGACCTTCATGACAGCTCACCGCAGCACTGGACGTGCCATCGCAAGTCGTGTGCGCGCGCCAGCTCGCCGGCAACTCCTGCGGTCCTGGTGCGCGCCCCGCAAGCGTTGCGCGGGTTGCCGCCGCCCTACAGGTCGATGATGTGGAGGTCGCCGCCCCTCGTGACCAACGCGTGTCGCTCGCCGGTCTTCGCGTAGCCCACCAGGCGCTTGTCGATCGGCGTCACCCGCACTACCCGGCGGTCCGCGAGCGAGATCGCGAACGTGGCGCGGCGCTCTCCCGACTCCGCGTAGACGACCGCGAACCGATCATCAGGCGTGGTCTGGATGATCGCGTCGCCGTTGGGAATGCGCGCGAGTGCGTGGTCGCGCTGCGAGTCGAGAAGACCGAGGCGGAGCTCGCTGTCACGCGCCCCCGCCGGACTCGATTGGATGGTGTAGACGATGGCGTCCTTCGTCGATGCCCAGCTCCCGGCGACCTCGTCACCAGACAGCGGCCGATTGACGCGATACGTGCGGCGCGACTTCGCGTCGACGAACAGCAGGTTGTTCTGCCGATCCCAGAACGCGAACCCGCGGCCGCGCCCCGCGATGCCCGGGACCGCCAATCTCATCTCGGCTGGGAGCCGAACCGGATCGCCGACGAAGGGAGCGAGATACGGCGTGTTCTCGACGGTGACGAATGCTGTCCCATCCACGATCTCGTACACCTCGGTTCGAGGCAAGGCCGGGGTGAGATCGCGAGGCGTCCCGCCCAGCAGATCGCGAATCATCGCGTGCCGCGTGGCGCCCTGATACACGACACGGCCGTCCGCGGTGAACCAGTAGAGCGCGTCATCGACGTCAAGGAATGGACGCTCGGTGCCACCGCGGATCGAAACCACGTTCGGCGGTGCGCCCCTCCGCCGCAGGACCACAGACGTTCCGTCGGGCGTGATCCGCATCGCGCCGCCGGACTCGCAGCACTCCTTCGCGAGCTCGATCGACCTGCCACCGACGGCGGACACGGCGAAGACCCGCTTGTCGGTGGTGCTGAACACGACCACGTCACGACCTGCTGTGAAGTGTGCGACCGGCAGCGTCGACAGCACGCGCTTGTCGTTACCGTCGGGGGAGATCGCGACCAGACCCTCGGTCTTCGAGACATAGACGACGCGTTTGCCGTCGGCGAGAAACCCGTACTGCTCGACGCCACGGGCGAGGAACCGCATCGAGACTCGCTCGGGTGCGTCGAACAACCGAGGTGGAGCCTTGGTGTCGTAGTCGGTCGCGAGCGGCGTGACGGCCGTGGTCGTCGGTGCCTCGGCTGGTTTGCTCTCGCCTGGCTCGCTCTCGCTCGATCTGGTCCGAGCGGGCGCCTCTGCGGGCGGCGGTGCTGCGGCGGACTCCACGCGTGGAGATGTCTTCGAGGACGAGCTACAGGCAGCGACCAGAAGAAGGAGAACCCGACGCACGACGTTTTAGATCGTGACCCCAACGGGGTTCGAACCCGTGTTACCGACGTGAAAGGCCGGTGTCCTAGGCCACTGGACGATGGGGCCGGTTTTGTGGACGGGCTGGATAGCATGATCGCAAGCCGTTGTCGCGTCCGTTGCGGCGCAGCGTGTCTCGCGCGATCGCCCTGGTAGCCTGTGCGCGATGGCCGCCGATCCGAAGCACATCAGCGTGACCGCCAAGGTTTCCGCTCACTACCGCCGGTTCTCGGACGTGCCGTTCGCCGCCGAGGTGGCGACGCTGATCGGCGCCGACGAGGCGGTCGCGCAGATCTTCCGCGACCACGGGCTCGATGCCGACAAGCTGACCTTCTACGCGCCGATGTTCGAGGCTCGCTACAAGAGCATCACCGAGCTGATCCGCAAGTCCGGCGCATCGCAGGTCCTCGAGCTGGCGTGCGGCTACTCGCTGCGCGGGCTGGATCTGACGCAGGGGGGTTCGCTTCACTACGTCGAGACCGACCTCCGCGATGTCGTCGCCACCAAGCTCGCACTCCTCGACGATGTTCGCCGCCGGCTTCAGCTCGCCCGGAGTCCGCGCCATGTCGTGGCGGTTGCCAACGCGCTCGAGCTTGACGAACTGCGCGCGGCCTCCGCGGTGTTCGATCGCAGCCGGCCACTCCTCGTGTTGTGCGAGGGGCTCGTGGGCTACCTGACGA
>JAEYYY010000339.1 GCA_023430775.1 Pseudomonadota bacterium
CTTGATCAGCGCCAGCACCGCCTGCGCGTCGATCTTCTGGTCGAACGCGAGCAGCATCGGCACGTCGAGGTGCTGTGGCCCGCCGCTCGGATAGCGCGTGGTCAGCGAGGGCGGCGGCGTCTCGAACGTGAACTTGTGGGCCGCCTTGAGCGCGCCGCCATTCGCGCTCCGGGTACCGGCGGGAACCTCGACCGTGTACGTGGTCGCCTGCGGGAACCGGACCTCGGGATCGAACAGCACGGTGCGCGTGCCGATCCACCGCCACTTGCCTTTCGGCTGCGGCGTCAGCTTCACCGGCACGCTGCTCGCGGCGTCGTCTTGCGATGTCACCGCGACCATTGGCTGGCTGAACGTCACGCTGAGCTCGGGCGCGAGCGGCACGTTGCCCTCGGGCATCCAGCGCAGCACCGCGAGGTCCTTCCCTGCATTGGTTGCCGCCGGAGGCAACAGCGTGCTGGGGGCAGCCGGGAACGAGCCCTTGATCGTGTTGCCCGTGCGGGGCGCCGGCTGACTGCCGGGCCGGAGCGCGAAGGCCTTGTAGTCATCGGGGTCCGCCTGCAGCGGCTTGACCCGCGCGAGCACCGCGTCCGCTTCCTGGGTGCTCAGCTTCCGCGCCGGCGGCAGCTTCGAGGTGTCGAGCGCGGGTGCGCCGGCCTTGCCTTCCGAGACCCGCAGGTCGAGCCCGGGAGGCGCATTCTCGAGCTGCACCAGCGCGCGATCCGACAGCGGCGATGCGCCACCGAGCTGACCGCCGCCCGGCGGTGTCGACGACGTCGTCTTGCCGCCGCACGACGTGACGATGAAGGACATCAAGGTGGTCGCCGCGACGGCGCGCAACCAATGCGAAGACGCGCGCACGGACTGCCGTCCGGCACGCTGGGAGTTGCGGTTCACGAATCCTCCGGAATGCGTTCTTTCCCCAACGCATCAGCCCCCGGGCTGATCTAGGCGGAACGGTCTCGCGACAATTGAACACGATCAAGCCAACCACACGGGATCGCGCGAACAATTCCCACGCGGCCACGCCTCATCCAGGCTCCGGACGAGCCTATACCGCGCGAGTCGCGACCCGCAGACTGGATAGTGTCGGCGCGCTGCGAAAAGGTATCGCGGGACTTTTGCCTCAGGGCCGCTGCGCCTTCGGCACGAGCTGAACCAGTCGCGCGAACGAGTGCGGCATCTGCTCGAGGTCGAGGTCGATGCCATCGGGCTCGTTGTCCTTGCAGTGCCCGATCATGTCCTCGCCGATCACATGCAGGTTCATCACCTCGTTGCGATAGGCGTAGCGCTTGTCGGCGTCGAGCCCCTCCGGGTCGGGCAGCGACTGCGCGTTGAACGCGTGCTGCTCGATCTCCCCCGCGAGCTCGCAGGCGATCGCACGCTTGGCCGCGGCATCGCGCTTGGCGCTGATCTTCGCGAGCGCGCTCTTGATCGCGCGGAGCTCGGTCTTCATGTCGACCTTCGCAGGCGGCTTGCGCGCCGGCGGCTCGGGCGGAGCATCCGGCGCGGCTGCATCGAGCGGGGTCACCGGCGCCGGTTCGTCCTTGTCGTCGTACGCGACCGTGCCGCGCGGCGCCGGTTCGGGCGCGACGGGGACCGGTGGTGGCGGCGCCTTGTCGTCACCGCACGCTGCGACCAGCACCACGAGACACCACCTCATCGGTTGCATCGTACTTCGATCGGTTTGAATCTCGGATCGTTTCGCGCGACGCTGGCGATTCCTCGGGAACGAGCGAGCTAGCTTTCCATCCGCGGTGCTACGCCGCGGTCGACCACGACCGATCATGAAGAACGTGGTGCGACTCTCCACCGACGTCCAAGGACGTCTACCCCGCTGGCGGCTTCGTTCGGTGGAGAGATCGACCGGACTGCCGAGCAAGTGGCTCTCGTTCCCGAGGACCTTGCTCCTCCTGACGGAGGGGCATGTAACTGGCCTCGGCAGAATCACGTGTTGTAGGAAGGAGGCATGAAGAAGCTCGTCGCCCCCGTCCTCCTCGCCACCGCCCTCTCGGTTGCCGCGCCGGCCTGCTACGGCAGCTACAGCGCGTTTCACGCCGTCCACAAGTGGAACGGCAAGGTCACCGGCAGCAAGGTCGGCAACTCGCTGATCCACTTCGCGCTGTGGGTCATCCCGGTCTACGAGCTCGTCATCCTCGGCGACTTCCTCATCTTCAACACCGTCGAGTTCGCAACCGACAAGCCCGTGTTCGGGCCCTAACGTCTCACCTCGGTCTCGACGGCGTACTGCCGCAGGCCCTCGTAGATCGCGGCTCGCAAGGCATCGACCCGCCCCGCAAGCCAAGGCGGTTCATCCGCACCTTCAAGTGGCGTCGGCAGGGCGGAGCCCACGCGCCACATCGATGCGTGTCCCACGACGCGAACCTCGTACGGACGCGTACCGACGATCGACACGTCGAACCGGACGAACAACCGCGCCGCATCGGGGTCCTGGCTGCGCACCGCTCTGGCGCCGCCGATCTGCTGCCAGGCGCTCTTGATCGTGGCATCGGTCCGCGACGCTTCGACGCGGTGATTGCGTTGCTTGACCGCGTCGACCGCCGCCTCGAAGACCTGTTCGAACGTCGCATCGAACCACGGATGATGGCGAGCGTCGGTGTGGCGCTGCTCGCCCGCACAGGAGAGCGCGACGACGAGGAACATAGCCCACCGGCCCACGTGCGCATTCTACCGATCGGGCGCACGAGATGAAGACCGTCGTCGCCTTGACGCAGGGGGACCGCGTTGGGGACAGTTCGCGCATGGCAGAACCAGCCGCCGGCGGCACCGTCGAACCCTACATTCCGGCTTCGAAGTCCCTGCCGGAGCTGACGGCCGGCGCGCTGATCCTCGGTTCGCTGCTGTCGATCATCCTCTCTGGCGCCAACGCGTACCTCGGCATGTTCGCCGGCATGACGGTGTCGGCCTCGGTGCCCGCCGCCGTGATCTCGATGGGCATCTTCCGCGCGATCCGCCGCGGCAACATCCTCCAGAACAACGGCGTCCAGACCGCCGCGGCATCCGGGGAAGGTCTCGCCGCCGGCGTCATCTTCACGCTGCCGGCGCTGATCATGCTCGGGACGTGGACGAGCTTCAGCTACATCGAGACCACGCTGATCGCCGGCTTCGGCGGCATCCTGGGCGTGCTGTTCACGATCCCGCTGCGCCGCGCGCTGATCATCGATCAGCCGCTGCAGTTCCCCGAGGGCGTGGCCACCGCCGAGGTGCTCAAGGTTGGCGCCGAGGGCGGCGGTGGCGTCGGCGTGCTGGTGATCGCCGGTCTGCTCGGTGCATCGATCAAGATCGGCGCGACCGGCCTCAAGCTGTGGGCGGAGATCGCCGAGTTCGCGACCTACGTCGGCAGCGGCACGTCGTCGGTGGCCAAGGGCGCCGCGGCCAGCAAGGCGGGCGCACCGCTGTACTTCGGCATCAACGCGTCGCCCGCGCTGCTCTCGGTCGGCTACATCGTCGGCTTCAACGTCGCCGCGGTGATCTTCGCGGGTGCCGCGCTCAACCGCTGGGTCGCGATGCCGCTGTTCGGCGCGCTCGGCGATCCGGCGACGATCGTGGTCGATCCCGATTCGCACGGTGCCGCGGCGCTGCTCGCGAAGGATGCCGCGTATGCCGCGTACGCCGATGGCGTCCAGCTGGTCGGCACGCTGCTCGAGCGCCTCAAGGTGAGCTGGGTCCCGGACGTGCTCGCGATGGTCGAGCCGTGGGGCTTCACCAACCACGGCGCGATCGCCGGCGATGTCGGCGTGCGCGCGATCGCGCTGTCGGGCCCGCTGCCCGATGTCGATGCGGTCACCGCGGCGGCGCGCTACCAGGGCTCGGCCACGCGCTATCTCGGCGTCGGCGGCATGCTGGTCGGCGGCGTGTGGTCGCTGTTCAAGCTGCGCAAGTCGCTGCTCGGCGGCATCAAGGCCGGCCTCGATGCCTACAAGAAGGCGAAGCAGGGCGGCGCCGCGAGCGTGCCGCGCACCGAGCGCGACATGCCGATGAACATCATCCTGATCCTCATCGCGCTGTCGATCATCCCGCTGTTCGCGATCTTCTGGTACTTCCTCGATCAGGCCGGCGCCGACAACGCGGTGCTGATCAGCGCGGTGATGTCGGTGGTCGTCGTGGTCGCCGGCTTCCTGTTCTCCGCGGTCGCGTCGTATATGGCCGGCCTCGTCGGGTCGTCGAACAACCCGGTGTCGGGCATCACGATCTCGACCATCCTGGTGTCCGCGCTGCTGCTCCTCGGGCTCGGCCTCGAGGCGCCGGCCGGCCCGGTGGCGGCGATCCTGATCGGCGGCGTGGTGTGCTGCGCCGCCGCGATCGGCGGTGACAACCTGCAGGATCTCAAGTGCGGCCAGCTGGTCGGCTCGACGCCGTGGAAGCAGCAGGTCATGCAGATCCTCGGCGTGGTGGTCGCCGCGCTGGCGATGGCGCCGATCCTCAATCTGCTCAACGACGCCTACGGCATCGGCGACAAGCTGCCGGCCCCGCAGGCGGGCCTGATGAGCACGGTGTCCAAGGGCGTGTTCGCCGGCGGCCTGCCGTGGCTGATCATCGGCATCGGCGCGGTGATCGCGGTGATCGTGATCGCGCTCGACGTCTGGCTGCAGTCCAGGAACAGCAAGGTCCGTATCCCGGTGATGGCGTTCGCGGTCGGCGTCTACCTGCCGTTCGACCTCAACGTGCCGATCATGCTGGGCGGCATCGTCGCGCTGCTCGTCCAGAAGTCGCTCGACAAGGTCAAGGCCGGGCCCGAGCGCCGCGGCGAGGTCGAGCGGATGGGCCTGCTCGCGGCCGCCGGCTTCATCACCGGCGAGGCGCTGATGGGCATCGGGCTCGCGGTGCCGGTCGCGGCCACGCTGGACGAGGACGTCATCAAGATCACCTCGGAGCACTGGACGTCGAGCCCGTGGTTCAAGGCGCCGTCGCTGATCCTGGTCGCCCTGTCGCTGACGCTGCTTTACAAGCTCGCCCTCAAGCGCGAGCCCAAGGGAAAAGGCAGCGGGCCTGACGGAGGCACCGACTTCCCGGCCGCACGCATCGTCGACAACGACGACAAGTAGCGCTTCGGGGTCCGCGACGCCTGTCGCGCAACGACGTTCGCGAATCGCGCAAACTGTGTGATTCGCCGCCGATCGCGTAGCTCGCTACGCGTGGAAGCCACAGTTGCCATTGGACTTCTGACCCGATCGAGGGGTGGGAGGCGTGTCGACAGGGTTCGACAGTCTCCACTGCTAACGAGTGGAATCATCTCTCTCGCGATGGCCGAAACTCTCGGCTCGTCGCTTGCTCTATCGGGCTTCGTCTTCAAGGAGCCCGCCGCCATGACCCGCCTAGCCTCCTCCGCTGTTTGTTTGGTAGCTGCCCTCACCGCGTGCACGCCGTCGACGATCGGTGGCGACCCGGTGCCCGGTCCCGACGCAGGTGACCCGGGCGATCCCGGCGATCCGCAGGAGTGCCCGGCGGTCAACTTCGAGGCCAAGGCGAAGGTGCCTTCGATCCAGCTCCTCATCGACCGCAGCGGCTCGATGGCCGACCCGATCGGCAACAAGAGCCGCTACGCCGCCGTGCGCGACGCGCTCGTCGAGCCGACCGATGGCGTGGTGACGAACCTCGAGGGCCGCGCGTACTTCGGCGCGTCGCTCTACTCGACCGACTCGCCGTGCCCGAAGCTCTACACGGTGCCGCGGTCGATGAACAACCGCAGCGGCATCGCCTCGCTGATCAACAGCCAGAGCCCGAACGGCAACACGCCGACCGGGCCCTCGATCGACCAGGCGGTCGCCGAGTTCGCCGCCAACCCGCCGCCGGTCGACTCGCCGCCGGTCATCGTGCTCGCCACCGACGGCCTGCCGAACGGCTGCAACGGCGGTGACGGTCAGGCCGCCGCGGTCGCCGCAGCCGGCGCGTCGTACGCCGCCGGCATCCGGCTGTTCGTGCTCGCGGTCGGCAACGGCATCAACGACTCGCACCTCCAGAACGTCGCCAACGCCGGCGCCGGCGTGCAGGCCGGTCAACCGAACGCGAAGTTCTACGTCGCCAACACGCCGGCCGAGCTGAAGACCGCGTTCGAGGACATCATCGGTGGCGTCGCGTCGTGCGAGCTGTCGATCAACGGCACGATCGACGAGAGCCAGGCACAGAACGGCACCGTCACGCTCAACGGCAACACCCTGACGTACGGCACCGACTGGGAGCTGGTGAACGGCAACGTCGTGCGCCTGCTCGGCCAGGCATGCACCGACCTCAAGAGCTCGATCAACCCGATCGTCAACGCCACGTTCCCGTGTGGCGCGGTGCTGTTCTAGGCGCCGAGGGCGCACCTCGTCCTCGTGCTCGTGCTCGTGCTCGTGCTCGTGCTCGTGCTCGTGCTTCGTACGCGAGAGCAGTCGCGGTTACGCAGCGCAGGCCGCCGTCG
>JAEYYY010000360.1 GCA_023430775.1 Pseudomonadota bacterium
GGCCGCGAGCTGCGCGCGCTCGGCTTCGACATCGACTTCGCGCCGGTGCTCGACATCCACACCAACCCGGCGAACCCGATCATCGGCGATCGCGCGTTCGGCACCGAACCGGAGACCACCGCGGAGCGCGCGCTCGCGTTCGCGCGCGGGCTCGCGGCCGCCGGCGTGCTCGCGTGCGGCAAGCACTTCCCGGGTCACGGCGACACCGCCACCGATAGTCACCTCGAGCTGCCGCGTGTCGATCATCCGATGGAGCGCATGGAGCGCGTCGAGCTGGCGCCGTTCGCGCGTGCAGCCGCGGCCGGCATCCCGATGATCATGACCGCGCACGTGGTGTTTCCCGCGATCGAGCCCGCGGTGCCTGCCACGCTGTCGCACGCCGCGATCACGGGCCTGCTGCGCGGCAAGCTCGGCTACCGCGGCGTGATCGTGTCGGACGATCTCGACATGAAGGCGATCGCGGATCCGGCGGCGGCCGCGATCGCGGCGATCCGCGCCGGCTGCGACGTGCTGCTGCTGTGCAACAACGAGGACACCCAGGACGCCGTCGAGGAAGCATGCCGCCGCGAGCTCGAGCGCGATCCGCGGTTCCGCGAGCGGGTCGGCGAGGCGGCCGCCCGGGTACGCGCGATGAAACTCGCACATGTCGACGCCCGGCGTACGCTCGCCGCGCCGGGGCGCGACATCGTCGGCAGCGCCGAGCACCGTGCGCTTGCCGCACAGCTTCGCGGCACGCCGTGATTTGCCGCTCGGGAGCACGCGTCGTCCTGGCCCGAGCGACACGCGGCGCGCTAGCATCACTGCATGCAAGTCGGAGCGGTCGGCGTCGTCCTCGCGTGCTCGCTGGCAACTGGGTGTACGCGCCGGATCTACGATCCACCGGCGCGGCTGACGGTCGGCGCCACCACCCGGCATCACGCCGCCACACCCGTCGAGGATTCGAAGACGTTTCGGTCGACGACCGCTCCGCCAAAGCAGGAGATGATCGCGGCACAGGAGGCGAAGCTCGTCGGCATCGGCTTCACGATGGCGTCGGGCTACGGCACCTATGCCGGCGGTGAGGTCGAGACCGGCGTGCTCGAGGGCGCCGGCTCGAGCGCCGCATCGGTGTACGGCATCTTCGGCTTCCGGCACGCGATGCCGGGCGTCAACTTCGCCGCCGAGCTCGCGGCGGGGCAGCGCTGGCTTCGCTATGGCGGTCCCGACGGCGAGATCGGCAGCCTCGTCGCCGAGCCACGCGTGCGCGCCGACTTCTGGATCAACTCGCGGTTCTCCCTCGGTGCCGCGGGCGGAGTGACGCTCGGCGACCAGACCGCGTGGATGGCCGGCTTCTTCCTCGGCATCCACTCTCACGACTTCGGCAGCAAGCCGCGAGCTCAGTGACGCGACACCAGCAGGCCCTCGGCGAGCAGTAGCAAGAGCAGCGCCGCGGCGAGCCCGTGCCACAGCTCGATCCGTCGCGATTGATCGCCGGTGTCACCGTTGCTGGCTGTCCCCGACGGCGGTAGCGCGGAGGTCGGTGCCGGCGTCAGATCGGAGCCGCGCGGATCGAGGTTGACGACGAAGCCGAGCTCGTCACGCTCGAGCGTCGCCGCCGTCATGTCGGTGCCGACGACGTGATAGACGCCGGGGCGATCCGTGCGGTTGTAGCGGATGCTGGCGCGGTCGACGAGCCGGTCGCCTTCGAAGCTGGCACCGATGCCGTCGGGACCGCGGACCTCGAGCTTCTTGAGATCGCCGGTCGGCAGCGAGACCGAGCCACCGACGAGATGGTCGCGGGTGCCGAACGCGGCGTGCTTGCGCGCGAGGTGACGCACCGATTGCTGGACCAGCGGCAAGAAGCCGGTGTGGATCGGCAGGTCGTTCCAGTCGCGATCGAGCGTCGAGGTGAACAGCAGCGTGCGGCCGCTGCCGATCGAGGCCTCGACGATCGCGGCCGCGCCGTTGGTGAACCGCGCGAGCACCTGGCGATCGGCGGTGTCGGTCGTCGGGCCGAGCAGGTTGATCTTGAAGAACTTCGCGTCGGCGAGGCCGTCGCCGGCCTTGTTGAATGCCGAGAAGATCGGGTGATCGGCTTCCCATTTGACGAGGCGAAGCGCGCGGCTGTCGCGATCTTGCGAGGTCGCTCCCCACGTGGTGTCGATCGGATCGCGCAGGCTCTGCGGGAGCAGCGGCAACATCGTGCGGTCGTACGCCGCCGGATCGACGCGATCGCCGGGCGCGACCAGGATGCCGCCGCCGCCGCGAACCCACGCACCGAGCACCGCGACGCGCTCGAGCGGCAACGCCGGCACGTTTGCGAGCACGACGACATCGAGCTCGTTGAGATCGATGAAGCCGGCCTTGCCGCGGGCGCGCGGCTCGATCCCCGACAGCTCCTCGGCGGTGATCGCGCGGACCCGGGTGCCGCTGTCCTCGCGATCGCCGGGGCGCAGCGCGGCCTCGAGATAGAACAGCTCGTCGTCGACGCGCACCGTCCGCGGATCGCCGTTGACGAGCAGCACGCGCACCTGATCGCGCAGCGACGCGCGGACCCAGCGGCGATCATCGATCGGCAGCGCGTCCGGCGTGATCGACACCATCGCATCGGTGGCGCGGATGCCGGAGGGCAGCACCGCGTGGAACCGCTTGGTGCGCTTGTCGTGCGGCGGGATGTCGAGGGTGCCGCGCGCGACCACGCGATCGGCGATCGACAGCGACGCCTCGACGGTGGCCTTGGCATCGCCGAAGTTCGACACCTCGGCGGCGAACGACACGCCGCGTGTACCGGTCCCCGGTTCGGCATCGATCTTCAGATCGGTGACCGCGAGGTTGGGTGTCGAGGCCGGACGGAGATCGATGACGGCGAGGGTCGGGCCGTCCTTGCCCCACGGCGCCTCGTCGGTCCGGAGGCCGTGCCTGGCTAGCATCGAGACGAGGTAAACGGTCTTGCGGCCGTGGCTCGACGCGGCGAGCAGCTGGGCGGCGCGAGCGAGCGCGCGCTGGGTGTCGGCCGGCCGCGCGCTCGATTCGAGGGCGAGCAGCTGATCGCGCAGGCGGAGGTGGTCGCGGGTCAGCTCGCTCGGATGCTCGGCACCCTCGGCGGTGCGCACGATCGCGATCTCCGCCTCCGGTCCGAGCAGCGCGAGCAGGCGCCGCGCTTCGTCGGTCGCCGACTTGATCCACGGCGTGCCGTTGACGAGATAGGACGATGCGAACGAATCGTCGATCACGATCACCGCCGCCTGCGGACCGCGCGACACCTCCGGCCCCTTGCGAGCGCATGACATGTAGGGCTTGGCGAGCGCGAGGGCGAGCGCCGCACATGCGATCACCCGCACGATCAGCAGCACGCGCTCGCGCAGGCGGAACCGGCGCGCGGTGCGTCGCTTGGTGGCGAGCAGGAAGTCGAGGGCCGCGAACTTGACGATCCGCGCGCGGCGGCGGCCGATCAGGTGGATCGCGATCGGCACCGCGAGCGCGAGCACGCCGAGCAGCATCAGCGGCGCGAGAAACCCCATCAGCCGGCCCTTCGGGCAGGACCGAGGCGCGACCGCATGACGAGCAGGTCGAGCAGCGTTCGCTCGAGCGCGCGATCGGTCGGCACCAGGTGATAGTCGACGCCGGCGGCGGCCATCGAGCCGCGGCACCGCGCGAGGAACTCGTCCATCCGGGCGAGGTACTCCTTCTTCACGGCGTTCGGATTGACCAGCATCTTGTGGTCGTTCTCGAGCGACTCGAACTGCGTCAACCCGTCGTAGGGAAACGCCAGCTCGTGGGGATCCATGACGTGCAGCACCGAGACGTCGTGGCGCTGCGCGCGCAGCTGGGCGAGCGCCGTCAGCGTCTTGTCCTCGATGTCGAACAGATCTGAAGCCATCACGATCAGCGACTTGCGCCGCCGCGACAGCTCCGCGATCTTGATCAGCGCGTCGGCCGGCGATTCGTCACCGACGCCGCCCTTGGCCATCACGCCTTCGAGCACGCCGAGCAGATCGTGCAGGTGCGTGGTCCGCGCGCGCGGCGGGACCATCGTCTCGATCTTGCGATCGCCGCAGGCGAGGAAGCCCACCTTGTCCTGCTGCTGGATCACGAGATACGCCAGCGCCGCGAGGCACAGCCCGGCGTACTCGATCTTCGAGATTCCTCCACCCGCGAAGCCCATCGATCCCGACGCGTCGAGCACCAGGTAGATCGTCAGCTGCGACTCCTGCTCGAACTGCTTGACGTAGATCCGATCCTGCTTCGCGTACGCCTTCCAGTCGACGTGGCGCAGCTCGTCGCCGGGCGAGTACTCCTTGTGCTCGGCGAACTCGACGGAGGCACCGTGCACCGAGGCGCGGTGCATGCCGGACAGCGCGCCCTCGACGATCACCCGCGCCTTGATCGGTAGCGAGCCGAGCCGCGCGAGCTGGGTCGGGTCGATCTTTTCGGGTAGCCCCGGCATCGAGGCCTACGGGGTCACCGTCGACAGCAGCCGATCCACCAGGTCGCCGGCGCGCAGGCCTTCCGCTTCCGCGCGGTAGTTGAGGATCAGCCGGTGCTGCAGCGTGGGGCGCGCCAGCGCGCTGACGTCGTCCGTCGAGGCGGCGAACCGGCCGTCGAGGATCGCGCGTGCCTTGGCGGCGAGGATCAAGAACTGCGAGGCGCGCGGACCGGCGCCCCACGAGACCGCGTCGCGGATGAACGCCGGCGCCGACGGTGCGGTGGGTCGCGTGGCCCGGGCGAGCGCCACGGCGTACTTGACGACGTGATCGGACGCGGGCACGCGGCGAACGAGATCCTGCAGCTGCATGATTCGCTGCGGCGACAGCACCTTCGCGAGATCGGGGTGGTGGTCGCTCGTCTGCTGGCGAACGATCTCCTCTTCCTCGTCCTCGCTCGGGTAATCGACGTCGACCTGGAACATGAAGCGATCGAGCTGCGCTTCGGGCAACGGATACGTGCCCTCTTGCTCGACCGGGTTCTGGGTCGCGAACACCAGGAATGGCAGCGGCAGCTCGTGCGTGGTGCCGCCCGCGGTGACCCGATACTCCTGCATCGATTGCAGCAGCGCGGCCTGCGTCTTCGGCGGCGTGCGGTTGATCTCGTCGGCGAGCACGAGGTTCGCGAACACCGGGCCCTTGATGAACCGGAAGTTGCGGCGGCCGGTGGCGTGATCTTCCTCGAGCACCTCGGTGCCCGTGATGTCGGCGGGCATCAGGTCCGGCGTGAACTGGATGCGCTGGAACGACAGGTTCAGCGTCTCGGCGAGCGTCGAGATGAGCAGCGTCTTCGCGAGGCCCGGCACACCGACGAACAGCGTGTGACCGCGCGCGAACAGCGCGACCAGCAGCTGCTCGATGACGCGGCGCTGGCCGATGATCCGCTTGCTGATCTCGGTGACGATCTGATCGTGGGCGGCCGCGAGCTCGCGCACCGCATCCATGTCGGACTTCGGTGTGGCCGGCTCGGGCGTCAGCGGGAACCCATCCGGGTCCACCTTGTCGGTCGAGACCACCGGATTGACGTCGGTGTCCGTCTCCCGTTTTCTAGGTCCGTCGGGCCCTTTTGAGGTCGAACCAGGTTCGACCGGATCGACGAGGCGCACCGGCTTGATCGCCGGCTCGCCGTGTATGGGGGTGGGCTTGGTCATCTCTTCAACTGGTCACAGGCGGCGCGCTCCCGTGCTGCGCGTCCATCGGAGGTCTTGCCATAGGCCTCGGCAAGTCCGCAACGGGTGGTCGGATCGAACGGGCTCATACGCAACGCTTGTTCGAAGGCGGTGATTGCCTGCGCCCATTCTTGGCGCGCCAGCCGCGCGATGCCAAGGGTGACCGCGGCGACCGCATCGTGATCGTCGGCAGCGACCAGTGGCGTCGCGAGCTCGATCGCGCGCTCGTGCCGGCCGACCTCGACGAGCGTGCGTGCGAGCTTTCCCGCGACGAACGGATCGGACCCCATCGCGAGGGCCTTCTCGTACTCGATCACCGCCGCTTCGAGTGCGCCACGGGCGCGCAGCATGCCGCCGAGCCGGGCGTGCT
>JAEYYY010000211.1 GCA_023430775.1 Pseudomonadota bacterium
CCGTCGCTACCACGCGGCGGTGTCGCGCTGGCTCGAGCTGCACCCCGAGGGGCGCGGCCCGGCGGCGCAGGAAGAGGTCGCGCGCCACCTCCAGCTCGCTGGCGAGCACCGCGAGGCCGCGGTGCGCTACCGCCGCGCCGCGGAGCACGCGCGCGCGCAGTTCGCCAACGACAAGGCGATCCGGCTGTTCGATCGCGCGCTCGCCTGCATCGGCGCGCCGGGCTCGAACGACCTCGCGATGCGCATCCACATCTGGCACGACCTCGGCTCGATCTACGAGCTGATCGGTGACTTCGAGGCGGCGCTCGGCGCGTTCGAGCGCATGCTGCGGCTGTCGTGGGTCGCCGCGAGCAAGACCAAGGCGGCCGTCGCGTTCAACAAGAAGGGCCGGGTGTGGCGCCGCAAGGGCGATCTCAAGCTCGCGCTCGAGTACTTGAACCGCGGCCTCGAGCTGTTCCGCGCCGCCGGCGATCAACGCGGCATCGCGGGCTCGCTCGACGACATCGGCAAGTCGATGTTGATGCTCGGCAAGTACGACGAGGCACACGCCAAGATCACCGAGGCGCTCGCGCGCCGCGGCAAGCACGGCGACAAGCGCGCGATCGCGACCTCGCTCTCCCGCCTCGGCGACGTCCAGCAGGAGCGCGGTCAGTACGAGGCCGCGCAGCGTTGCCACGAGGAAGCGCTCGAGCTGCGGCGCACCGCCGGCGATCGCTGGGGCGTCATCGTCTCGCAGAACCACCTCGCCGCCCTCGCCTTCGAGCTCGGCGATTTCACCACGGCTCGCAGTGGCTGGCTCGCGGCGCTGCCCGATGCCGAGGCGATCGGCGCGCTGCCGCTGTGCGCGCTGATCCTCACCAACCTCGGCGAGCAGGCGCTCGTCGATAACAAGCTCGACGAGGCACGCAGCCGGCTCGAGAACGCGCTCGAGATCATCGAGGACATCGAGGATCGCGGGCTCGAGAGCGATTGCTGCCGCCACCTCGCGCTGCTCGAGAAGCTCCAGGGCCACACCGGCGCCGGCAAGGATCTCGCCGAGCGCGCGCTGTCGGTGGCCAAGAAGGCCGGCCTCAAGGAGAAGGAGGCGCAGGCCTACCTTACTTTGGGTGACGTGCTCGCGACCAGTTTGGTGTCGTTCGGCGTCGATGACTCGGCCCCGATCGCGCCGGCCGCGGTCGCGTTCGGCAAGGCGATCGAGGTGCTGCGCAGCATCAACAACGAGGCCGCCCTCGGCAAGGCGCTGTTCCAGTTCGGCCGCTACAAGGCCGAGATGGGCGATGTCGCCGATGGCAAGGACATGCTCCGTGATGCGCTGATGTGCTTCTCCAAGCTCGGCCTGGCAAAGCCGGCCGGCGACGTAGAGAAGCTACTGTCGACCCTCAACTGATCCCTGGTCCGGGCCTCGGATCCGCATTTGTGACCTTGCCTACGGGGCCGCCTAACGGCATGGTCCCTGGTCCCGGCGATGATCTGGTTTTGGATCGGCTTTTTCGCGTTCGTCGCCGTGCTGCTCGCACTCGACCTCGGGGTGCTTCACCGCAAGGCCGAGACGCCCACCATCAAGAACGCCGCCTACTGGACGGTCGGCTGGATGTCGCTCGGCCTCGCCTTCACCGGCTTTGTCTACCTGATGTACGACAACGCCTGGCTCGGGGCGACGCTGATGGAGCGCAACGAGGTCACGCACGTGCTCGAGGTGTCGAAGAACCCGGGCCCGAACGCGTCGTTCATGTACGTCTCCGCGTATCTCCTCGAGTACGCGCTGTCCGTCGACAACATCTTCGTCATCTCGCTGCTGTTCACCCAGTTCCGGATCCCCACCAAGTATCAGCACCGGATCCTGTTCTGGGGAATCATGGGCGCGATCGTGTTCCGCCTGTCGATGCTGTCGGGTGGCGCGTTCCTCGCCCACAAGTTCGACTTCATCTTCTACATCTTCGGCGCCTACCTCGCGTACCAGGGCTTCGGCCTCCTCCGCGGTGAGGACGACGACGAGGACGAGCCCAAGCAGAGCCGCCTCGTCCGCATCCTGCGCCGCTGGGTGCGGATCTCCGATGGCGATCACGGCGGCAAGTTCACCGTCATGATCGACGGCAAGAAGGCGTGGACCACCGCGCTGATCTGCCTGATCTCGATCGAGCTCACCGACGTCGTGTTCGCGCTCGACTCGATCCCGGCGGTGTTGAGCGTGTCCGAGGACGTCTTCATCATGGTGACGTCGAACATCTTCGCCATCATGGGCCTGCGCTCGCTGTACTTCGTGCTCGCGGGCGCGATGGACAAGTTCAAGTACCTCAAGATGGCGCTCGCGATCTTGCTGATGCTGATCGGCGTCAAGCTGTTCCTCCACAACCACATCCACGTGCCGCACTGGATCTCGCTATCGGGCATCGCCGGCATCATCGGCACCGGCGTGATGCTGTCGGTGCTGTCGAACCGCCGCGAGGAAGCGGCGGCGTCGCTGAGCGCGATGAAGAAGGCCGAAGCCGAGTCCCTGCCGCCCGCAGACAAGCCGGACTGACGCGGGGTTATCACGCGCGACGTGCCGGCGCCGCCGGTCATGCCAAGCTGCGCGTCCGATGGTGGAGTGGCAGCAGCGGATCCGTGACGTGC
This sequence comes from Pseudomonadota bacterium, assembly GCA_023430775.1. Lineage (GTDB taxonomy): Bacteria > Myxococcota_A > Polyangia > Haliangiales > Haliangiaceae > JABFXX01. The sequence goes on from JAEYYY010000211.1 coordinate 2,614, forward strand.
TCGTGTCGTTCGCGGACGTGCACCTCGCGTTGAATGCGGTGAAGCGCAAGCTCGCGAACGCGCGCGCCGCGTGCCGCGTACCCGAGGACGACTTCGTGATCGGCCTCATCGATCGCACGTTGTTCGGCTCGGCCAAGCAGGCCGTGCTGTTCGCGACCCGCAACATCTACGTTCGCGATCGCTGGACCGAGGGCTGCCCGGGCGGCGTGCTCGTGATCGACTATCACGACCTCCCTCACCTCGAGCGGATGCCGGGCTTGTCGCGCGCGCTGATCCCCGACGTGGTGCGGGGTCCGTTCGACGCGCTGTGCAAGATGGTCGACGCGCTCGGCGTCGCGCACCTCGAGACCGCGCCGGTCCCGCACGCGGCCGGTGACGTCGGCGGCACGCCCGAGGCGGTTGCCCTCCAGGATGCGATCGCAGCTACCCCCGACGACGATGGCCCGCAGCTCGTGCTCGCCGATCTGTTGATCGCCGCCGATGATCCGCGCGGCGAGCTGATCGTGCTCCACCAGCGCGAGATCACCGAGGGCCTGACCGAGCCGGCGGCGCTCGAGCGGTATCTCCTGCTCGGCGCGGTCTACAGCTTTCCGCGCGCCCTGCCCGAGCCGCCGCTGTTGCCATTCATCCGGCTCTCGGCGCGGCCGGTGCTCTGCACCGTCACGCACGACGACGTCGAGTACGCGCTCCGTTACGGCAACGGCTCGCTCGAGATCACGCCGCGCGGCCGGCCGATGATCCGGCGACGCCTCAAGCTCGGTGATCGCCACACGCTGACCACGGCCGAGGCCGCGATCATCCTGCGGCACGTCAGCGACGCGCTCCGCGCCGGCAGCCCGCTGCAGAACCTCCAGCTACCGTTCGGACCGGATCCGCTTCCGAGCTACGGCGGCGGACCGGTGCGCAGCTATCGGCTCCCCGAGGAGTTCACCAGGCCGCGCGGCCTGCGCAAGAACGAGCTCGGGCTCGCGGCGCGCGACTACCATCACTGGATCGCGTGCTGGCGCCGGCTCTCTCGCGCGCTACATCCGTCGTCGAGCTCGTTCGCAGACGTGGTCTAGTCGCAGACGAAGCCCTGACGGGGACCGTCGCCCTCGTAGAGCGGCGCGGTGTAGACGGCGATCTGGCGGCCCGTCTCGGTGGCATCGCGGGCTTCCGGACAGGTGAACGACACGGTGGTGTTGCTCGGTGACGCCACGATCTCCTGCGCGAGGAAGCCCTCGCCGTTGAACGCGCAATCGACACCGGCGCCGAGCGCGAGGCTGCCTTCGCAGATCCGCACGATCATCGGCTCCGCCGCCGAGCCGCCGGTGCACGTCACGGTGCGGGTGGAGCCCGCGTTGTTGCACTGCAGGAGCAGCGAGCCGCCGGTGTTGGTCTGCTGCGTGAAACCGCAGTTGCGCTGCGGACCGAGCTGCTGATCGTCGGTGCACGGACTGGACATCATGCCGCCGACCTTGGGAACCGTGACGTCGACCTCGCCGATGTCGTTGGTGTCGGTGCCCTCGGCGACATCGCACATCGGTCGATCGACCGGATCGCCTGCGGGGCTGGTGAAGTCGGTGGGTTCGAACAGCTGGTTGCCGGCCTCGTCCTTGAGCAGCTCGCCCTCGCAGATGAAGCCGTCGGGGTTGGAGTGGAACACCAGCTTGTCGGTGACCGCCCCGGCGGAGGTGTCGACGTCGGTGATGTCGACCCAGTTGCAGGTCAGGCCGGCGGCGTACAGATCGACCCAGCCCGGATCGACGCCCTGGTTCGAACAGTCGCGGGTGGTGTGGAGCGCCGACAGCTCGTGGTTCGACAGCCGCCCCGTGCTCTCGAGGCAGAAGCCGTTCTTCTGCACCGTCTGGTTGGCGCCGCTGCCGAAGCCGAAGTTGCCGTAGTAGAGGAAGTGGAAGTGGTTGTGGCACTCGGACAGCGTGTAGATGTTGTGATCGATCAGCTCGCCGCCGAGACCCTCGACGAGGTAGTCGACCGGTCCGATGTCGATCGGCTTGCCGCCGACGTTGTGATCGATCGAGTCGAACGCGAGGAGACGGCGCCAGCCCGGACCGCCGATGCACGCGGGCTCCTCGAACAGCGCGCACTCGTCGGGGTCGGTGGGGCTGAAGTACTTGTAGACGATCCGGTTGTTCGACAGGCTCTGATAGCCCTCGGTCAGCACCTTGAGATCCGGTGCGTCGGGCGTGGTCAGATCGTTGGTGCGCACGCTGTCGGCGATCGCGTCGTCCCACGCGATCCGCGTGAACGCGAGTGACGTCTCGACGCGGCCGATCGCGCGATCGACGGCCTCGACGCAGCTCTCCGCCGGGAACTCGGTGTAGTGGCAGCTCTGGGTCAGCGGATCCTCGATCTCGCAGGTGTCGTCGTAGAACTCGTACGCGTTCTCGGCCTCGACGCTGTCGGGCGGGAACTCGTCCTCGTCCATGCAGGCGAAGCCGGTGCGCTGGAGCAGCAGCGTCGGATCGACGGGGAGCACGAAGTCCTCGGTGGTCGCGCCGTTGATCCGGCCGAGTGCGAAGTCCGAGGTGCCCGGCTCGTCGACGCCGGTCAACAGCGTGCTCGACATCGAGTAGTCGACCGCGACGTAGTCGTGGCCGTCGATCATCTGTCGCGTCGGGGTGCCGATCGTGATGTTCCACAGCTGCTCGGGCGGCAGCGGCAGCGCGTTCTTCTGGAGGTTCTCGTCGTAGAACGCCGCGCGATAGACCAGGCGATAGCCGGTCAGCCGCAGCTGCAGCGTCGCGCGCGCCTTCCAGAACGCCTCGTCACGCGCGAGCAGATCGGTCGCGAGCCGTTCGCGTGCCGTGGGTGCGCCACCCGCGACGTCATCGATCTCGTCGAGCAGGACGCCGACCTTGCTCGACATCTCGACGGTGACCAGCGCCCCCGGATCTCCCGGCGGCTCGGTGATGTTGTCGCCGCAACCGGCGAACGCGAGCACAGCAATGCCTGAAGCCAACCTCATCCTGGGATGAAAACCTGCCGGCGTCGTCGGGTCAACGCACCAGCACCAGCATCTCGGTCTCCACGATCTCCTCGGCCCAGCGGCGCTTGTAGTCCATCTCGGTCCCGAGGTCGTAGCGACCGACGCCCTCCTCGACCAGGCCGACCACCTGGTGGTACTGGAGCAGCCCGCCGACGCCGAGGTGCGAATAGCTGTCGTCGTACGAGAACTGCAGCCCGCGATACTCGCCTTCGAACACGGCGCCGAGCACGAACCCGATGTCGGCGTCACCGGCGCGCGCGAACAGCGTCCGTTGCTCGCCGCGCGCGCACAGCCTCGGCAGCATCTTGCTGTAGAACTCGCGCATCGATCCCTGCGAGATGCCGACGCCCTCGGCCGACTTCCAGCTCCGCGCCTCGACGGCCTGGATCCGCTCGTACAGCGCGGCCGCCTGATCGACGTTCGCCCGCACCGCCTCGAAGGTGACGCCGGCGGCGGTGGCCGCGCGCAGGCTCTTGCGGATCGACTTGCGGAGCTCTCGCGAGCGGCGGGACAAGAATCCATCGACCCCGCCCTCCAGGCTGGCGACATGACGGAGGGTCGGGGTGCCGCGGCGCCGCTCCCAGGTCGGTGGCAGCGCGCGCTCGAGTGCCTTGCGCTGCGGACCATCGATGGTGTGGCCGCTCAGGATCGCGAGCTGCCAGTTGCGACGCGCGGCCAGCGTCGCGACCACCTCTCCGACCAGCCCCTCGACATCGGCGCCGATCAGCGGCGCGGCCAGCCCCCACGCCAGCTCGACGGGCTCGATGTATGGAAAGCCGGCCGGGTGCACCCCGCGCATCGCCGCGAAGTACCCGGCTTTGCCACGTAGCGTGAACGCCGCGCGCGGCGGCATCAGCGCCGACGAGGCGGCGAGGATCCATGCAGTCGTCGAGCAGAACCGATCGATCTTCGGGGTCCGCGCGACCTCGGCATCGAAGTCGTCCGCGTGCATCGCGAGGTCGACCAGCTCCACCTCGGGCAGCTTAGCCGGTGGGTGTGTTTTCGTCGGGTACCTGTGGCCCGATCGCAACACAACCTGTTGTCAGGGATTGCCGAACCGGCCGGGCAACCACTCTTGCGGGGCGGTTGACCGACTCCTCCCACGGGCACACGCCTTGCTGCGATACTGCGCCCATGCGTCTCCTCTCGGTGTTCCTGACCGCGTCCTTGATCGGTGGCTGCGCGGCAAACAGCTACCGCATCCCGACCGGCGAGCTCGAGCGGCTCGCGCAGACCGCACCCGAGCAGCGAGGCCAGAAGGTCCGCGTCATCCAGGAGATCGGCTCGGGGACGGTGACCAACAACACCGAGACCGTCGGCCCGAACACCCAGATCATCTTCGTGCCGCAGATCAACATCAGCACCGGCCCGCGCTACACGCCCGGCGGCGGCGGTGGCAGCGTCGGCGGTACCAAGTTCGGCGGCGCCAAGCTCGGCGGCGGCAGCGGCAGCGATGGCAAGGCCGCCGCGATCGCGGTCATCGTGCTGGCCGCGATCGGGCTGTTCGTCGTCGCGGGTGTCGAGGGCTCGCGGTTCGATGGCTACGCGCAGCTCCACCCGATGCACCCGGTCCACCTGATCGGCAAGGACGGCGGCTACACGATCATGCCGCTCGCCTGGATCGATCCGGAAGCGGCGGCGTGGACCGACAAGGCGATCGTGCGGCCCGATCAAGGTCCGTGGAACCAGCTCGAGCGGGCGCCACTGTGGCGCACCGGTCCGTCGCTCAGCATGTACGCCGGCACCGGCTTCTTGAGCTCCGCCGACGGCACCGTCGCGGCCGGCCCGGCCTTCACGATCCAGGGCGGCTTCTACCTCAACCAGCACATCGGCATCATGGGCGACATCATGTTCGGCTGGCGCAACAACACCGAGAACGGCGTCGCGTTCGAGTCGCGCTACATGCTCGAGCTGCAGGCGATGCCGCTCCAGCTCGGCATCGTCCATGCCGGTGGCTACGTCGGCGGCGGCTGGGCCTATCGCTACGAGGACAACGTCCGCGACGTCGTCGGCAACAACGGCACCGAGGCGTACACCGCGGGCGCCATGCTCCAGCTCGACATCAACACGCGCCTCGCACTCACCGCGCGCGCCGGCGTGGTCGCCGCCCACGGCGAGCGGATGAGCGACCTGCTGTTCGGCCTCTCGGTCTATTGAGCCTGATCTACTTCTGGTACTTCGTCTTCCACTCGTCGTACGGCATGCCGTAGATCAGCTCGCGCGCCTCGGGATCGCTGATCTCGACGCCGCGCTCGGCGGCCGCCGCCCGGTACCACTTCGACAGGCAGTTGCGACAGAACCCGGCGAGGTTCATGACGTCGAGGTTCTGGACGTCGGTGCGCTCGCGAAAGTGCTGGACCAGGCGGCGAAAGGCAGCGGCTTCGATCTCGGTGCGCGTGGGCTCGGGAATCTCGGTAGCCATGGCTAACGCATAGCGCGTCTTTGGGTCGGAGCGTGCTATGAGGGCGCGTGGCCGCTGTAGACGAACCGCAGGCTCCCCTGCCGAGCTCGGTGACCGAGCTGACGCACGAGGGAACCACCTACTACATCGTCGGCACCGCGCACGTCTCCAAGCAGTCGGTCGACGACGTCCGCGCGGTCATCGATCGCGTCAAGCCCGACGTCGTCTGCGTCGAGCTCGACAAGGTCCGGCACGAAGCCCTTACAAAAGACTCCGCGTTCCGCGACCTCGATGTCTTCAAGGTCGTGCGCGAGGGCCGCACGCTGTATTTGCTCGCCCACCTCGCGCTCGCCTCGTACCAGCGCAGGATCGGCGCCTCGCTCGGCGTCAAGCCGGGCGCCGAGCTGCTCGCGGCGGTGCGCGTCGCCGAGGAGAAGGGCATCCCGGTCGAGCTGATCGATCGCGACATCAACATCACCCTCAAGCGGACGTGGAAGAACCTCGGCCTGTGGAAGCGCTCGATGCTGCTGTCGTCGCTGATCGTCGGCTTCGACGATGACGACGACGACGAAGATGAAGACGAGGAAGTCACGGCCAAGACCGTCGAGGATCTCAAGGAGCCCAAGGCGCTCTCCGAGATGCTCCAGGAGCTCGGCCGCGCGGTGCCGCAGATCAAGAAGCCATTGATCGACGAGCGCGATCAGTACCTCGCCACCAAGACGATCGCGGCCGGTCACAACATCCAGTCCGAGCCCGGTGGTCCGCCGAAGCGGCGGGTCGTGGTCTCCGTCGTCGGTGCGGCGCACGTGCCGGGCATGAAGGAGAACTGGGGCAAGCCGGTCGACCTCGCCGAGCTCGACAAGATCCCGCCGCCCGGGTTGCTGTGGCGGATCATCAAGTGGGCGGTGCCGATCCTGTTCCTCGTCGGCCTGCTCTATTTCTGGAAGCAGTCCGACGAGCAAAGCCTCGTCGACATGATGCTGCGCTGGATCCTGCCCACCTCGATCGGTGCCGCCGGCCTGACGCTGCTCGCGGGTGGCTCGATCCTCAGCGTGCTGACCGCGATCCTCGTCGCACCGATCGCCGCGATCCATCCGCTGCTCGGCACCGGCATGGTGGTCGGCGTCGTCGAGGCCTGGCGCAGACGCCCCGGCGTCAAGGATTGCGAGGAGCTGCCCGAGGACATCCAGACCTGGAGAGGGTTCTGGCGGAACAAGGTCACGCGGATCCTCCTCATCGCGGTGGCCTCGGGGATCGGAACCGCGGTCGGGTTCTGGGTCGGTGTGACCTACGTCTTCGCGCCCTGACGTTTTTGCGATGGAATCGTCCTCGGGAATCGGTATGGTCCGACCACCATGACGATGAAGCGGCGCGACGCGCTGAAGACCCTGGGTGGGCTGGCGGGTGCAGCGGGGATGGCGAAGCTGCTACCCGGCTGCGGCGATAACGGCGGCAAGCCGATCGAGCCGGGCATCAACACGATCGTGTACCTGATGCTCGAGAACCGGAGCTACGACCACCTGCTCGGCGCGCGCAACCTCGAGGGCCTCCCCGGCGACGGCCTCGACAACGCCAAGCCGATGCCCGACCTCGACGGCAAGATGATCTCGCCGTTCGAAGCCGGCGACGATCGCGGCGCCGCGGTCGCCACCGTCTGCGATCCGGATCCGCCGCACGGCTTCGACCCGTCGCACCGCCAGTTCAACGACGGCGCGATGGACGGCTTCGTCGTCGAGCACCAGAAGGAGCACAACAACAACACGGCGCTGATCGAGCCGATGAAGTACCTGACGCGCGCGAACCAGCCCATCACGTGGGCGCTCGCCGATGCGTACACCACCTGCGATCGCTGGTTCTGCTCGGTGATGGGCCCCACGCTGCCCAACCGCGCGTACTGGATGGCCGCCACGTCGTTCGGCCAGAAGGCCAACCGCGAGGTGCTCGACGAGTTCTCGGGCGGCGTGCCGGTGCCGACGATCTTCAACCGGCTCGAGGAGGCCGGCGTCGACTGGTGCTACTACTTCGGCGCCGTCTCCGTCGTCGCGTTCCAGAGCGACACCGACCCCGGTCCGTTCCAGATCGATCTCGGTCCCAACGATGGCACCGGGCGGTCGCGCCGGTTCGGCGACGAGCGCGTCGAGGCCGGTGGCTTCTTCGAGGACTGCGCGGCCGGCCGGCTGCCGAACGTGGTCTACATCGATCCCGCGTTCGGCTCGAACGACGATCACCCGCCGGTCCACCCGATCCGCGCGCAGGAGCTGATCGCCGCGATCTACACCGCGCTCGCCAACTCGCCGCACTGGAACAACTGCCTGTTCGTCGTCACCTACGACGAGCACGGCGGCTACGCCGATCACGTGGCGCCGCCGGTCGGTGTCGACACCACCGAGACCGATTTCGGCATCACGGGCTTCGATCAGCGCGGCTTCCGCGTGCCGACCCTCGTCATGGGCCCGTACGCGAAGCAGGGCTACGTGTCGAACGTCGAGTACGATCACACCTCCGCGCTCAAGCACCTGCAGAACCACTTCGGGCTGGAGACGCTCAACGCGCGGATGGACGCCGCGAACGACCTCATGGACTGCATCGATCTCGCGCGGCTCGAGGCGGTCGATCCGGCGCCGCCGATCACGCTTCCGGACATCAACGCCGACGACTACCCGTTCGAGACCGAGGCTTGCGACTCCGGGTTCTCCTTCAAGCCGGCGCACGACCCGATCACCGAGTACGTCGAGGCCAACCCCCACACGATCCGGGGTTATGCCGATGCCCGCGACCGTGTCCCCGCATACTTGAAGGGCATCCGTAACTACCTGCGCGCCAACCGCGTCAGAGGTTAAGCCCCTTGCGGCGATCCGATCGATCCCGCAGACTCGTACGGCTTACTGACCATCACCCCCGAGGACTCATGAAGAAGCTCGCACTCGCCGTCGCCACCCTGTTCCTCGCCGCCACCCCGGCGTTCGCTTGCCCCGACATGGAAAAGTCGGAGGGCGAGCAGGCCGCGCCGCGCACCGCGGAGAAGGACAAGGCCAAGGATGCAAAGGGCCAGGACAAGGCCAAGGCTCCAGCCAAGGAAGCAGCTCCGAAGACGGCGAAGCCGACGCCGAAGAAGGCAGCGCCGAAGACCACCGACAAGGTCTCGCAGAAGTAAGCGCCCTGCGCTTCTCACTAGCGGGCTGGTCGATCGACCGGCCCGTTTGCATTTTCGGGGGGGGTCAGACCAGGACGTCGAGCAGCTGCGCCCGCGTCAGGTAGCCCTCGAGGGACGCGGCGAACTCGTCGATCAACAGGTCGAGCTGGATCGTGAGGCGATTGCCTTGCACGCGCGTCACCCGACCCGAGATCGGAATCTCGCTGCCGGCGAGGTGCAGCACGCCCGACAGCCAGCTGCCCTCGGCGGGCGGCGTCTCGCCAAACCGGATGTCGTGCACCGCGACGTGCGTGCGCGACAGATCCGCCACCGGCGCGCTGCCGAAATCGAATCGCAGATGCGCGGGCAGCTGCTTCGGTGGCTCGACGCGATAGTTCACGCGCCGGTTGGTGGTGATCAGCTTGTCGAGCGAATCGTGGACCGGCGCCGAGATCGGGGTCTCGGGCGACTCGAGGACGATGTCGCGCAGGCGCTTGAGCTCCTTCTGGGTGGAGATCAAGTTGCGGCGCATGTCGCCCATCCGGGCCTGATCGCGATGGACCTTGTCGGCGACGACGGTCAGCAGGTTGGCGAGGAACCGAACCCCGAGCTCCTGGTTGCTGCCGAGGAAGCTCTGGATCGTCTTCGCGGGCAACGCCCACACGGTCGAGCCAGGTGCCACCAGCGCCCGCGTCGATCGCGGCAACCCGGTCAGCGCGCCGAGCTCGCCGATCAGCGCGGGTGGATGGAGGCGGAACACGTCGTCGTTTGGACGGTCGAGCACCACCTCGCCGGCGGTCAACAGATACAGCTCCTGCGCCGGCTCGCCGACATCGAACAGCTCGTGTTCCTTGTCTTCCCCCGGCGACTCGACGCGCCGGAACAGCCGGCCGAGCGAAGCCAGCTCCTCCTCGCCGAAGCCGTGAAACAGCGGAATGATCCGCAGCTCGCTGGCGCTAGGTCCCATTCGCGGACCATACACCGGTCTGCTGCTACGATGGTCTAGGTGCGGAGATTCGCGGCATTTATGTTCCTCCTCGGCTGTGGCTCGAGCACGACCGCAGATCCGGCTCCGAAGGTGCCCGATGCGGGTGTCGCGAAGCCGAAGCCGCCGCCGGCCCCGAAGCTGCCCGCTCACACCGAATACCCCGATCTCGCCGCCGCACTGAAAGCCACCATCCCCGCCGATGCGCGCGTGATCGGTTTCGGCGAGCTGCACGCGCGCGTCGATCGCGCGACCGTCCCGTCGGCGCTGTCCGCCTTCACCACCGCCCTGCCCTCGTTCGGCGACAAGGTCAGTGACCTGATCGTCGAGACCTGGATCGTCGATCCCAAGTGCGGCCAGAAGGCGGTATCGACCACCAAGAAGATCGAGACCGAGGTCAAACGGCCCGCCGCGACGAAGAACGAGGTCTCGCTGCTCGCCGATGCCGCGAAGGCCGCGGGCATCCAGCCGCACGCGATGACGCTCGCATGCTAGGACTACGAGACGCTCGCGCCGAAGTCCGGCGCGGCGGATCCGGTCGCGCTGGGGTCGCTGACCCCCAAGGAGCTGACGCGCATCGCGACCTCCGCGGTGATCCATCGCGACAAGACGAAGTCGCCGCGGCCGTGGATCACGCTGTACGGCGGTGCTCTCCACAACGATCGCTTCCCCGACAAGGCCGTCGCCGAGTGGTCCTACGCCGCCGCCGTCGACAAGGCGACGGATGATGAGTACGTCGAGATCGATCTCATCGTCCCCGAGTTCGCCGAACCCGATCCGACCTCGCAGAAGGCGCCGTGGTTCCCGCTCACCAAGGATGCGAAGAAGTTCCGGGTCTGGCAGCGCGGCGAGCGCTCGTTCGTCGTGGTGTTCCCGCGGACCACGAAGTGAAAGCCCTCCTCGAGGAGATGCTCGCGCTCTGGCGCGAGACGCGCTCCGACGA
>JAEYYY010000411.1 GCA_023430775.1 Pseudomonadota bacterium
GCCTCGCAGAGTCCGCCGGCGCCGCACTCGTCGGTGGTGGCGCACTGGAACGTCGGCCTCTTCAAGCACGCGACGAAGCCACCCGTGGTGGTCGCGGCCAGCATCGCGGCGATGATCGGTGCCGTCCGCACTAGAAGCCACCCGTCCAGGTGATCAGTCCGCCGTCGGTGGTCGGCACGATCGCGATCCCGCGCTGCTCCGCGGGTCGCTTCTTCCAGTACCAGTACGCGCCCGCGCCACCGGCGGCCAGGCCGGCGATCGTGAACACGACCGCGATCGTGCGCTTGGTCTTCGCGCTGCTGTAGAGGTCTTCCTGTTCCTGGTAGGTCGGCGCGTCCTCGGCATCGCCGAGCGTGCCGCGCGCGAGCGCGTAGGTGACGACGCCGGCGAGCACGAACGCCGCACCACCGCCGACGAGCGAGACGCCGACCTTGTCCTGGTACCAGCGATCGCCCGCGGGCTCGGCCACCACCGGAGGCGGCGTGACGACGGGCGGCGGCTCTTCCTTCGGGGGTGGCGTCGGCTCGACCGGCTGCGGATCGACCGGGCCCGGATCGGGCGCGACGATCGCGGCGGCCTTGCACGCGTCGATCGCTTCCCTCGCCATCGCGACGTTGTCGGCGTTGGGGCCGCTCGCGATGTACTGCTCGTACGACACGATCGCGTCGGAGCAGCGACCCATCTTGACGTAGACCTGCCCGATCGAGAAGTGCAGCTCCGGCTTGGGATCGAGCGCGTAGGCCTTGTTGAGCTCGTCGAGCACGACCTGCCAGCGCTTTTCCTTGTACGCGGCCGCAGCAGCCTCGAGGTGCTTCTGCGCGTCGGCCTTGTCGTCGGCGTGAGCGACAACAGGTGCAGCCGCGATCGCGCACGCGATCAGGAGTTTCATCACGGATTCCTCAAGGCTTGATGAACAGCTCGTCGGGGTTCCACTTCTTGCGCGGAGGTGGCGGTCGCTTCGGCGGGAGCTTCTTCACGGCCGATCCGGATCCGGCGCTCGCAGAGCCCGCATCGGCAGAGCCTGCATCGGCAGAGCCTGCATCGGCAGAGCCTGCGTGCGCAGAGCCCGCTCCCGCAGAGCCCGCGGCCGCGCTACCGGCGCCGACGTCGGTAGTCGGCGGCTCGGCGACCGGTTCGGGCTTCGGCGGTGGCTTCGGTGGATCGACGGCCGGCGTGTCGGGTTGCTTCGGTGGAGCGGTCGTCTCGGATCTGGAGTCGCCGCCGCGCGTCGCCAGGAAGATGATGAGGAGCACGACGCCGAGCCCGATGGCGCCGGCGATGATCGCGAGCTTCTTCCTGTCGGGCTTCGCGGCGACGGGCTCGCTGGCCGCGACCGGCTTGCTGTCGTCGGCCGTCGCGACGGGTTCGGGCTTGGCCTCGATGTGGTCTTCGATCAGCGATGACAGCTCGGGCTTCGCCGCCACGCTCGCATCACCGCTGCGCGATTCGTCGACGGTGAAGTCGTCATCCGCCATCGACGGCAACTGCGCCTTCGCATCGTCACTCGGCGTCGGCTGCGGCGGCGGTTCGACGATCGGCACGGCCGGCGGCGTGCGGCGCTTCGCGGCCTCGGGTGGCGGCGGCGCCTTGGTGCCGGCGGGAGGTGTCGCGGTGCGCGCGACCACCGGTGTCACTCCGGCCGCTGGCGTGGTGCGCGGTGTTCCCGCAGGCGGCGTCGCGGTGCGAGCGATCGCGGGTGCGGTTGCAGAGCTGGAGACACCGGTCGGCGGCGTCGCACTGCGAGGCGTTCCCGCCGGCGGAGTCACGGTGCGCGCGATACCGGCGGGTGGTGTGGCCGTGCGCGCGACGACGGGAGCCGGCGTCCCGGCAGCTGGTGTGGCCGTACGCGCGACGGCGGGAGCCGGCGTCCCGGCAGTTGGTGTGGCCGGCGTTCCGGCGGGCGGTGTGCTCGTTCGACTGATCGCCGGCGGCTCCGGTTGCACCGGCACCGCGGGCGGTGTGGGGCGTGCCCCGGGGATCAGCCCCGGCGGCAGCGTCGGCGACTTCGGTCGCTTGCCGGGCGCACCGATCGTCGACGCGCTGACCCGCGCGACCGGTGGCGCGGCCGTCGGCGCCTTGGTCGCGGTGCGCGGCTCCTTCGGCGGGATCACGATCGTCGCCGGCTTCGAGGCGGTGGAGGTGCGCGACACCGCGGGCACACCGGCGGGCGGCGTCTTGACCGGAGGCGACGGGATCGTCGTCGTGATCGCGGTCTTGTTATCGACGTCGGTGCCCGTGGCCTTGTGGCGCGTCGAGCCGTCGGCCTGCATCGCCATCGGCGGTGCGCTGGTGATCCGGCGCCGCGCCCGCGCGATCGGCGAGCTCATCGTCGACTCGATCGAATCGGGGATCGCGAGGTTCTTCTGCGCGTCCTCGGACGCCTGCGCCATGCCGCTGTTCGAGCCGTCGAAGTCGACGTTGCGATCGGGCTCGGCCTTGTCATCGACCAGCCACGGCTCCGGCTGCGCGCCGAACATCTGCTTCATGTACGTCGCGAGGGCGCCGTTCGAGGTGCGCAGCTTGAGCTCGTTCGCGAGATCCTCGAGCGCCTCGCGCATCTCGTCGGCGGTCTGGAAGCGATCGCTCGGCTTCTTCGCCAGCGCCTTGAGGATGATCGCGTCGAGCAGCGGCGGGATGTCGGGGCGGACCTTGATCGGCGGCGGGATGTCGCCGGCGACGATCGCGCTCATCGTCAGGAAGTCGTTCTCGCCCTTGAACAGCCGGCGCACCGTCGACAGCTCGTAGAGCACGACGCCGAGCGCGTAGACATCGCTGCGCCGGTCGATCTGCTTGCCGGCGCACTGCTCGGGCGCCATGTACGAGACCTTGCCCTTGAGCGCGCCGCCCTTGGTGCCCTCGCCGGTGCGGAGTGCGGCCTTCGCGATCCCGAAGTCCACCATCTTCACGGTGCCGTCGTAGCCGATCAGGATGTTCGCCGGCGACACGTCGCGATGGACGAGGCCGATCAGCTTGCGATCGGGACCGCGCAGCTCGTGGGCGTGGTGCAAGCCCGCGGCGGCGCTCGTCATGATCGTGACGACGTGCTCCCACGGCACCTTCTCGCGACGGCGGCTCGCTTCCTTGAGCAGCATGCGCAGGTCGTGGCCGTGCACGTACTCCATCGCGAAGAAGTACTCGCCGTTCTCTTTGCCGATGTCGTGAACCTGGACGATGTTGTTGTGATGGAGCGCGGCGGCGACGCGCGCTTCATCGAGGAACATCTGCACGAACGTCGGATCCGCGGCGTGCTCCGCGTGGATGCGCTTGACCACGACGTGGCGCGCGAAGCCTTCGATGCCGGTCGCCCGCGCGATCAACACCTGCGCCATCCCACCGTTCGCGAGATGCTTGACGATCTCGTAACGCCCCAGCTTGGTCGGAACAGCAACCACCGTGAACTAGGGTCTCGCCCATAGCCAGTCGCGTCAAGCAATGTGCGCTGAGGTGGGCATGCGGTCGGGTATCCCGGGCGGTCACGCCACACGCAGGATGAATTCCCGCGTGCCTCGCACCGGCGTGCCGCGAACCCGTCGCGACCACGCGGTCCACAAATCCCGGCCTCGCTGCCAGCGCGGCTCGTCGGGAAGCTCGGGATCGGTGGCGTCGGCGAGCGAGGCGACGAAGAATCGCCAGCCGAGCCCGAGCTGATCGGCGAAAGCGAACGCCGCGGCGGGATCCGCCGCCAGCAGCTCGAGCGCGTTGACGAGGGCAGGGCCGCGGCCGGCGCGCGTCACCACCGTTGCGACCGCGCGAACGAGCGCGCGCGCGTGCGCGGCCGCGAGCCCGAGGCGCACGTGCAAACGGGCACCGAGTGCGTCGACGAGAGGTCGCCGATCGGCGTCCGCGAGGTAACGCAGCGGCGGCAGCGGCGCGATCGTGCCGGACGCGAGGCGCGTGCTCGTCATCGCGCGCCCGATCGGCGCGTCGAGCGTGGCATCGGTCCGCCGCATCACCTCGGCGACGCGACCGACCGCATGACCGATCGCGAACGCGGTCAACGTCTCGATCATCTTGTCGAGGCGGTGACACGCGCACTCCACCTCGTCGACGTGCGGTTCGGCCAGCGTGGCGGTGAGCTCGCGCAGCGCGATCTGATGGCGGTTGAAGATCGAATCGATGTAGCGGTCGATGGGCTCGTGCGACATGGCGGAGCTGCTCGGCCGGTCGATCGCCGGGTTGCGTGGTGCTAGTGTCCGCGCGATGTGGCTCCGTAACGCGTTGACGACGTTGGTGATCGCGGCCTGCTCCGGCAAGGCACCCCCGGCCACGACCGGCCCGACCGGTCCCGGGAGCGCGGTCGCGACACCTGCTCCTCCGGCCGACGCGTACGTCGCGCCGACGCCTCCGCTCGCCGCCAACGCGGTGAAGGTGACGCTCGCGGATGTCGGGCTCGAGGCGTCGTCGCTCGATCGCACGATGGATCCGTGCCTCGACTTCTATCAATTCGCGTGCGGCGGCTGGCTCGCCAACAACCAGATCCCCGCCGATCGCGCGCGCTGGGCACGCTTCACGGAGATCGACGAGAAGAACAAGGTCGCGACGAAGAACCTGCTCGAGGAAGCAGCGAAGGGCATCGGCGCCGACGCGTCGACCAAGAAGCTCGGCGACTTCTACGCCTCGTGCATGGACGAAGCAGCGATCCAGCGCACCGGTACCACGCCGATCAAGGGCCTGCTCGACACCATGGCGAAGGTCAGAGATGCGCGGTCGTGGCTCGCCGCGATGGTCGCGCTCCACAAGCTCGGCGTGTGGTCGGTGTGGGGCGTCACCGTGATGGCCGACCTCAAGGACTCGACGAAGAACGTCACCTATCTCGATCCCGAGGGCCTCGGCCTCCCCAACCGCGACTACTACACGAAGCCCGAGCTCAAGGAGAAGCTCGACGGCTATCGCACGCACGTCTCGCGGATGCTCGCGCTCGCCGGCAAGCAAGGGCCCGCCGCCGATGCCGCCGCCGCCGATGTCATCGCGATCGAGATGGAGATCGCGAAGCTCACCAAGACGCCGACCGAGCAGCGCGATGTCCAGGGCGCCTACAACCCGACCGATGCCGCGGCGCTCGGCAAGCAGGTCAAGTCGATCGACTGGAAGGCGTACTGGAAGGGGCTCGGTGCCGAGCCGAGCAAGAAGCTCGTGCTGACCACGCCGAAGTTCTTCGCCGCACTCGACACGCTTCGCAACCAGTTCAAGTTCCCGCAGTGGTCGTCGTACTTCACGTATCACCTGCTCGCGGCGACCGCGTTCACGCTGCCCAAGCCGTTCGACGACGAAGCGTTCGAGCTCCAGCGCCTGCTCACCGGCGTCGAGAAGCAACGCGAGCGCAGCAAGCGCTGCATCGATGCCACCACCGGGGCGGTCGGCGAGCTGCTCGGTCAGCAATACGTCGCGAAGTACTTCCCGCCCACCAGCAAGCAGACGGCGAACAGCTACGTCGACGCGCTGATCAAGGTGATGGGCGAGGAGATCGGTCGCCTGCCGTGGATGAGCGAGGACACCCGCAAGCTCGCCGCCGGCAAGCTCTCGAAGATCGCGCGCATGATCGGTTACCCCGACAAGTTCCGGACCTACGACTTCGAGGTCAAGCGCGACGACTTCGCCGGCAACGCACTGCGCGCCGATGCGTTCGAGATCAAGCGCCGCCTGTCCAAGGCCGGCAAGCCGGTCGATCGCAGCGAGTGGCGCATGCAGGCGTACACGGTCAACGCGTCGTACAACCCGACCGCGAACAACACGACGCTTCCGGCCGGCATCCTGCAGCCCCCGTTCTTCGGTCCGGATCGCTCGGTCGCCGCGAACCTCGGTGGCATCGGCATGGTGATCGGTCACGAGCTCACGCACGGCTTCGACGATCAGGGCGCGCAGTTCGACAGCGACGGCAACCTCAAGAACTGGTGGAAGCCCGAGGACGAGAAGAACTTCAAGTCACGCGGCCAGTGCGTCGCGGATCAGTACTCGACGTTCGAGGCGGCGCCGAAGCAGTTCGTGCAGGGGCAGCTGACGCTCGGCGAGAACATCGCGGATCTGGGCGGCGTGAAGATGGCGTTCAAGGCGTACCGATCGCTGCGCAAGGACGCGGCGAAGGTGTACGTCGCGGATGGCTTCGACGAGGACCAGCAGTTCTTCCTGGCGGTGGGGCAGGCGTGGTGCAGCAAGGATCGGCCCGCCGAGGTGCAGCGCCGGCTATCGTCGGATCCGCACAGCCCGCCGAAGTTCCGCGTCTACGGCGCGCTGCGGAACCTTCCGGAATTCGCGACCGCGTTCAAGTGCGCGGCGGGTACGCCGATGAAGCCCGAGAACACCTGCGCCGTCTGGTAACGAGTCGTAAACGTAAACGTAAACGTTGACGTAAACGATTTCCACGCAACCCCGCCACCTGTGACCGAGCACCGCCCCATGCTCGGATATCGCAAACTCGACGTGTACCAATGCGCTTGCAAGGCGCTTCCGCTTGCCCACAAGCTCGCCGAGCGTGGCGATGTCGACACCAAACGGCAGCTCCGCCGTGCCGCACTGTCGATCATGCTCAACATCGCCGAGGGCAGCGGCCGGCGCGATGACGATCAACGCCACTTCTATCGAGTCGCGCGTGGCTCGGTGCTCGAGTGTGCTGCCGTCGTCGATGCGCTGCAGGAGCTCGGGTTGGTGACGGCCGAGGAGACCGTACCGTTCGAGGAGCTGATCGTGAGGGTCGTGTCGATGTTGACGCGCATGACGCAACCGGTGCGCTAGCCCGCGCTTCCTCTTCCCGTCCACTCCACTCCACTCCAGTCGTTTACGTCAACGTTTACGTTTACGTTTACGATTAATACGCGTAGCCGAACGTCATCGACACTTGCTTGATGTTGTCCGTCGCGCCCGTCGTGTCCGTCATGCCGTCGTCGACGAACGTCCAGCTGTAGCGCGTCAAGGATCCCTCGATCCGGCCGAACAGCTTGCCCAGCCGCAGGCCGACGCCCGCTGCACCGCGGAAGCCGCTGACATCCGAGCCGCCCGATAGCTCGAAGCGCTTCGCGAGCGGACCACTCGACATCACGATCCGGTTCTCGACCGCGAGGTACGGCTCGAGGGCACCGACCATGACGGCGGCCCGGCCACCGATCTTGAGCGACTGGTAGTACGCGTCGGGCACCTTCGCGATGTCGGTCTCGACGCCCTCGAACTGGTGCTGGTCGCCGACGTAGCCGACGCCGACCTCGACGATCAGCTTGTTCGCGAACACGAACTGCTGGCGCGCCGACACCTCGAGGCTGGTCCAGAACGTCCTCGCACCGAGCGACGAGTTGTTCGCGTCCTGGATCACGGTCTGCGAGTTGAGCCCGTACTGGAAGCGACCGATCAGCGCGAAGCCGCGGAGCGCGCGGATGCCGGCGAGCGTGCCGGGCCAGATCTCGAGCTGCGCACCGGCGAGCACCTGGCCACCCTCGGACTCGGGACCGAGATCCTGGCGTGGCGTCATCGGATCGACGTTCTGGTACTCGAAGTCACGGAAGCCGACCGACAGCGCGGCCGACAGCGAGAACAGCGCGCTGTCGCGGGGCGTGGTCGGCTTCGCGGGTTTGCGAATCTCCGGCTCCGGGTCGGGCTCGGGATCGGGCTCCTCGGCGGGCTCCTCGGCGACCTGCTTGTTGGGGACCGTGATCTTGAGCTCCTCGTCTTCGACGACCTCGACCGCGTTGACGTAGATCTCCTTGCCGTCGAGCTTGACCATCAGGCCGCGGCCACCCGAGGGGACATCGGCCTCGAACGGGATCTTGCCGCTCTCCTTGCCATCGAGGAACACCGTGGCTCCGGCCGGGCCTTCGACCTTGAGCGTGCCGACGCTGGGGACCAGGTTGTAGGTGCGCTTGTACGGCGCGCGCTCGCGGCGACCGATCACGATCTGATCGCTCTTCGGGCGGTAGCCGGCGAGGTCGATGATCACGGTGGTCTCGCCATCGACATCGATCGAGCACGGCGTCCTGCACTTCTCGCCCGCCTCGATCGAGCCGACGTAGACCGAGGCGTCGGCCGGCTTGCTGATGATCTGGACCTTCTTCTTCGCGGCGATGGCGCTGCCCGTCGCGGCGACGACGAAGAAGGCGGCGATCACCAGGCGACGCATGGACAATAATGATAACGCGCCATCTGCCGGGGTGCCCACGATCCTTCACTCGCCGTATGTTTCGGTGTGGCCAAACCCTGGTGGATCGCGGTCATGCGCCTCGCCGGGCTGTTATTCGCGGCCGGGCTGGCGGCGAGCCGACTGGGGTTGGTGGTCCACGAGCTCGCCGGTCACGGCGGGTTCGCGATCGCGCAGGGCGGCGAGATCACCGACCTCCGGCTGTTCTGGTTCGCCGGCGGCTGGATCAGCTACTCGATCGACGACCCGACCGCGGCCGGCCTGATCCTGGCCTCGATCGGCGGCATCGTGATCGAGCTCGCGCTCGGTGGCGCGCTGTGGTTCGGGCTCGCGCGCCGCGATCGCCGCGCCAGCGAGATGGGACAGACGGCGCTCGGGATCCGGATCGTCCGCGGCATCGGCGCCGCGCTGGTCGCCCACGCATGGTGGTACTTCGCCACCGGCACCTGGCACGGCTACGGCGATGGCTTGCCGACCTATCGCGCGCTCGGCGATGCGCGCTATCCGGTCGCGATCGCGGCGGGGCTGGTGACGTGCGCGGTCGCCTTCGCCTGCGCGCGCCTGGTGCTCGGAGCGTTCGCCGGCGTGCTGCCCGGCTCGCGGCG
>JAEYYY010000427.1 GCA_023430775.1 Pseudomonadota bacterium
AACAGCCAGTACGTGCCGGTCGGGTTGGTGGCGGCGTCGCGGCCGCCGAACAGGGTCACGACGCCGGTGCTGCTCGCGGCGACGGTGATGCCCTCGCGCGGGGCCGGCATCGGCTTGCCGCCGACGAGCGAGTGATCGTAGGCGTTGTAGATCGCGATCGCGTCGCTCGGTGCGTTGCTGGTGGCATCGCGACCGCCGGCGAAGATCACGCCGTAGGGCAGGCGATCGCCGGCGACGTTCGCGCGCGCGGGGAGGAGCGAGACCGGCGCGCGCCCGATCGCGAGTGGGGCGCTCATGTAGACGACGACGCGCGCATCGATCGCGGCGATGCCGAACTCGGGCGACTCGCCGACGGCGATCGGCAGGCCGTTCGCGTCGAAGCCCTCGACGACGATCGCGCCGGCCTCGCCCGTGGCCTCGACGTCGAGCGCGAGCGCGAAGCCGTTCGCGGTGCGATCGGCCTCGACGACCTGTCGCGGATGCGTGAGCGTGACGCGCAGGTGCGTGACGTCGTCGAGCAGCGTCGCGCCAGGCGCCGCCGTGAGATCGAGGTTGATCGTGCCGGTCTGCGAGGTCGGGCAACCCGCGAGCAGCGCGAGCAGGAGCAGGCGGTTCACGCGAGCAGCTCCGCGATCTGTGCCTCGGTCACGCCCGCGATCCGGATCGTCTTGCGCCGCGACGACGCGCCCGCGATCACCTCGACCGCGGACTTCGCGACGCCGAGCGACTTCGCGAGCAGCTCGATCACGGCCGCGTTGGCCTCGCCGTCGACGGGAGGTGCGGTGACCGCGATCTTGATCCGGCCGTCGTGGCGCGGGCCGATCTTCGCGCGCGAGGCCCGCGGCTGCACGAGGACGTCGATGGTGATCACTTGCCTCCGCGGCCCAGCTCGCGCGCGCGCTTCGTCGCGGTCTCGACCGCGTTGATCAGCGTCGTGCGCAGGCCGCCCTCCTCGAGCGTGTGCAGGCCCGCGATCGCGGTGCCGCCCGGCGACGTCACCATGTCCTTCAAGCGGCCGGGATGCTCGTCGGTCTCGAGCAGCAGCTTCGCGGAGCCCATCACCGTCTGCGCGGCGAGGCGCAGCGCGTTGCGGCGCGACAGGCCGACCTTCACGCCGGCATCGGCGAGCGCCTCGAGGATCAGGAAGATGTACGCCGGGCCCGAGCCGGAGAGCCCGGTGACGGCATCGAGGTGCGATTCGTCGAGCGCCACGGTGATGCCGACGGCATCGAACACCGCGCGCGCCATCGCGAGGTCCTCGTCGCTCGCGTGCTTGCCCGCCGCGATCGCCGTCGCGCCGGCCCCGACGAGCGCGGGCGTGTTCGGCATCGCACGCACGACGCGCACGCCTTCGGATACCGCTTCCTCGATCGTCTCGGTGTCGACGCCCGCCGCGATCGAGATGACGAGCGTACCCGCGGTCAGCTGATCGCCGATCTCGCGCAGCACCTTGTCGAGGATCTGCGGCTTGACCGAGAGCACCACGATGTTCGCGGCGCGCGCGACCTCGCGGTTGTCGCGCGTCACGGCGACGCCGTAGGCCGCCGCGAGCTCGCTGAGCCGTTCGTTGCGCGGCGCCGATGCGGTGATGCGCTGGGCGGCGACGTGGCCGCCCTTCACGAGGCCGCGGATCAGCGCCTCGGCCATGTTGCCGGCGCCGATGAAACCGATCGAGTGGGACGCGAGGATCGACAAGGGCTGCAGCCTACCGCGTCCGCGGGTGAATTCGAGCGGGCTCCATCCAACGAATTCGCAGGCTCACGCGTAGCGAAGCCAGCTCGCAATGTCGGCGAGCGGCAGGACCTCGTCGATCGCGCCCGCCTCGACGGCGGCCTTCGGCATGCCGTAGATCACGGACGACAGCTGATCCTGCGCGCAGGTCTTGCCCTCGACCTTCTTGATCGCGAGCGCGCCAGCCGCGCCGTCCTTGCCCATGCCCGTCATCACCAGGCCGAGTGTCCGGCGACCGTACACCTTGGCGGCGGAGATCATGGTGACGTCGGCGGCGGGGCGGCAGCCGTTGACCTGCGGCCCGTCGGTGAGCTGGACCATGCCGCGCTCGTCGAACTCGAGGTGGCGATCGCCGGGCGCGATCAGCACGCCTCCGGCGAGCGGCCGGTCGCCGTTCTGCGCCTCGCGCACGCTGACCCTGCTCGCGGCGTCGAGGCGCTCGGCGAGGGCGGCGGTGAACCCCGCGGGCATGTGCTGCACGACGACGAGCGCGAGCCGCAGCTCGGCGGGCAGGGCGGGGATGACCTCGGACAGCGCCGCCGGGCCTCCGGTGGAGACCGCGATCACGCACAGGCGCGGCAACCCACCGGTCAGCGTGGCGCGCGGGATCCCCGCGCTGCTCGTGCGCGAGGGCGCGACGGCGACGGCGGCGCGCGGCTTCGCGACCGACGCGGCGATCAGCTTGCGCGTGAGCTCGTCGGCGATCTTCGAGAGATCGACCGAGACCTCGCCCGCGGGCTTGGTCACGAAGTCGACGGCGCCGGCGGCGAGCGCGTCGAACGTCTCCTTCGCGCCCTTCTGCGTGTGCGCCGAGAACATCACGACGGGCGTCGGGCGCTGCTGCATGAGCGCGCGCACGGTCTCGGCGCCGTTCATGCCCGGCATGTTGAAGTCCATCGTGATGACGTCGGGCGCGAGCTTGCCGACCTGCGCGAGCGCCTCCGCGCCGTTCTTCGCCTGGCCGACGACCTCGAACGGCCCGGCCGACAGCGTCTTCGTGATCGCGGCGCGCATGAACAGCGAGTCGTCGACGACGAGCACGCGCACGCGCTTGCCAGGTCCGGGGCCGGTCGTGCTCATGGTGCGTCCTCCGCGGGCAGGTCGGGGCCCGGATCCGGATCGATCATCGCCTCGATGACGTAGGCCGTGACCGGCTCGGCGATGCCCTTGAGCGACAGCCCGGCCAGCTCGCGCACGCGCGCGCGGTCGCCGAGCGCGTCGCGGGTCGACCCGCTGACGAGCACCTCGCCGGGCGGGCACCGGGCCTCGTAGCGGTTGGCCTGGTTCACGGTGTCGCCGATGACGGTGTAGTCGCGCCGCACGACGCGCGAGCCGAGGTCGCCGCGGATCACCGGGCCGGTGTTGATCCCGATCCGCATCGCCAGCGCGCCGCGCCCCGGCGGGAGCGA
Organism: Pseudomonadota bacterium; assembly: GCA_023430775.1. Taxonomy (GTDB): domain Bacteria; phylum Myxococcota_A; class Polyangia; order Haliangiales; family Haliangiaceae; genus JABFXX01. The sequence goes on from JAEYYY010000427.1 coordinate 3,141, forward strand.
CGCGTTCAGCCCGGCCATCGCGGCCTGCATCGCGAGCGCGGCCCGCACCGCCCGCTCGGCGGCGGGCGCGTGGCCGCGCTCCTCCTCGAAGATCGCCATGATCGCGTCGCCGATGAACTTGTCGATGTCGCCGCCGTGCTGCTTCACGATCGGGCACATCACGTCGAAGTAGTCGTTGAGCAGCGTGATCAGCTCGAGCGGCGTCATGTTCGCCGACATCGGGGTGAACCCGACGAGATCGGAGAACATCACGCTGACCGTTCGCGCGTCGGCGCGGAACGCGAGCGTCTCGCCGCGCAGCGCGCGCTCCTCGGCCGCCTGCCGCGCACCCTCGGAGATGAACAGCGCGGACGCTTCCTTGTAGGCGAGCAGCCTGCGCTCCGCGAGGGTCCGCTCGACGAGCGCGATGCACTTGTCCTGGGAGAACGGCTTGACCAGGTAGGCCGACGCACCGGCCGCGCGCATCTGCGCCATGTCGCGCTTCGAATCGCGCGCGGTCAGCATGATGACCGGCACCTGCCGCAGACCCGGATCGCGGCGCAGCGCGTGCACCAGCTCGAAGCCGGTCATGTTCGGCATCTCGTAGTCGGAGACGATCAGGGCAGGGCGCACCGCCTGCGCCTTGGCGAGCGCGATCGCGCCGTCCTCGGCGGTCGCCACCTCGAAGCCCTGGCGGGCGAGACAATCGGCGACGTAGTGGCGCTGCGCCGGCGAATCGTCGACGACGAGCACCCGCTCGCGCGCACCGGGCAGCGTGCCCTGGACGAGCGCGCGGACGCGCGTCGACAGCTCCTCGGCGAGCACCGGCTTGACCAGATAGTCATCGGCACCGGCATCGAACCCGCGCTCCAGATCCGTGGCCTCGCCGAGCGACGAGCAGATCAACACCGGCAAGTGCGCGGTGGCCGGATCCTCCTTGATCGCCTTGCACACGCCGTAGCCGTCGAGCCGCGGCATCTCGACGTCGGTGATCACCAGGTCCGGCGAGCACTGCTTGATCAGCTCGAGCGCCTCGGCGCCGTCGTGCGCGCTCTTCACCTCGTAGCCGTCGTCCTCGAGGATCGGCACGGTGTGGCGGTGGATCATCGGCGAGTCGTCGGCGAGCACGATGACCTTCTTGGCCCGCGTCGTCGCGCCGAGGACATCGAGGACCTGGGCGTCCGTGAACGGCACCTGGAGATAGCCGTCGGCGTCGACATCGCGGGCGATCGCGCGATGGCCCGCCGTCAGGCCGACCACCACCACCGCGATCGGCTCGCTATCGCGGCCGCTACGCAGCAGCTGGACGGTATCCGACAGCGATCGATCCGGAAGCCGGCGCGGCAGGATGACGGCGCGCGGCGCGATGTTGTCGAGCTCGCGCTCGAGCTCGTGGACGCTGCCGACCTCGCTGATCGTGTGACCGAGCGGCTCGAGCGGTCGCCGCGCCAGCGCCGGCAGCACCGGCTCGTCGGACAGGATCACGACGTTCACGACGACTCGCCTCCCGGCGCGCCACCACCGCCGTGGCCGAGCAGCTTCTTGACCACGCGCACCAGCTGGGTGCGGTCGTGCGGCTTGGTGATGTACTCGTCGACGCCGGCATCGAAGCCGCGCACGCGATCGATCCGCTCGCCCATCGACGTCACCATCACGATCGGCGTCTCGGCGTACTCGGGCATCGCCCGCAGCGCGCGCGTCAGCTCGTAGCCGTCCATCCGCGGCATCACGACATCGGTCGAGATCAGATCGAAGCGGCGCTGCTTCGCCATCTCGAGACCGTGGGCGCCGTCGATCGCGACGGTGACGATGTAGCCGGCATCGACCAGGATCCGGCGCAGCGACTCGCGGACGATGTCGGAATCCTCGACCAGCAGCACGTGCGCCGAGCCGGTGGCACGGCTGGCGGTGCGCGCGGCACGGCGCGGCGTGCTCGGCTCCTCGAGCGCGCGGCGGATGATCGCCGGCACGTCGAGGATCAGCGCCACGCGATCGCCGAGCAGCGTGGCGCCGGCGATGCACGGCACGTTCGCGAGCATGCTGCCGAGCGACTTGATCACGATCTCGCGCTTGCCGAGCAGGTGCGCGCAGACCAGCGCGTACGTGGTGCCGCCCTGCTCGACGAGCACCAGCTGGAGATCGACGTCGTGGCCCCCGGAATCGAGCTCGAGCACGGCATCGAGGCGAATCAAGGGCACGTGCTTGCCGCGCACCACCACGACCTCGCGATCGCCGACCATCGCGACCTCGCTCGCCGGGATGCCGAGGACGCGCTGGACGACATCGAGCGGGATCGCAAAGGTCTCGCCGCCGGCGCGGGCGACCACGACCTGGATGATCGCGAGCGTGAGCGGAAGTTTCAGCACGAAGGCACTCCCCTGACCGACGGTTGACTCGACCTCGATCGTCCCCTTCAGCCGGGTGACGATCGTCTGGCGCACGATGTCCATGCCGACGCCGCGCCCCGACACCTCGGTGACGTTGGCGGCGGTCGAAAAGCCGGCGCGAAAGATCAGCTCGCGCGCCGTGCGGTCGTCCATGTTCTCCGCCTCGTCGGGCGTGATCAGGCCGCGCTCGATCGCCTTGCCCTTGAGCTTGGCCGGATCGAGCCCGCGGCCGTCGTCGGTGACGCGAATCTCGACCTGGTTGCCGCGATGTGACGCGGAGAGCGTGACCACACCCTCGGGTTGCTTGCCGGCGGCGACGCGCTGATCCGGCATCTCCATGCCGTGGTCGACCGAGTTGCGCACCAGGTGCATGAGCGGCTCGTCGAGCGCCTCGACCAGCAGCTTGTCGAGCTCGGTGTCCTCGCCGATCAGCTCGAGCCGCGCGCGCTTGCCGAGGTTGGCGGCCAGGTCGCGCACCGTGCGCACGTGCTTGCGGAACACGCCGGTGACCGGGACCATGCGCAGCCGCATCACCTGCTCGCGGAGCTCGCCGGAGATCGCGTCGAGCCGATCGGTGCCGTGATCGAGATCCTGCGCGACCTCGCCGAGCACGCGCTCGACGCGCGACAGCTCATCGGTCAGTTGCTCGAACCGCGCGCCGGTGGGAGCACCGCGCCCGCTGGCATTCGCGATCCGCTTCGCGACGCCGCGGTCGGCCGCGAGCTCGCTCGACACCGAGCCGAGCGAGGCCACCGCGCCGCGTAGCTGATCGCGGCCGAGCACGAGCTCGCCGACGAGGTTGAGCAAGCGGTCGAGCTTCTCGAAGTCGACGCGGATCGTCGGGCGCGCACGCTCGCCGTGATCGCTCGAAGGTGCCGCCGGGCCGCGTGGTGCAGCGGCCACGGGGGCAGCGGCCACCGGCGCGCCGGGGTTGCGCAGCCGCGCGATCACCGGGGACGTGTCGTACGTGATCACGCCGCGGCCGCGCGCGACCTGCAGCATGTCGCGCAGGCC
>JAEYYY010000473.1 GCA_023430775.1 Pseudomonadota bacterium
GCTCAAGTGCGCGGTGCGGCCGCCGCCGCCCGCTTCGCCAGCTCGAAATCTACTCGGTGAATGACGCCGCGCTCGGGACACACCAGCAGCACGCCATCGACATCGAACGCGACGTGATACTCGAGCAACTGCCGGCGCGTGGCCGCGGTCTCGAAGCGCGGCGCGGCCTCGCCGGTCTTGACCTCGGCGACCAGCACCTCGCCATCGCCCTCGACGAGGTAATCGGCGCGCACCTCGGTCTCGCACGGCTGGCCATCGACGAGCGGTGACCACCAGGTGCGCACCTGTTTGCCGAGGATCGTGAACCCGGCCTGCTTCAACAGCTCCGCCGCGCTGTCCTCGCCGGCGAGCGCCCTGCCCGCCCGCCGCTTCGCCCGCCACGTACCGCGCACGCCGCGCAGCCAGCGCGCGATCACCAGCGCCAGCAGTGCGCCGGCGAGAAGCGCGATCACGACCTCGGGTGACACCTGCGCATCATCGCCGACGCCTCTGACGTCCGAGCGCCGGACGCGGGATCGTGCGACGATGGGGCATGTCCCGGCTGGCGTGGGTGCTGCTTTGCAGTGGATGCGAGCTGGTGTTCCCGCTGAAGGACCGCGCGACAACCGATGCGCCGATCCAGCCGGTGGTCGGCTGCGAGGATCCGGATCTGTTCGCCTGCTTCCAGTTCGAGGACAACCTCGTCGATTCGTCGATGCGCGAGAACTCGCTGGTCGCCAACGACCAGTTCAGCTTCATTCCCGGGATCGATGGCCGGGCGCTCGCCACCACCGCCGAAAGCCGGATCGAGTTCGCGTCTCCCGTCAAGCTGGACGTGCAGAGCGAGCTGACGATCGAGACGTGGATCCTGACGGACGCCACCACCGGGCGCGATCAGACGGCGATCGATCACGACGCCTGCTGGGCGCTGACGATCACGGACACGGGAAACGTGGCCTGCTTCGCGCAAGCAACGAAGATCACCGCCACGAAGATCGACCTCGGCCGGTGGAATCACATCGCCTGCACGCAGGTGGACGATCAGCTGGAGATCTTCATCAACGGACAGCGCGCGCTCACGGAGTCCGAGATCGACGTCCGCTTCGACGGTTGCTCGCAGGCCGCGATCGGGGGTGAGGCCCCACCCGACAGCGTTCCCGAGACTCCTCTGATCGGAGCACTCGATCGCTTTCGCGTGTTCAATCGCGTTCGGCTCGACACCGAGCTGATGGCGGAGTTCACCGCGTTTGCGGCGGCGCGCGATCCTCGCTGACCCGAAGATCGCGCCGAGCGTCCTTAGCGGCGGCGCGGCGTCTCGGGCAGCGCTCCGAGCTTCGCCTTGACGACCTTCTTCTGTCCGGACTTCGGATAGACGACGAGCTCGACGACGGTGCCCGGCTTGATCATCGCGATCGTGTTGCGCAGTACGTCGCTCGACCGGATGTCGGTGCCGTTGATCGCGGTGACCACGTCGCCCTCGTTGAGGCCCGCCTTGTGCGCGGGGCTGCCGGTCTGGATGCTCGCGATCGCCGCGCCGCGGGTGGCGCCGAGCTTGTTCTCCTGCGCGAGCGCCGCGGTGACGGTGACGATGTTGACGCCGAGGTAGCCGCGCACGACCTTGCCGTCGCGCACCAGCATCTCCATGATCGGCTTCGCCATGCTCGTCGGGATCGCGAAGCCGATGCCCGCGTAGCCACCGCTCTTCGACGCGATCGCGGTGTTGATCCCCACCAGCTCGCCCTTGAGGTTGACGAGCGCGCCGCCCGAGTTGCCCGGGTTGATCGCGGCATCGGTCTGGATGAAGTCCTCGTACTCCTCGATGCCCATGTTGCCGCGGCCCTTCGCCGACACGATGCCCATGGTCACGCTCTTGCCGACGCCGAACGGGTCGCCGATCGCGAGCACCACCTCGCCGAGCCGCAGCGTGTTCGAGTCACCGAACGGCAGCGGCTTGAGCGCCGGGATCTTGCCCTTGAGCTGGATGACGGCGAGATCCGCCTTCGGATCGATGCCGACGATCATCGCGTTGAGCTCCGAGCCATCGTGCAGCGTGACGATGATCTCGTCGGCGCCGTTGACGACGTGCGCGTTGGTGAGGATGCGGCCCTGCGCGTTGACGATCACGCCCGAGCCCTTGCTGCCCTGGCGGCGCGGCTTGGTGCCGTAGCCCGGCGAGTCCGGATCGGTGTACCAGGGGTCCGTCGAGGCGGGGCCGCCGCGCACGGCCTGCGCCACCGAGATGTTGACGACGCTGTCGATGACGCGCTCGGCGACATCGGGAATCGACGCATCGGTAAGCGTCGTCGGGGGCGCCGCACTCGCGCTGGGAACAGTGGCGGCGCCACCGATGCCCAGGACGAAGGCGGCGACTGCCAGATGACGGATGACGTTCATGACCAGGACTCCTCCGGACTTCGAGCGTTGGACCGTTCGATCCGTAGATCGTATTCCATGCCAGCCGATCGGCCAGCTGGTGATCCGGTCCACGCTCAGAATTTGCCAGACTTAGTGACCGTGGCCGTCATCCTTGCCGTGCGGCTTCACCATCCCCGCGGGCGCTCCTGACCCACCCTTGATCGGCACGTTGCCGAACGGGTTCGCTCCCGGCTTGGGGGCCACCGGCGCGGCCTTGTCACCGAACACGATCGGGAGGTCGTCCTCGCTCTTCTTCGCGGGATCGCGACGGACCAGCGCCGGGACGCGGGTGCGCTCCGACAGCACGTAGTACTCGATCTCGCCCTTCGGCGGGTTCGCCGGATCGAAGTCACCGCCATCCGGGATGACCGGCGGCTTCTCGACCTTGTAGAGCGCGAGCGTGCCGAGCTTGCCGCTCTTCGCATCGCGGTACTCGATCTTGAAGATCGGAGGAACGTTGTCGACCTTGACGTCCTTCGAGTACTCGGTCGGGCGCAGGTTGTTGACGTTGTCGATGAAGGTCGCCATCGGCTGGTTGGCCTTGCCGGTGTCGCCGTCGACCCAGGTCTTCACTTCCTTGCCGGACGCATCCGCGGTCTGCGTGCGCTTCGCCAGCTTCTTGCGGCCGTTCCACTCGATCTCGACCTGCTCGATCTTCGTCGCATCGAAGCCGCGCGCGTCGGTGAGCTGGAGGCTCGATTCGCCGACCTCGAGGCCGGAGATCATCTCCTTCTTCAGCACGTACGCGTTGCCGCTCTGGGTATCCATCACGTAGCGATCGCCGCTCGGACCGAACACCGAGCCGCCGACCTGGAACACGCGGTTGCTGCCGTCCTTGAACGTCACGGTCAGCATCGTCTTCGGCTTGCCGTCGGTGGCCTTCTTCAGATCCTCGAGCTCTTTGATCTTCTTCGTCAGCTCGGGCTTCTTGTCGTCCTTCTTCGGCTTCTTCGCCTTTGGATCCTTCGGCTCTTCCTTCTCCTTCTCTTTTTCAGCGAGCTCGTTCGCCTTGATCTGCTCGAGCTCGTTCTTGACCTCGGTCAGCCGCGCATCGATCTGCTGGACCGTCGCGAGCTTGTAATCGACGAGCTGGTGATCGTTGGGCTTGCCGAGATCCGACAGCGCGCGCGCCTCGGTGTACGTCCCGACCAGCTTCTCGCCGCCATCGCCGAGCGGGAACTCGCGATGCCGCGTGGTCTCGACCATCTCGACCGGCGGCGGCGTCGGCTTGGCCGCGCTGCCACTGCCCGAGCCGCTTCCACTGCCACTACCCGAACCGGCGGCGACCTGCGAGCCGCTGCCGGATCCCGCGGCGCTGCCCGACCCGCTGCCCGAGCCAGCCGCGACGGCACTGCCCGAGCCCGAGCCCGCGGCCGGCTTCGCGCTGCCCGAGCCACTGCCCGCGGCGGCGCTGCCACTGCCCGCGGCGGCGCTGCCACTGCCCGCGCTGCCGCTGCCGGCGCTACCACTGCCCGCGGCCGGCTCGTCCTTCTTCTCCGGCGGCTTCGGCTTGGGCTTCTTCTCGACCGAGGTCTCGGTGCCCCACCAGTACTCGCCCTGACCATCCGTCTTGCGCTCGAGGCGGACCGTCTTCTTCTCGCTCTTGAGCTCGATCGACGCCAGCTCCGTCTCCGCCTTGTCCCACAGCACGACCGAGCCGAGATCGGGTTTGATCGTCTTGTCGCGGGTCCACGTGCGATAGCCGTAGACCAGCATGATCGCGAGCAGGACGCCGTGAATCAGCGCGCTCTTCATGACTTCACCTCCGCGCTCTTGGTCGCGCGACGCCGGCGTCGGGCGACCGATGTTCCTGTCAGGCCGAGCACCAGCACGATCACCGGCACGCCGAGAACGGTGAGGAAGAACCACGCGGCCTTCTCGTTCTTGGTGTGCTCGATCGTGGTGTCCTCTTCCGTCACGATGTCGCCGGCGAACACTTCCTCACCGCCGAGCCACTTGATCGAATCGTCCGTCAGCGGTCCCGAGATCAGGATCGTCTGGACCTGGCGCAGCGCGTTCTGGACGATCGCGTCGGCGAACAGGTCGGTGTCGGAGAACACCAGCGCGCGCCAGCCGTCCTTGCCGTCGGACATCTTCGGTCCCTCGACGGCGACCGCGATGTTCCAGCGCTGCTTCTTCTCGCTGTCCTTGTCGAACGAGAAGTTGTTGTTGAGGTCGAGGAAGCTCGACTCCATCGACCGGATCGTCACCGTCTTCTTGGCCGACGCCTTCGGATCGGCGAACGGCACGTCCTCGAGTGCGCCGGCATCGACGAGGATCAGGCCCTTGTCGACCGACCGGGACAGCGCCGTGGTCGACGCGTGCGCCGAGAACTGCGTGGTGATCGCGAACCGGCGATCGGCCGGGCTCCCGCGCTGCGGCAGGTACGCCTGCTCGTCGGTGAGGTCACCGGGGATCATCCGCAGACCGAGCTTGCCCTCGAGCACGCCGAGACCGTGGTCCGATTTCGGATCCAGAGCGATCAACAGGCGCCCACCCTTGTCGAGGTAGCGATCGAGTGCCGCCCACTCCGCTTCCTGGAGCGGCACCGTCGGCGCGAGCACGATGACCACCGTGGCGTCGTCCGGCACGTCCTTCGCGAGATCGATCAGCCCGAGGTCCTTGATCTCGTAGTTGAGCGCGCCGAGCTTCTCCTTGAACTTGCTGACGCGGCGCTCGGGGACCTTGCCCTTGAGCTCGGAGGGCATCGACTCGGGGTCGTTCATCTCGCCGTGGCCCGTCATGATGTAGGCCTTGCGCTTGTCGCGCGCGAGCTTCATCAGCTCCTTGTTGACCTTGCCGTCGAACGTGCGCAGCGTCTTGCTCTTGCGCAGCTTGTCGGCGTCCTTGAGCTCCTCGGCGGGAATCTCGAGCGTCACCGGCTTGCGGGTGCCGCGGACGAGCACGATCTGACCGTCCTTGGTGACGTTGTACTTCGCCGCCACGTCGGCCTCGGCGAGGCGATCGTGGGTGGTGATCTGGACGTTGCCCGTGGCGTCGGCGAGCGTCTGGAAGTACGCGACCACGTACTCCTTGGCCTCGTTGGCCTCGGGGAAGAACAGGTGCACCTCGAGCGGATCGCCGCTGGTGCGGACGATGTTCTGCGTCGACTCGCCGGCCATCGACGTCTTGAAGTACGAGACGTCGCGCTGGATGTTGCGCTCCTTGGCCACCTGGCAGGTGACCATCAAGAACCCGAGCGCGAGCGCGATCGACAGGCCGGACCAGCCGACATCGCGGGCGCGGAAGAAATCGACCGCGGCGATGTCCTTGTCCTCGCCGGCGCCGAGATCGAAGCCGGTGCGGAGCGAACCGCCGAGCGCGATCTCGATCATCAGCACGGGCACCAGCGAGGCGACCATGATGACGGCCCACAGCACCTGGAGCGCACCCTGCGCGTGCGGACCCTCGAGGCTCTCGGGAGCCCAGCTGGTGGTCATCGCGTACAGCGCGAGAGCGACGATCGCTCCGACGTGACAGAGGAACAGCGTGCGCTCGATCCTCTGCCGTGCACCCTTGCTGCCCGAGGCCGTCCACGCGCGCGCGGCGGTGGTGGCGAGGACAGCGGCGATGCCGATGCCGGTGAGGATCACGCGAATGCTCTCGACGGGCGCGATGCGCTCGCCGAGGAACACGAAGAACAGGCCGACGCCGAACACCAGCGACAGCCACCACGGAGAAGCGGTTCTCATTGCCATCGCTTCGCCTCCAGCGTCTTCACAGACAGCAGCAAGAAGAAGTACGTGACGGCCACGTAGTAGACGATGTCCTTGAGGTTCAGGACACCGCGCATGAAGCCCTGCTGGTAGTGGATCCACCACATGTCGAGCTCGCCGAACACCTCGCGGGGGGCGCCCTCGAGCTGCTTGCTGAACTGGAACAGGAACAGCATGATCAGCAGCAGCACCGCCGCGATCACGCCGGCGACCAGCTGGTAGCGAGTGAGTGCACTCGAGAACAGCCCGATCGCGATCGACACCGAGCCGATCAGCAGCAGGCCGAGATAGCCGACCAGGATCTGCGCGAGTGTGATCTTGTTGCCGATCTTGAGCATCAGCGGGATGTAGAGCGACATCGCGAGCAAGATCCCGAGGAATGTCAGCGACGCGAAGTACTTGCCGACGACGATCTCGCTGTCCTTCACCGGCGAGGTGTTGAGCAGCACGATCGAGTGGTTCTGCCGCTCCTCCGAGATCAACCGGAAGGACAGCAGCATGCCGGCGAAGATCGCCGACCCGCTCGCCGCGTAGAAGTAGCGCTCGAGGACGAACGCCGACAGCGTGCTGCCTCCTCCTTGACCGAGCGCGAACCCTTGAAACAGCAGGCCGTTGACGAGCAGGAACAGCGCCGCCAGCACCCACGAGAACGGGGACCGGATGTACGACGCGAGCTCGCGACGGAAGATGATCTTAATTGCTCGCATTGGGAGCTCCTCCGACTAGCCGGATGAACGTGCTCTCGAGCTCGCTGCGCGAGAACTCGAGCTGCAGGAGATCGAGCTTGGCGTCGATGATCGCGCGGCTGACCTCGGCGCGGCAGTCCTTCGACGTGGTCAGCGAGAACGACAGCCCATCGGCGGTGGCGAAGAGATCGACGACGCTGGTCACGCCGTCGATGCCGGTGAGCAGCTTCTTGATCGCGTCCTTGTTGCCGGCGCTATCGAGCGAGTCTTCCTTCTTGTCGTCGTCGGACTTCTTGATCTCGCCGCGGTACGGATCGCTCGTCTTGTCGCTGGCGCGGACCATGACGGTGATCTGCTGGATGTCGTCCTTGCGACCCGCGAGCTCGGCCTCGCTGCCCTCGGCGAGCATGTGGCCCTTGCCGAGGACGAGCAGGCGATCACACGTCTGGCTGATCTCGGTCAGGATGTGACTCGAGATCAGCACCGTGTGGTTCTGCTTGAGGTCATGGATCAGGTTGCGCATCTCGACGATCTGCACCGGGTCGAGACCGCGCGTCGGCTCGTCGAGGATCAGGAACTTCGGCTGATGGATGATCGCCTGGCCGACACCGACGCGCTGGCGATAGCCGTGCGACAGCGTGCCGATGACGTCGTAGGCGACGTCCTTCAGATCGGTGATGTCGAGGACATCGGGCATCCGGCGTTTGACATCGGCCTTCGACATCGAGCGCAGCTCGCCCGCGTACGTCAGGTACTCGATGACGTTCATGTCCATGTAGAGCGGTGGATTCTCCGGGAGGAATCCGATGCGCTTGCGGACCTCGTGCGGCTCGGCGATCGCGTCGACGCCACCGACGTCGATCGTTCCTGCCGAGGGCCTGAGATCGCAGGCGAGAATTCGTAGCGCCGTGGTTTTGCCGGCTCCGTTCAAGCCGAGGAAGCCGACGGTCTCGCCGTCTGCGATCTCGAACGAGACAGGACCGAGGGCTCGGCGACCGCCGTAGAGCTTGGTCAGGTTTGTTGCTCGAATCATCTAGGCTTTCCCTGCGGAATCACTCGATTTGTTAGTTCGTAGCGCCTCCTCGTGTCAAGGCGCTGCGCGCCCACAAACCGGTGATTCGCCGCCAATCTTCCCGATCGTGAAATGTCGGCGTGAACGAGTGTGAATCCCTCGGATCTGGCGCGAGCGCTGCACCATACTCCGCCCATGAAAGCGCTCGTCGTCTTCGGTCTCCTCGCAGGTTGTTATCGCGAGTACGGCCCAGCGCCGGTGACCCCGATGGGGAATGTCCAGCCCGAGCCGGTGGCGGTGGCCGGGCCTCCGGGCGGCGCGGTCGATCCGGGATACGCCTACGACGAGCCGGCGGTGCAAGATCCTGCGATGCCTGGATATCCTGCCGGTTATCCCGAGGGCTACCAGCCGGGGACGGAGGCCGGCGCCCCCGCGGATCCGTATGCGGCCGAGTCCGCCGGCGGCGGCGATGGCATGGGTCCCGTAACCGATGCCCAGATCAACGCGACCCTCGCCCCGTACGGCGAGTGGGTCCAGAACGAGGAATACGGTCGGGTCTGGCGTCCCTACGCCACGGTGGTGGGCCAGAGCTTCACACCGTACGAGACCTGCGGCTCGTGGGTGTGGACCGACTATGGCTGGACATATACCTGCGATTGGGACTGGGGCTGGTTGCCGTTCCACTACGGCTACTGGGACTGGTTCGATAACTCGTGGTGCTGGATCCCCGACTACACGTGGGGACCGGGCTGGGTCGACTGGCGCTACGGCAACGGCTACGTCGGCTGGCGTCCGCAGCGCCCGCGTCGCGATCTGGTTCGCGACCACCGGCGCCAGGCGTATCAGCCGCGGCCGTCGCGCAACTCCGACTGGCGCTTCATCCCCGAGCACTCGCTCGGTCGCCACGTTCGCGGCAACACCGTCGCGACGTCGGTCGGGCTCGACAACACGCGCGCCGTCGCGCGGCCGCCGGTGCGCGGCTCGAACACGATCGCGGCGGCGCACCTGTTCGGTCGTCGCGGCTCGCGCCCGCAAGCGCTGCCGTACACCGGGCCCAACTCGTCGGTGTCGGCGCAGCGCCCCGCGTATCGCGGCCAGCCGACGTACCCGCGCACGTTCGACAGCCGCGCGTATCCGCGTGGTCAGGGTCCTCGCTACGACTCGCGCTATCCATCGCGCGGTACGTATCAGCCGTCGCGCGGCGCGTACCAGCCGTCGCGCGGCGCGTATCAGCCGTCGCGCGGCGCGTACCAGCCGCCGCGCAACACGTATCAGCCGCCGAGCGGTGCGTACCGCCCGTCGCGGACGTACCAGCCGCCGACGCGCACGTACCAGCCGTCGCGCGCCACGCCGTCTCGCACGTACTCGCCGCCGTCGCGTTCGTCCTCGCCGCCGTCACGCTCGTCGGGTAGCTCGAGCTACTCGCGGCCGT
>JAEYYY010000503.1 GCA_023430775.1 Pseudomonadota bacterium
TTGGCGGGGTCCGGTCCCTTCGGGACCGCGAGACGACCGCCGACGACATGCTCGAGATGCGAGCGGGTGATCGTGGCGAGAGGAGCTGGTTGGTTGCGCTTGCGTGCCATGACGCTCTCCTTTGATCGAGAAATGCCTCAGCGGCTGACGCTGTTCGTGATGTTCACGACCGGCTTCGGCGGCGGGGGCGGAGGAGCAGCGGCGACCGGGGCAGCGCTACCGCCACCACCGCCGCCACCCATCATCATCATCATCATCATCATCATCGGGTCCATGCCCGACGGCTTCTGGTTGGCGAGGCTCTTGATGCCGTCGGTGACGCTGGTCAGCATGGTCTTGATCTCCGCGTCGGCGCCGCTCGAACGAGACGTCACGCGCGCGGCTCCGCCGGCGACTCCAACGAGGAGGGCGCGGTCGATGGCGGAGAAGTGGTGTTTAGAGTTGGTCATGGGTTCCTTGAGTGGGGTTGAGATGCACAGCTCTCTCGTTCACGTGATGTGCCAGTGACCTCGTCGACTGATCTCGCGAACCTGCATCGCTCGGTGGACATCCGATCGATTCCGCTGGTTGACGATCGAAGACCGCAGCGAACACCCGAAAAGGCCGTCCCGAAAATGCGAAACGCCGGCAGTTGCCGGCGCTTCCTCACGGTCATCGCTCCTGACGGTCAGAACTCGACGCCGATGCGCACGTTCGCGCCGACGTTGCTATCGACCGCGTCGTACACGCCCTCTTCCTCGGTGATCACGCCGACGCCGTCGAACGACGTCTTGAAGCGCGTGTACGCGAGCTCGCCGCGCACGTAGAGCCGGGCCGGCAGCGGGATCACGAAGCTCGCGTCGACGGAGAGTCCAGACGTGTCGCCCGGTCCGTACCAGTCGACCGAGCTCAGATCGCCGCTCTCGAGGACGTGGAACAGCTTGCCGCCGAAGCCGACCGACGCGCGATCGGTGATCGACAGATCGACGTGCGTCCCGGCGTGGAGGTAGTGATACGACGTGTTCGGGACCTCGAAGGTCTCGGGCGCATCGTCGAGGTTGTACGTCTGCCGGCCGTAGCCGACCTCGCCATCGATCGCGAAGCTGTCACCGAGCGGCACGCGATAGTGCACCGCCGCGTTCCAGCCGTGCTGATCGATGTTGTACTCGCCGACCTCCTCGAGATCGTCGAACGTCACGGTGTTGCCGATCGACTGGTTGACGCCGAACGAGAACCCGACGCCCGAGAGGATGCCGTCGCGCTTCTGCCGCGGGAACGGATAGAACACGGCATCGACACCGATGCTCTTCGCCGGCACGCCGGAGAACTGGGTGACGCCATCCTCCTCGGCACCGATCGTCAGCGAGCGCGAGTGCCAGCCGAAGCCACCGGCCACGCGTGCACGCGGCGTCGGGCGCGATGCCGGCTTCGGTTGCCCGGGCAGCCAGTCGACGGCCTTGGGCTCGAGCGTCGTCGTCGTCGTCTGGTCGACGACCGCGACCTGCGCCGGCGCTGCCGGAGTGGGTGCTGCAGGTGGCGGCTGCGGGCCGATCTGTTGTGGCGCCTTGTCGCCGAGCCCGACCGGATCGCCGGGTAGCGCGGGCTTGTCCGGCTGCGCCGGCTCGATCCACTCGAGCTGGGATTCGATCTGCTCGCGCAGCGACTGGACCTTGGCCTCGGTGATGCCTTCCTTGCCGAGCTTGATCGTCACGTGATCGATCTCGGTGCCATTCGAGGCGTTGGTGACGGCGACCGTCAGCACCTTCGTTCGATCCTCGTCCTGCACCCAGCCTTCGATGATCGCGTCGACACCAGCCTGGCTCGCCGCGGCCCTCCACATCTTCGGACCGCGCTCCTTGGCAGCATCCTTCTTGGCATCGAGCCAGCGCTTCTGTGCGATCAGGTCGTGGTCGCTGCCGAGCGCGCGCACCACCGCGTCGCGACTGGTGTCGGCGAGCGCGCGTGGACCGTCGAAGTCGAGGACGACGATGCGCTTGCCGGCCTCGGCGGTGGCCGCTCCGAACAGAGCGGTGGCGATCAACACGCGGGAGAGTGTCGAGGACATGGGGAGGGCCTTTGGTGGTGAGAGGAGCTAGAACGAGATGCCGATCTTGACGTTCGCGGCGACGTTGCTATCGACCGCCTCGGTGACGCCTTCGGCCTCGGTGATCTCGCCGACACCGTCGAACGAGGTCTTGATGCGCGTGTAGCTGAGCTCGCCCTTGACGTAGAGGTTCGCGGGCAGCGGGATCGAGAAGTTGCCGTCGATGTGCAGACCCGACGAACCGCCCGGGCCGTACCAGTCGACCGAGCTGAGGTCACCGGTGCCGAGCATGTACATGTACTTCGCGCCGAATCCGACGGTGGCGCGCTCGGTGATCGAGAGATCGACGTGGCCGCCCGCAGACAGGAACGTGTACGCGGTGTCCGGCACCTCGAACGTCATCGGCGCGTCCTCGATCTTGTAGTTCGACTGGCCGTAGCCGACCGAGCCTTCGATCGCGAACGTCTGGCCGAGCGGCGCGCGGTAGTGGACGTTGGCGTTCCACTGCGACTGGTTGATCACCAGGTCGCTGACCTCGTCGTCGTCGGGGAACGTCACCAGCGAACCGAGCGAGTGACCGATGCCGAACGAGAAGCCGACGCCCGACTGGATGCCATCGATCTTCTTCGCCGGGAACGGATAGAACGAGGCCTCGACACCGAGGCCCTTGCTCGGGATGCCGGCGTACTGCGTGACGCCCTCCGGGTTCTCGGCCGCGATGTACAGCGTGCGCGAGCCGTAGAAGAAGCCACCCGCCACCGCGACCTTCGGGGTCGGCCGCGGCACGTGCGAGGCCTTGCCGCCCGTCACGATGTCCTCTTCCTCGGTCACCGGCTTGAAGACGTTGGCGAGGATGTTCTGCTCGCGATCGGCCTTGGTCTCCTTGACCTCGAGCTTCGCGACGCGGGTCGGTTCCTTCTCGGTGACTTCCTCGTCATCGCGGCGGCGGTCATCGTCGCGGTCACGATCACGATCGCGGTCGCGGTCGCGGCGATCGCGATCACCGCGATCGCCGAAGCTGGAGCGGTCGGCGCGGTCGTCGTCGCGGCGGCGGCGGCGCGGCGGATCGCGGTCGTCGCGGTCATCGCGATCGGTGTCCTCGAGGTCTTCGCGCTTGACGCGCGAGCCGGCCTTGGGCCTGGTCGGCTTGTAGGTCGGCAGCGGCGTGGGGTTGCCGCCGCTGACACCATCGATCCACTCGAAGCGCTCCTCGATGCCCTTGCGGACCTTCTCCGCGACATCGATGTCGAAGCCCTTGCTACCGAGCTTGACCGACAGCTGATCCGACTCCTCGCCGTTGCTCGCGTCGGTGATCACCAGCGTCATCACCTTGCTGCGCCCTTCTTCCTGCACCCAGCCCTCGATCACGGCGTCGACGCCGGCGGCCCGCGCCGCCTTCGCCCACGCCGCGGGACCGTGCACCTTCCTCGCGACCGCCGCCTTCGCGTCGATCCAGTTCTTGCTCGACACCAGGTTGTACTCGTCCGACAGCACGCTGACGACGGTCGCCTTGCCCTGGTCGGCGAGGCCACGCTTGCCCTCGAAGTCGAGGACGACGACGCGCTTGGGCTTGGCGTCGGCGGTCCCGAAGGCAGCGGCGAGCAGCGTGCAGACAAGGCTGTAGCGGAGTGCCGTGGTGGTGGGCATGGCAGAGGTCCTTTGGGGCTGTGGGCGAGCGGGCGAGAAAAGCGAAACGAGCGAGTCAGGTGCCGAGGGCTAGTCGCACCAGCAATCGCAGTTGGTCGTCTGGGTGTTCAGGTTGCCGACGATCGACACGGCGCCGGTCGCCACGCAGTGGTCGATCTCGAGCGCCTTGCAGTACGGCAGCTTCGTGTTGTTCGCGATCGAGACCGAACCGGCGATCCCGTTCATGTGGCTGATCTGACCGAGATCGCCGAGCTGCGGGTTGTTCGACACCGTCAGCGTGCTGGTCACGTTGCGCAGCGTCAGCGTGAAGGTGCCGAGCGTGGTCAGCGCGGCGTTGTTGTCGATCGTCACCTGGCCGAGGATCGAGTCGAGCGAGAACATCGAGCCGAGCGAGCCGAGCGACTTGTTGTTGCGCACCATCAGGTCGCCGCCGATCTGCTGCGCGCGGAAGCCGCTGAACTGCTTCAGCCCCTGGTTGTCCGAGATCTCGAACCGCTTCACGGTCTCGAGGTTGGCGACGTCGATCGAGGTCAGCGCGGCGTTGTTCGAGATCCGCGTCGGGCCGTTGGCGGCGGTGAACCGCGGCAGCTTGATCGTCTCGAGCTTGGCGTTGCCGTAGATCGTGAGCTCGCCACCGATGGTGGCCAGCTCCGACAGCCCGTCGACGTTGACGAGCGCGCCGTTATCCGAGATCTCGAAGCGGCCGGTGACCTCGTTCAGCGCGGGCAGCGACAGCGTCGCGAGCTTCGCGTTGCCGCGGATCACGAAGTCGCCGCCCTCGACCTTGGTCAGGTCGACCAGGCCCTCGAGCGAGGTCAGCATCGGGTTGTCCTGGATCGTGATGCCGACCGCGCGGTCCTGCTCGATCAGGAGCTTGTCGAGGGTGCCGAGCGTCTGGTTGTTGCGGACGTCGAGCTTCTCGTAGACCGTGACCGGCTCCGCGAAGTCGAGCTTGGTCAGCTTGGTGTTGACGAGCTCGAGGTTCGTCACCGCGGCGAGCTTGCCGAGGCCGGCGAGGCTGGTGATGTTCGGGCTCTCGATGCGGAGCGTACCGTCGAGGTCCCAGCAGCCGCCGGGGAGGTTCGCCTCGTCGATATCTTCGGCGCTGCGCAGGGTGAGATCCTTGGTGACGACCTTCGCACTGTCGAGGTCGCACTCGCCGGTCGGGTTGCGGCCGCGGCCGGATTGATCACCGCCGACGGGGGCAACGCAGGCGGTGAGGCTGGCAAGACCGAGGGTCAGGGCGGGGAGCGTGGTGAGACGCATGCTGTGATTCCTGATCAAGAGGTGTGCCTTCGAGGGCTCACTGTTGTTTTCGCGGGTTGACACTGTCGGCTCGGGGGTGGGGGCTGATCTCTGTAAACCGGTGGATGCGATCCGCTAGCGCTTCGCGACGGGGCGGACGTTGACGCGGTACTGCTCGAGGAGAAACCCGCCGAGGAACTGCACGTTGGCGACGGCGAGGTGGTAGTCGGCGATCGCGCGGCCACGGCGTAGCCGCGCGTTGACGAGCTCGGTCTGACGCTGCATGACGTCGAAGTTCGTGCGCAGCTTGCTCTGGTACGCCGAGACCTCGGCATTGAGGTTCTGCACGGCGTACTGGATGGCGCGATCTGCGAACGCGACGCGCGCGCGGGCCGACTTGACCTGGTGCACCGCGTGGATGACGTCGGTGTCGAGCGTGCGAGCGGTGTCCGCGAGATCGACCTCGAGACGCTGCTTGCGGGCGCGCGCCGCGTCGAGCGAGCCCTTCGCCGCGCCGCCGATGTCGAACTGGACCGTGATCCCGGCGGTGACCTCGTAACCATTCGAGTTGGTCGCGGCCGACAGCGCGGCGTCGGTGTTGTTGCCCGAGCCGATCAGCGCGCCCGACAGCTCGAGGTCGACCTTGGGAAGCATCGCGTTCTTCGCCACCTTGACGTCGATGTCGGCGCCGCGCTTCGCGAGGATCAACGCCGCCATCCGGCGATTCGACTTGCGGGCGCGTGCGAGCACGTCCTCGGCGTCCCACTCGTCGTCGGCGGCCTCGAACGCGTCGACCGGGCGCATCACGAGGTCGCGGCGCTCGAGCTCGAGGCCGGCACGCTTGCGCAGCTCGAGCGACTTCTTCTCCCACTCGTTCTGAGCGGTGAGCAGCGCCTCCTCGCGGATCTGCACCTCGTAGAGCACCGCGGTGAGCGCGGAGTCCGGCGCGGTCTTCGCGCGGATCTCGATCCGCGTCTTCTGCTCCTGATCCTTGGCAATCTTCAGGGCCTCGGCGCGGGTGTCGACCTCCTCGGCCGCGTACGCGAGCTCCCAGTACGCGCTGACGACATCGCGCAGCATCTCTTCGGCGGCGAGCTGCGTCTTGACCGTCGCTTCGGTCGCGGCGAAGTCGGCCTTGGTCTGCTGCGCGAGCGCGACATCCTTGCCGAAGCCGCGCACCAGCGGCTGCTTGAAGATCAGCTTCGCCGATGACTGGACGAGCGGAATGGTGTCGCTGATGAAGTCACCTTGATCGGCGCCGGCGGGAGCCATCGACGCGATCTGATCGTTGAACACCGCGGGGATCTCGAGCTCCTTGATCGTGCGCTGGATGCCGATCTGGAACCCGATGTTGCCGCCCGTCGGGATGTTGCGACCGATGCCGAGCGATGCCGACAGCGTGTCCTCGGCGACGGTGCCGAACGCGCCGACCTCGACATCGGGAGAGAACGCGAACCGGCTGTACTTGCCCTCGGTGGTGACGACCCACTGCTGATCGCGGCGCGCGGCCTTCGCTTCACCTTTTGCTGCGAAGCGATCGTTCTTCGATCGAGCGAGCTCGGGCGCGAGCCGGACCGCAACTTCGATCAGATCATCGAGCTTGATCGGAAGGACCGCGTTCGCCTCCGGACCATCGGAATCTTCCTTCTCTTCGACCTCGGCTTCCTGGGCCACGCGGCGCTTGGAGCGGCGATCGGCGGCAGCCGGCAGGCTCCAGAAAAGGGAGCCAAGGAGTATCATGGCGATCGGGCGGGTCGTCATTTGTACCGTGGCTAGAGCAGTCGCCATGCCACGGCTAAGTCCGCTGCCTACCGGGGGATCCAGACATTGGATCCGCTGGTACTCGACTACCTCGGGTTACGGATCGCAGCCCCACCCCCCACGATCGATTTCAGCCACCTGACCTGATCTCACGAGTTGGCAGTTTGTCGACCGTGGTCCGCGGCTTGCTGAATAGCCACTTCGATGCGGCCCGGATCCCACCTCGAAGCTCCGACTCACCTCACGGGGCGATCGAAGGACCTCCCGCCCGAGTGGCTCGCCGATGAAGAGCTGAGCGGGAATGAGATCGTCACCTCCGCCGTTCGGGGCGGCCGCGCCGTCCAGGCGGCGGCGCCGACGTCGTATTCGCACCACTCGTTCTCCAAGCAGCCGCTGTCCGCCTATCCGCCGCCGCGCGTGATCGCCGATGCCGGCAAGCCGGCCACCCGTGTCCGCACCGAGTCGAGCAGCGATGCGCTGCCGGGACGCGCGGACGAAGGCGCCGACGAGCGCAAGTCGCGCAGCGCCTCGCGGTCCGACTCGCAGGAAGCTGCGTCCGACGCCGCCCGCGCCGCGCGCCGCGCCGAGCGCAAGGCTCGCAAGGAAGCGCGCCGCGCCGAGAAGAGCGTCGCGAAGCTCGAGAAGAGCATCTCGCGCGAGAACAGTGTTGCGGCGCCGGCGCCTGCTGCGGTCGAGCCGCCATCGCGTCCGTCGCAGCGGGCCTCGCAGCCGGAGGTGGCGATGCCGCCCGGCATCAACGCGATCGACCCGCTCGCGGTGCCGGTGCCGCCCGAGCTCGGTCAGACGATCTATAGCTGGGTCCGCCGCCTCGCTCTCCAGGCCGACCTCGCCGGCGCCGATCGCGTGCTGCGCGACGCGCTGCTCGACATCTCTTCCTCGTTGTCCTGCTCGATCGTCTATCCCGGCGCCGACGGCCTGTGGTCGCTCGGCTCCGACGACGAGATCCCGCGCGACGCCCAGCCGCTGATCGCGGTCGCCACCGCGCGCCGCGCCGTGATCTCGTCGCACTCGGCGATCATCCCGGTGCTCACCACCAGCGAGACGGTCGCCGTCATCACGATGACGCGCAACCCGCGCAACCCGGCGTATCACCCCGTCGAGCAGATCGCGATGATCGCGCTCGCTCGCGAGGCCGCCGCGATCCTTCATCACCTCGCGATCGCTCACCTCACCAAGCAGGCGGAGATCAACGCCGACAAGGGCGGGCTGTATCGCGGTGAAGCTCTCGAGGCGCACCGCTCTCGCGGCAACGAGGGCGTCCCGGTGCATCTGACGCCGGGCTGGGTGCGCCGCACCTATCCCATCCTCGGCATCGCCATCCTGATCGCGATCTTCGCGTCGGTGTTCATCACCGTGCCGACCTACTCGACCGGCAGCGGCGTCGTGATGTTCGACGGCACGACGGTGTCGGCGCCGAGCGCCGGACTGGTCGACAAGATCCACGTCCGGCCCGGTCAGCGCGTCGAGAAGGGCCAGCCCCTCGTGCGCCTCAACTCGGCGCAGGAAGAAGCCGAGCTCGCCCTCGCGAAGGAAGAGTGGAAGATCGCGACCACCCAGTACCTGCTCGACACCAACGACGAGCAGATCAAGAAGACGCTCGCGAGCGCGTCGGCCCGCGTCGAGCGTGCGAAGGCTCAGCTCGCGACGCGCATCATCCGCGCCGAGAAGAGCGGCACCGTCAGCGACACTCGCGTCGCGACCGGGAAGCTGCTGCAGCCCGGCGACCGTATTCTGACCATCGTCGCTCCGGGCACCAAGCCGGAGATCGTCTGCTTCCTGCCGAGCAAGGACCGCCCGCGTCTCAAGGTCGGCATGCAGCTCCAGGTTCAGCTCGCCGGCTACACCAAGATGCCGGAGACCGTCGAGATCACGTACGTCGGTACGGAAGTGATCGGCGGCAACGAGGCTGCCAAGTACGTCGGCGTCGAGCTCGCCGACACCCTCAAGAACCTCCAGGGAGGATCGTTCGTGCTCGTCAAGGCTCGCCTGCCCAGCGAGTTCAAGACGGACCGCAAGACGTTCCTCTACCACCACGGAATGCTGGCTCAGACCGAAGTGAAGATTCAGAAGAAGCCGTTCCTGGTGACGCTCCTGCCCGTGCTCGAGAAGTACCTGCCCGACGCTGAATAGCCTGCCCGGTCCGAGCTCGCGCCCACGAGCACGGATCAAACAACTGAAGTTCTAGCCAAAGGTCCACCACACCATGGCAACCGCCCACTCCCAGAACGACAAGAAAGACGTTCGCGCCAGCTTCCCGGCCCTGCGCAAGCTCGGCTTCGCTGGCAAGCGCAACGTGCCCTTCGTGCAGCAGCTCGAGTGGACCGACTGCGGTGCCGCGTCGCTCTGCATGGTGATGGCCTATCACGGCCGCGATCCCAAGCTCGCCGAAGTGCGCGAGGCGATGGGCATCGGCCGCGACGGCGTGTCGGCGAAGTCGATCCTCGACACCGCCGAGCGCTACGGCATGCAGGGCCGCGGCATCAAGGTCGCCGTCGAGCAGGTCAAGCTGCTGCGCACCGCGACCATCCTCCACTGGGAGTTCAACCACTTCGTCGTCTTCGACAAGCTCGTCAAGGGCGGCGTTCGCATCGTCGATCCCGCGACCGGCCCGCGCGACATCCCGTACGCCGAGTTCTCCAAGTGCTTCACCGGCGTCGCGATCGAGCTGACGCCGACGGATCGGTTCACCAAGACCAAGCCGGAGAAGGGTCGCCTCAAGCGCTACGTCCGCGAGCTGCTCTCGGAGAAGGGCCTGTTCTCGCGCATCATCATGGTGTCGCTGTTCATGCGCCTCGTCGGCCTGGTGATGCCGCTCATCACCGGCATGATCATCGACAAGGTGATGCCGCGGCAGGACTACGACCTGCTGTACGTCGTCCTGATCGCGATCGGCGGCATGACGGTGTTCAACCTGATCTCCGAGGTCGTTCGCGCGCACCTCCTGCTCCACCTTCGCATCGCGCTCGATACGAAGATGACGCTCGGCTTCCTCGACCACATGGTCTCGCTGCCGTTCCAGTTCTTTCAGCGGCGCTCGACCGGTGACCTGATGATGCGCGTCGAGTCCAACGGCACGGTGCGCGAGACCGTGACGAGCAAGTCGATGAGCGCGGTGATCGACGGCATGTTCGTCCTGATCTACGCGGTCGTCATCTTCTGGGTGTCGCCGATGCTCGGCTTCATCACGCTGGTGATGGTGGCGCTCGAGGCGCTCGTCTTCTTGTGCGCTCGCCCCACGTTCCACCGCCTGCTCGCCGCCGACCTCGACAAGCAGGCGAAGGCGCACTCGTACATGGTGCAGATGCTCGGTGGCATCGAGACGCTGAAGTGCGCCGGCGCCGAGCGCCTCGGCGTCGAGAAGTGGAGCAACCTCTACACCGACGAGCTCAACATCAAGATGCGGCGGGCGCGCGCCGGTGCCTGGGTCGACGCGATCCGCGGCGCCGTGACTGCAGCCGGACCCATGCTGATCATGACGATCGGCGCGACCTCGGTGATGAGCGGCTCGATGACGCCCGGCACGATGATGGCGATGAACTCGCTCGCGACGTCGCTGTTCGGCCCGCTCTCGCAGCTCGTCCACTCGGCGCTCGAGCTCCAGCTCGTCAAGGGTCACATGGACCGCATCGACGACGTGCTGCAGACCAAGCTCGAGCAGGATCGCGACGAGGTCCAGCAGCCGCACCGCCTCCGCGGCGGCGTGTCGGTCAAGAACGTGTCGTTCAAGTACGGCGAGCAGGCTCCGCTGGTCGTCCAGGATGTCTCGCTCGACATCCACCCCGGCATGAGCGTCGCGCTCGTCGGCCCGTCGGGCTCGGGCAAGTCGACGCTCCTCAACCTGCTGGCCGGTCTCTACAAGCCGGTCAAGGGCGACGTCCAGTACGACGGCCGCGGCCTCCACGAGATGGACCTCCGCTCGATCCGCCAGCAGATCGGCATCGTCCCGCAGCACCCGTTCATCTTCGGCGGCACCCTGCGCGAGAACGTGTCGCTGACCGCGCCGGGCGCCACGCTCGACCGGATCTCGAACGCGTGCAAGGTCAGCTGCCTGCACGACGACGTCACCGAGATGCCGATGGGCTACGACACGGTCGTCTCGGACGGTGGTGGCTCGCTCTCGGGTGGTCAACGCCAGCGCGTCGCGATCGCTCGCGCCGTCATCCGCAACCCCGGCATCATGCTGCTCGACGAAGCGACCAGCGCGCTCGACAACGCGACCGAGAAGCGCGTGATCGAGAACCTCGAGCGCCAGCGCTGCACGCGCATCACCGTCGCTCACCGCCTGTCGACCGTTCGCAACTCCGACCTGATCGTCGTGATGGACAAGGGCCGGATCGTCGAACAGGGACGCCACGAAGACCTCCTCGCCCGCGGCGGGCTCTACACCAAGCTCGTCCAGGCCTCGCAAAACAACCCACTGGAGATTGGATATGACGCGCCTCTCGCTCATGACCGTAGTGCTCGCGGCAGCGTGCGGAACACACGATCCGCGGCCGGTCGAGCCTGATCTCACCGAGGCGAAGTTCGAGGCACCTCCGCCCGAGCCCGTCGAGCAACCCGAATTCATCGGCGTCGTCACCACCCGCAAGTCCGAGCTCGTTCCCATGCCCTTCCAAGCCAAGGTCCTCAGCGTCGACGTCAAGCCGGGTCAGAAGATCCGCAAGGGCGATCGCATCGCCAAGCTCGACGAGTCGGAGCTCCGCGATCAGATCGCGGGCGCGATCGCCGACGAGAAGCAGGGCCTCGCGTCGGCGGGTGCCGATGGCGCCGCTGCTTCGGTCGCGCGCCAGGAAGCAACTCGCCTGTATCGCGCGTACAAGGCAGGCGCGGTGTCGAAGGCCGCGTACGAGGCCAAGCTCGGCGAAGTGACGATCAGCGGCAGCCGCTCCGGCGTGGGCGGCCAGCAGGCCAAGTCGGCCCGCGCGCGCCGCGAGACGCTCGAGCGTCAGCTCGCGCAGTCGTCGGTCACCGCGCCGTTCGATGGCATCGTGATGAGCGTCAAGGCGAAGGAAGGCCAGGTCGCCGGCAAGGGCGACGCGCTGACCCGCCTGTTCGATCCCAGCGACCTGCTGTTCCGGTTCGAAGTGCCGAAGGAGTGGCGCAAGACGATCTCCGAAGGCATGCGCGTCGAGTTGAAGGTCGAAGGCGTCGAGCGCCCGCTGTGGGCGACGATCGAACGCATCGCCGAGCAGGAAGCGCCGATCAACTTCGCCGTGGTCGACGCAGATATTGACGATTCGAAGCTGGCCCCGGGTGAGCTCACCATCACCTCGGCGGGTCGGGTCACCCTAGCCGACAACAAGCCCCGTGCACGAAAGGCCGTCCGATGAGCGTGGTAAAGTCTAGTCTTCACGAAGTGGTCGACGGAAATCATCTCGAGACCCCCACCTGGGTCACCTCCTTCCAGGGTCTGCCCCGCACGGTCAACGTGCGTCGGTGCCGTCTCGAAGTGGTCGCCGGCCCCGACGCCGGCAAGATCATCGAGCTCGCGCAGCCGACGATCATGATCGGCCGCACCGGCGCCGACCTCAACCTCTCGGACCCCAAGGTCTCCGGCCTCCACGCCGAGCTCCGCCTGCAAGCGGATGGCTATCGGATCCGTGACCTCGGCTCGACCAACGGCACGCACGTTCGCGGCGTCCGCATCGTCGACGGCTTCATCGCGCCGGGCGCGACCATCCAGGTCGGCAAGAGCGCGATCGTGTTCGACCCGCTCGACGAGTCGGTGTCGGTGCCCCTGTGGCACGAGAACAAGCTGCACGGCCTGATCGGCGCCTCGGCTCCGATGCGGCAGCTGTTCGACATGATCAACCGGTTCGCGCAGTCCGACGCGACCGTCCTCATCCAGGGCGAGACCGGCGCCGGCAAGGAAGGCGTCGCGGAAGCGATCCACCTGTGCTCGCCGCGCAAGGACGGCCCGTTCATCGTCCTCGACTGCTCGGCGATCCCGGAGCAGCTGTTCGAAGATCAGATCTTCGGTCACGAGCAGGGCGCGTTCACCGGTGCCGGCAAGGCCACGGTCGGCGTGTTCGAGGCCGCCAACGGCGGCACGCTGTTCCTCGACGAGATCGGCGAGCTGCCGCTCGACGTCCAGGCCAAGCTGCTCCGCGCGGTCGAGACCAGGAAGGTCCGCCGCATCGGCTCGACCAAGGTGATCGCCTCCGACGTTCGCATCGTCGCGGCGACCAACCGCGACCTCGCCACCGAGGTCAACCGCGGCACGTTCCGCTCCGACCTGTTCTACCGCCTGTCGGTGGCCAAGCTGTCGGTGCCCGCGCTGCGCGAGCGCCGCGACGACATCCCGCTCCTCGTCGAGCACTTCCTCCGCCAGCTGACGGCGACGATCGGCTCGAAGGATCCGCGCCTGCCGGACGACTTCGCCGCCCGCGCGCAGCGCCACGCCTGGCCGGGCAACGTGCGCGAGCTCCGCAACGCGGTCGAGCGCGCCTGCCTGCTCCCGAACCACCCCACGCTGGGCTTCGAGGCTCCGCCGAAGAAGGAAGGTTCGTTCGGCGAGGTCGACATCGACGTGCCCTTCAAGGTGGCGAAGCAGCGCCTGGTCGACGAGTTCGACCGCAAGTACCTCGAGCAGCTCCTCGAGGCGCACGACAACAACATCTCGGCCGCCGCGCGCGCCGCGGGCATCGAGCGGATGTCGATCTACAAGATGATCCGCCGGCTCGGTCTCGACAAGACCGAGGCGAGTGAAGGCACCGACGACGACGAAGAAGAGTCGACCGACCACAAGTGAGGTCGAGGTGACGACCTACGGCTTGCGAACGGCTCGCATCAACACCGCTGCGAGCTCGTTCGCATCGAACCAGATGCCGTGCTTCTCGCAGACGTCGATCGGCACCTGATACAGCGAGCGCAGCAACATGCCTTCGCGGCAGGTCGGACACGAGAGCTGTTCGCGATTGAAGTCCTCTGCGAATGGCAGCTGCAGCAGATCGGGCGGTGTCTGCATGTTCATCGCCATCTCCTGCACGCTGCCCGGCGCGATCCATAGACCGCGGCAGGTGTTGCAGGCTGCGCCGACGACCGCATCGATCAGATCGACGCCGCAGCGCGGACAGCGCTCCATCTCGTCGCGGTAGGCCATCAGTTCGCCTTCGTCGCCGGCAACATGATCGCCTGATACAGCGTCTTGCCGTCGAGGTACTTCTTGATCGACGCCTTGACGTTGGCGGCGGTCATCCGCTTCAGCATCGGCTGCGCGTCGAGGATGATGTTCGGATCCTCCTTGTAGCGCGCCGTTGATTCGAGCCAGCCGAGCCAGAAGCCGTTGCTCTTGAGCTGGATCTCGCGCTCGCGCTCGTAGCCCTTGCGGACCTTGTCGAGGTAGTCCTCCGGTACGCCGTCCTTGAGGATCTTCGCCACCTCGGCGTTGGCAGCCTTGATCAGCTCGTCGACGCGATTCGGATCGGCGCCGAAGCTGATCGTGAACGTGCGCTCCTGCCGCGGCGATCGCGAGATGCCACCGCCGGCGCCGACGCCGTAGACGCCGCCCATGTCCTCGCGCATCACCTCGCGGAGGCGAACCGAGAGCACGCGCGACAGCACGTACATGTCGCGATCCTTGTCGCGCGTCCACGGTTCGGCGCCGTGGAACATGATCGAGACGCGGGCCTTCGGCTCCTGGCCGAGCGACCAGCTCTTCTTGACCACGCCACCGATCCGGCGGATGCCGACGTCCTTCTCCTTCTCCTTGCGGCCCTTCCCCGGCAGGCTCGCGAGGTAGGTCTCGACGAGGGGCTTCAGCTTCTCGAGCTCGACGGTGCCGACGATCGTGAACGTGAAGTCGGTGACGTCACCGAACCGATCCTTGAAGAACGCGAGCGCCTTGTCGGGATCGATCTTCGCGATGTCGGCCGGCTTCGGCGACCGGCGGCGCAGGTGGTTCTTCCACAGCACCTCGGACGACTGGGTGCCGAACTGGTAGTCGGGGCTCTTCTCGCGGTTGACCAGATTCTCGGTCGTGTTCGCGCGCCAGGTCGCGATCATGTCGTCGTCCTTGCGCGGCGCGGTGATGCGCAGATGGAGGAGCTGGAACATGGTCTCGAGATCGCGAACCGACGCGCGGCCGCTGACCGATTCCGTGGCCTCGTTGATCGAGGTGAACGCGCTCGCCTGTTTACCGACGAGGATCTTGCCCAGGTCCTCGGAGTCGAAGTCGGCGACACCGCCGAGCCCGGCGATCGTGTCGGCCCAGCGCGCGTGCGGATACAGGGCATCGCTCGCGGTCGCGAGACCACCCGGCGAGATGCCGGAGAGCAGCACGGCGTCGGCGTCGAAGTCGGTGGGCTTGACGATCACGCGGGCGCCGTTGGAGAGCGTCCACTCGACGGTGCCGAGCTTCTCGTTCTTGGTCTCCTTGGTGATCTTGCCCGGCTTGGGCAGCGTCGCCATCAGCGCGGTGGCCGGTGCCTTGTCGACCCACGGCTCGAGCTTCTGCTTCGCGACGGCATCGATCACCGCGCGCAGCTTGTCCTGCGTCGGCGCCGGCTTGTCGTCGGGGCCGGAGTAGAGAACGACGCGGTTCTCCGCGCTGCCGCTCGCCTTGCCGAGCATGTTGAGCTCCGCGAGCGTGATGCCAGGCAGCAGTGCGAGTCCGACGTCGCGCTCGGCGACCGGACCGATCACGAACTCGTCCTCGAAGAAGTTGCGCACCAGCTCCGCCGCCTTCGGGCGTGATCGTGCGGTCGGCGCGTCGGCGACGCCCTGCTCGAGGTTGCGCGCGATCGCGACCCGCGCGCGATCGAGCTCGCCCTGCGTGAAGCCGTGCTGCTCGACACGCAGCACCTCGGTGAACACGGCGCGCAGCGCCTCCTCGACCTGGTTGTTCTTGACGGTCGCGTTGAGGCTGAAGCTGTCGATCTCGCGGGTCTGGCCGCCGAAGCCAGCGCCCGCGCCCATGAACGCGGCGTCCTTCTTCCGAGCCAGCGTCCGCATGCGCTCGTTGATGATCCGGCCGTACAGCTGTTCGGCGAGCTGGCGGCGGAAGTCTCCGCGCGTGACCTGCTTGCGGCTCGCGAACAGGTTCAGCACCGAGATCGACTGGCTGGTCTGCTCGTGATCGGTCTCGATCGAGATCCGGGTGCCGGCTGCTTTCGGCACCTCGCCACGCGGGCGGGGCCGCGGCTTCGCCGGCGCCGCGAGATCACCGAACTTCGCGACGATCTCCTTCTCGATCGCCGCGGCGTCGTCGAAGTCACCGACGACCACCACCGCCATCAGATCCGGCCGATAGAAGTCCTTGTAGTAGCGAACCAGCGTGTCGCGCGGCGCATTCTTGAGCGTGTCGGCGAGCCCGATGGTGATGCGATCGGCATAGCGCGAGCCCTTGAACAGCACCTTGACGTGCTTGTCGAACAACCGGCGCGATGCACCGAGTCCGAGCCGCCACTCCTCGAGGACGACGCCGCGCTCCTTCTCGACCTCCGCGGGCTCGAACAACACCTGGCTGCTCCAGTCGCGCAGCACGTCGAATCCCTTCGCCACGATCTTCGCGTCGTCGGTCGGCACCTCGAGCTGGTACACGGTCTCGTCCCAGCTCGTGTACGCGTTGAGGTCGGCACCGAAGCGCATGCCGATGCCCTCGATGTACTTGATGATGTCGTCCTTCGGGAACCGCTTGGTCCCGTTGAACGCCATGTGCTCGACGAAGTGCGCGAGGCCGCGCTGATCGTCGTCTTCCTGCACCGAGCCCGAGTTCACCGCCAGCCACAGCAGCGCGCGCTTCTCGGGCTTCTTGTTCTTGTGGATGTAATAGGTGAGGCCGTTCGGCAGCCTGCCCTTCTTGACCTCGGGCCACATCGCCAGCGGCGGATCGGCGGGCTCGAGAGGTTTGACCTCGTCGGGTTTCGCAGGCTCGATGCCCGGATCGGGCGGTTTCGGAGCCGGCTGCTTGGGGCCGCCACATGCCGCTGCAGCGACCGCCGCGGCGAGGATCAGCGTCAGGCGCTTCATGGGCAGGGACATTGCCACGATGCTTACCCCGGTGCATCCCGTCCCTGGCCCCGGCGACCGTCGACGCCGGTGGTATTGAGGGAGGGCGACATGACGGAGTGGACCGGCAAACACAACACGTTGCCGGACGAGGTGATCGCGCGCTTTCGCGTCGCAGCGCTCGACCGTATCGAGCGGATCGAGGCCGCCTGGGAGAAGCTCACCGCCGACCCCAACGATGCGGCGACCAGCGCGCTGATCGAGCGCGAGGTCCACACGCTCAAGGGCGAGTCGCGGATGGTCGGCTTCACCGATGTCGACATGGTGGCGCACAAGCTCGAGGACGTCCTCGAGGTCTGTCGCGAGCGCGCGTTCCAGATCAGCGACGACATCGATCTGGTCGTCACCATGGCGCTCCGCTTCCTGACCATGCTGATCCGCAAGAAGGCCGGTCAGACCCTCGGCGGCATCGACCTGCCCGGCTTCGTGCGCCAGATCGATTCGGTGGTGCGCGATACCCGGCGCTCCCATCCGCTGCGCGGCCGGATCGCCACCTCCGGCGTCAAGCACGAGCGCGAGCTGTTCCCGGCGAAGGTGCGCGAACGCCTCGCCGCCGTCGCGCTCGATCTGTTTCTCGAGCTGTCGAGCGGCCGCGACTCCAAGCGTGTGCGCCGGGCGTGGACGTCGCTGCGCGATTCGCTCGCGCCCGCCGATCCAGAGCTGATCGCGCCGGTGCTCGCGAAGCACGAGAGCAACGCGCACGAGCTGGCGCGCGAGCTCGGCAAGCACGTCACCATCGAGTTCTCGCTGGCGCCAGACGCCCGCGCGCCGTCGTCGATCGTCAAGGCGCTCGACATCGCCACGCTCCATCTCGTTCGCAACGCCGTCGATCACGGCATCGAGAAGCCGGTCGCTCGCATCGGCGCCGACAAGTCACCGGTCGGGACGATCAGCGTGCGCTGCGTCGTCGAGGAAGGCCGCGTGATGCTCGAGATCGCCGACGACGGCCACGGCATCGACTTCCCGCAGGTCCGCGCGAGTGGCATCGCGCTCGGCTTGCTCGCCGACACCGCCGAGCCGAGCGACGCCGAGCTGTCGAAGTTGCTGTTCCACCCGGGCCTGACCACGCGCACCGAGGCCACCGCGGTGTCCGGACGCGGCATCGGTCTCGACGCCGTGCACGGCCAGATCAGCGCCGTCGGCGGCGAGGTTCACGTCACCTCGCAGCCGGGTCAGGGAACGGCGTGGACGATCGTCGTGCCATCGCCACTGCGCCGCTTCCGCGTGCATCGCTTCACCGCGCGCGGCACCGCGGTCCCGCTCGCGGTCCCCGCCGACTGGGCGGTCGAGGTCGTGCCCTCCGGTACCGGCGCCACCGACGTGGTCGAGGAGCTCGATCTCGGAACGCCGACCACCAACCCGCTCACGCTCGAGCTGACGCGCGGGGACGATGTCGTGCGGATCTCCGCGGCGAGCGAGCCCGTCGACGGCGAAGCGCGCTGGCTGGTCTCGACCTCGGCAGAATCGCTCGCCGGCGTGGTCTCGATCGATGGCACCGAGTGCCTGGTGCTCAAGCCCGAGGTCCTGCTCACCACCACGGGACGCGTGGCGATCGTCGACGACAGCGAGATCATCCGCGAGCTCGTGCGGTTCAGTCTCGAGCCACAGGGCATCCAGGTGTTCCCGTTCGACGATCCCGCGCCGCTCGTCGGGACGCTCGCGGTGCAGCCGGTCGATCTGGTGCTGCTCGATCTGTCGTTCAAGGGTGTCGATGTCGGCGCGCTGATCGCTCGCATCAAGGCGGCGCTTCCCGACTGTCAGGTCCACCTGCACTCCGATCGCACGCCGATCGAGCTGGCGCGGATCGCCGAGACCTCGCACGCCGACGGCTATCTCGCGAAGGCGCTCGGTCGCGAGCAGTTCGTATCGCGCGTGCTGCGGATCCTGCGCGCCAAACGCTAGTGGCCCGACGTCACCGAGACAGGGCGCTAGGCGGTCTGAGGCGCCGCGGCGACGAGCTCGTTGACGTCGAACAGCTTCGCCAGCTCGTCTTCCTTGGCAGCGGCATCGCGGCGCCCGAGCTCGATCAGCTCGGCCGCGAAGTCACCGTCGAACAGCAGATACGACAGCAGATCGTTTTCGCGGCGCGCTTCCCCGCCGGCGAGCCGCGAGATCAGCTGCTGCGCGACGATCCCGCGCAGCCGCAGCCGGCCGCCGCTGACGAAGTCGGACGCCATCGCGCCGATGTCCTCCGACGGGCGAATGTGGACCGCCTGGATCCGCCGCAGCGGTGCGCCGCGCAGCTTGATGAGCGCCTGGTTCATCATCGTCTCGAACTTGTCGCCGAACGACGAGTGGCCGGCGTCGAGGATCATGTTGATCCGCTGCATGCGCTGGAGGTCGTACTCGGTGTGATCGAGCATCAGCGCGTTGAGCGCCTTGCCGGCGAGGAACAGTGGCTTCGGGTAGGCCTCGACGCGCGCCTTCTCGACGCTCTCGGGCGCGGTGGTGACGTGGCGCAGCGAGATCAGCAGCAGGCGATCGGCGCCGAGGCGGATCGCGGGTGACATCGGCGTGTTCTGGCGCAGCCCGCCATCGGTGAAGAACTCGTCGCCGATCTTCACCGACGGGAACAGCATCGGGATCGCCGCCGATGCCAGCACGTGGCGCGGTCCGATCTTCGCGGCGCGGTGGCGCACGAACGGATCGCGGCTCCACTCGCGGGGCACCGGCTCCGAGCACGACAGGAACACCACCGTGTGGCCGGTACCGACGTGCGTCGCCGACACCGAGATCGCGTTGAGCTTGCGATCGCGCAGGTTGCGATCGATGCCGCGCCACGGGATGTGGCGAACCACGAACTTCTCGAGCCCGCTGGTGTCGAGCATGCCGCCGTAGCGGAAGCTGCTCGGGGATGGCGGAGGCGGATCGCCGCCCATCACCATCCGCATGGCGCGCCACAGATCCATCGCCTTCAGGCTGATCAGCTCCTCGATCTGGAGCTTTCGCCAGGCGGTCACCATCTGCTCGGCCTGGCCGCGCGGGTCCTCCTGGGTGGCCGCCATGAACGCCGCGTTGATCGCCCCGACGCTGGTGCCGGTGATGATGTCGATCGGCGCCTGCCGGCCCATCCGCTTCGCGAGGTCCGTGCGCAGGTAGTGAATGATTCCAGCCTCGTACGCACCGCGGGACCCACCACCCGACAACACGATGCCGACCTTCGGTCGCGACTGCCCCGGAGCCTTCACTGTCCTCATTGTACAGAAGGTCGACCGCGCGCTGACAGTTCGTGTTCGTTCCCGGGCGCAACCCCTCGTCGCCGTGGTTGTCTTTCGGACCATGAACCGTGCGGCCGTCACATCCGCCCTCCTGGTTTCTTTGATCCAGACCGCCGGGGCGACCTCGTTCGAGGAGTACGGCGCCCGGGTCCAGGTGCGAGCGGCGGAGCAGCTCTCCGAGTCGGCCTGCGAGATCGCGGTCGATCTGCGCGGTGCGGTGGCGAATGTCGAGGTCACGCAGAGGATCGCGAACAGCGGGCTCGAGGAGCTCGCATCGCTCCACCGGTTCTCGCTGCCAAGGGGCGCAGCCATCACCGGCTTCAGCGTCAAGGGCCAGGGCAGCGCGGTGCCGGTCGCGGCCGCGTTCCGCAGCGAGCTCGTCGAGTCGCCGGCCGTCCTCGGCGCCGATCCGGCCCTTCTTCGCAAGGTCGGCGATGACGAGTACGAGATCCTGACGCAGCCGTTCGCGCCGGGCAACGAGCTCACGCTCGTCACTCGCTACTCGACGCTCGCGTCCCCGCGCTCGAGCGCGCTCCGCCTCGTGCTGCCTGGCCGTGTCGCGGCCGCCAAGCTCGCCACCTGCAAGGGCACCGTGCGCGCCACACCCGGCCCCGGTGCCGCGGTCACCGCGATCCGGATCGACAACGCCACCGTGGGCAATCGCGCGGCGGCTCCCTTCACGCTGACCACCAAGGATGTCGCGATCGAGGTCGAGCTCGCGGTCGCCGGCAACGCGCCGGTCGTCTGGCAGCAATCGCAGGCGCTTCCCGACGGCACCACCGCCACGCTCGTCACCGTGATGGGCCCGCTGGTCAAGGCGGCCGCGGCGCGCAAGGTGGTGCTGCTCGTCGATATCTCGCGCAGCATGGACCTCGTCGGGCGTCCCAACGTGGTCAAGGTGATCAAGGCGCTCGGCAGTGCCCTGCCCGCCGGCTCCGAGATCGAGGCCATCCTCTTCGATCGCACGGCGACGCGCGTCTTCAACGATCTGCGCCCCGCCAACGCCGAGAACCTCGCCGCCATCGAGAAGGCGCTCGCCAGGCGCGGCGCCGTCAACGGCAGCGACCTCACCGCCGCCTTCGCCGCGGCCAAGCAGGTGGTCGCCAACGTGCGCGGCCAACCCATGATCGTCGCGATCACCGATGGCGTCGCCGGCGACCTCGCCGACGGCGCACTCACCAAAACACTCGGCACCACCGCGAGCGCGATCGACGTCCACGCGATCGTCCTCGACCCCGCTCGCACGCGCAGCCCCGGTGCCGCCGCCCTCCGCGCCCCGGTCAACGCGTACGGTGGTGCCTACGTCGAGGTCCACACCGACGAGCTCGACGACGCGCTGATCGCGATCGACGACTGGCTGCGCCCCTCGTGGCTCGAGCTCACGCTCGGCGATCACGAGATTCCCACCGAGCTGCGCAGTGGCGCGGGCTTCACCACCTTGATCGTCAAGAAGGGCACGCCGGCTCTGACGCTCAAGGGCCACACCACCACCACCTTCACCTCCCCGGCACGCCCCGGCCCCACCGCCCCGATCGCCGCACTCGCCCAGCCGCTCGTCACCGATGCCAAGGCGCTCGCCGTCCTCGCGACCACCGGCCGGATCGCCAGGAACCGCACGGCCATGATCACCGGCGGTGGTCGCTACGATCGCTCGATCGCCGTCGTCGATCCGCCGCACAGCGCGCCGCTACCACCCCAAGCGACGCCGATCGCCGCCAGCGCGATCGCGCGCATCACTCTCGAGCGCATGTTCCGGGATCAGCTCCAGCCGAAGGCCTACGTCTGCTACCAGCGCGGCCTCCAGCGCAACACCAAGCTCGCTGCCAGCGTCCGCTACAAGCTCCGCATGGGGCGTGGCGAGGTCAGCCAGGTCGAGCTGACAGCGGGCTCGGGTGACAAGGACTTCGATGCCTGCCTCGTCGATGCGGCGTACATGATGACGCCGCCGCTGCCCGACTTCTCGATCAACTCCGACGATCAAACGATCGCGAACTATCCGCTGACGTTCGCGCAGCGCCAGGATCAGCCGGTCATCGTGCTCGGCGATGCCGACTCCGAATCGCCGATCGATATCGACGCCGTCGAGGGTGGCGTGCCCGTCGTCCCCACGAAACCGGGCACGCGTGGCCCCGTGAAGCCCGACACCAAGACGCCGCTCGGTGGCATGAAGCCGCCGAAGTCTCCATGAGCCGATCCGTCATGGCCTGGCCGCCGTGAGCATCGGGTTACCAGGCGCGCATTGGATCTCGGCCACTACCTCCGCGATCGCGGTGTCCAAGCTCAACCCATACACGAGCTTGGTGTGGCACGCCTGGAGACGCGTGATCGTCAGGGCGTCAGCGGGAACGCCCTCGCCACCACGATGTCGGTCTCGCCGAGCGCAGGCAGTCGTCGTCGCGCCGCGGCGGGAACCGTTCAAGGATGTTTGCGTGCTCGAAGCGAAGCGCCATTGTTTGTCCATGTCCGGCGGTCATCCGGACGCCTCGTCCGACCGGCGGACAATTCGAATCGCAAGCCGTCGAATTCACGCGTGCGAATCGTTGGCCCGCGCCGTGCTGTGTCTTGCGGCGTGGTCGCTCATATCAATTCATTCACCCTCGATGGCATCGATGCCGTGCTTCTCGACGTCGAGACCGAGATCTCGAAGGGCCTGCCCTACTATCACGTGGTCGGGTTACCGGCGACGTCGGTGCGCGAAGGTGGCGTCCGTATTCGCAGCGCACTCAATTGCGTCGGTCACGACATCCCGCACAAACGGGTGACGGTGAACCTGGCGCCGGCGGATCTGAGGAAGCCCGGGTGCGCACTCGATCTGCCGATCGCGATCGGAGTGATGCGCGCGGACCGAGGGTATCCATCCACGCCGCTCGATGGCTTGCTCGTGATGGGCGAGCTCGGGCTCGATGGCGCGATCCGCAAGGTTCACGGTGTGCTCGCGGCCGCGATGCTCGCGAGAGAGCGAGGCATGCGCGGCGTGGTAGTGCCGTCGGGCAATGCGCGCGAGGCCGCCGTCGTGGACGGTATCGAGGTCTTCGGCGTCGACCATCTGTCAGAGATCGTGTCTCTGCTGCAAGGCGAGAAGGGTCGCATCGAGCTGGTCGAGCCGAGCATGCGCGGTGCTCGTGAAACGTTTTCCGTCGACATGTCCGAGGTACGCGGGCAGGATCTGGCGCGCTACGCGATCGAGGTCGCGGTTGCAGGTGGACACAATCTGTTGCTCGCCGGTCCGCCGGGCACGGGTAAGACCATGCTTGCTCGTCGGATTCCGACGTTGCTGCCGGAGATGTCGCGCAGCGAGGCGCTCGAGACCACCAAGATCTATTCGGCCGTCGGACTCGCGACCGATCTGATCGACGAACGGCCGTTTCGCACACCACATCACACGATCTCGTCGGCGGCATTGCTTGGAGGCGGAACGATCCCTCGTCCCGGAGAGATCTCGATGGCCCACAACGGGGTGCTGTTCCTCGACGAGCTCCCGGAGTTTCCGCGGGGTGCGATCGAGGGGCTTCGTCAACCGCTCGAGGAGCGATGCGTGACCATCGCGCGCGTCAACGGCACGATGAAGATCCCCGCGTCGTTCCTGCTGGTCGCGGCCGCGAATCCGTGTCCGTGCGGATGGGCGGACTCCGGCGTTCGTGAATGCACGTGCTCGCAGGGCCTGCTCGATCGATATCGCCAGAGATTGTCGGGCCCGTTGCTCGATCGAATCGACATCCAGGTCTTCGTCGCGCCGGTCGCACTGGCCGATCTGCGAGACGAGAGGCCCGCCGAATCCTCGGCGGCGATCCGCGAGCGAGTCGCGGCCGCACGCGAACGGCAGGTCGCGCGCCTCGCGCCGTGGGGGCTGCACTGCAACGCGGAGATGTCGTCAACGATCATGCGCGAGACGTGCCGGCTCGACGATGCGTGCGAGAACAAGCTCGCCGAGCTGGTCGAGAAGCGTCGTTCGTTCACCGCGCGCAGTATCGATCGCCTCATCAAGGTGGCGAGGACGCTTGCGGACCTCGCGGGCAAGGAGCACATCGATCCGGACTGTCTGCGTGGCGCCGCGAGCTTTCGGGATCTCGATCCGCAGGCTGATCGCAGCGTCGATCTTCTCGCGATCGCGACCGCCTGCAAGGAACCGCCAGAATCCCGGGCGCAACGCAGCGCCTGACCACATCCGCCAGTCGATTCGCAAGCGCACGGATCGCTCCCCCGATTCGCGCGGGATGTCCTGACTCGCGCGCATCCGTTCCGCCTCGCATCCGCGATGGCCCCTTCACAGGAGAATTTCATGACCGAGATCACGCCCCTTGCTCGCCAGATCTATCGCCACCTCGTTCGCACCATCCGCCGCGGCACCGCCTCCCTCACGTATCGAGAGCTCGCGACGGCGCTGAGCGAGAAGACGCCCACGCATCCGCGCAGCTCGAAGTTGCACGCCGCGCTCACCGAGGTCACGCACGCGTGCCGCAAACGTGATCTGCCGGCGGTGACCGCGATCGTGTGGAAGGCCGGCACCAAGCGGCCGAGCGATGGCTACTACCCGATCGCGCATCCGCGCGTGCGCAGCTTCAAGGCGCAGGTCGAAGCCTGGAAGGAGGAGTACGCCCGCGTCCTGCGAGACATCGAACAGCTTCCGGGTTCGCTGTGACGGCGGCGTACAAGCACTGGCTCAACGCCGGCCCCGGAGAACCAGCTCCGTGGGCAGCGAGTGCCACTACCGATGCCCCCGCGAGGACGCAGTGGACGCCGTCGTCCGGCGCTTCGAAACCGACCGCCGTCGAGTCCGGCGCCCCGACGGCGACGTACGCGATGCCATCCGCAGCGTCAGGCGCGGCGACACCGGCGTACGCGATGCCGTCCGCAGCGTCAGGCGCGGCGACGCCAACGCACGCGATGCGGTCCGTAGCGTCAGGCGCGGCGACGCCGGCGTACGCGATGCGACCTTCGGCGTCACCGTTGTGGTCGCCACGCGCTGCGCTGTTCGAGGTGCTGTCGGCGGATTCGACGGGTGGTCCCGGGACGATGCGCACCGCGGAGCCGTCGTTCGACGTCGATGCCGCGCGCTTCATCGGTGCCACGATCCGGCTGTTCGATGCGGACGTGCTGGTCATTCGCGTGATGTCGCGGGTGCTCGGCGATCGCGCGGAGGCGCCGGCGCTGGTCGCCGCGTTCGGCGCGCGGTTCCGCAGGACCATCGTGCTGGTGGCCCAGGACGCTCGCGGCGTACCCACGTACTTCGGTCCCGGGCCGATCGCCACGGTGCTCGCGCGGATGCCGTTCGACGCGCTGCCGTGGCGCCGGTATCGCTACCGACCTCCGCGACCGCAGATGCTACCGATTCCCGTCGATCCGCTGCCGTCGTACTCGACCGATTATGGCGATCGCGATTCGCGCGACGACGCCAGCTTCGCGCCGCCCGCCGACCACGAGGAGCTCAGCTCTCGACGGGTCCCCGATCGGACGGTCCCGGGTCATCGCAAGCCCGATGCACGAGACGTCGCGCGACGCACGCGAACGCTCCCGCCCGGCTGACGACGTGCCGCCGTGCGCGCAGCGCGATGGACACCGCGCCTGCATGCCATCCGCAGGAGGAAGGTGGTGTCAGTCCAAACCTCCGCGCTATGGTGCGGCCGATGTGTCGCAGCATTCGCCCTCTGTTCAACTTCGAGCCGCCGGCCACCGAAGAAGAGATCCTCGCCGCATCGCTGCAGTACGTCCGCAAGGTCAGTGGAACGCGGCAGCCGTCGGGTAAGAACGTCGCCGTGTTCGACAAGGCCGTGCAGGACATCGCGAAGGCCACGCGCGCGCTCGTCAACTCGCTCGAGACCAGCGCACCTCCCAAGAATCGCGAAGAAGAAGCCGCGAAAGCCAAGATCCGCGCGCAAAAGCGTTACGGCTGATCAGGACGACCGGACAACTACAGGCTCCGCTGCGCCATCGGCCGGCGGACGCTCCGGAGACGGCGACGCCGCGCCGGTAGTAGGATGCGGCCGTGTCGTCGGATGGCGATCCACCAGCGCCGAAGCCGCCCTCTCAGGGGACGCTCGTCGGTTTCGGAGTGCCGCAAGCGCCGGACGAGTCCGACGCGGCCGGCGCAAGCCCGCCGCAGTTGCACGGCGAAGCGCCGCAGTACACGGGGGCAGGAACGCCCTCGAACCTCGGTTCCGGGGTGCCGCAGTACGCCGGCTCTGGTGGAACGCCGCCCAACATCGGTTCCGGAACACCGCAGTACGCCGGCTCTGGTAGAACGCCGTCCAACATCGATTCCGGAACGCCGCAGTACGCCGGCTCGGGTGGAACGCCGTCCAACATCGGCTCTGGTCCGAACATCGCGGGTGACGGCGCGCCGATGTCGTCGAGCGATGCAGCGGGGCCCGGCACACAGCCGCACCTCGGGGCGCCGCTGCCGGAGGCGCGTGTCGCGAATCGCGAGCGGAGCTGGGGGGTCGCGGATGTCATCGAGGAAGTTCCGGGCTCGAAGTTCGTCAGCTTTTTGAAGATCTCCGCGAAGCGCGCCTTTCGGCTGCGCATCGAGCCGACCGAGGTGTTGCCTGCGGAGCGCGCGGCGCTCGAGCGAGCCTCGCCGCCGATCGTCGATCCGAACCTGCAGGCGTTCCTCGCCTGGCGGCGGTCGGTGCTGTTCTTGGTCGCGTGCGCGCTGGTGCCGCTGACCGTGATCGGTTTCCTGGATGGGCTGCTCGTCGGGCAGGCGACGCCGATTCGCGTCGTCAAGCTGGCGCCGGTGTTCGCCGAGATCATCTTCCTGTTGATCTGCTGGAGTCAGCTGCGACGCTGGGCGTACTGGCGCAGGCAACGGCGGATGCTGATGCTCGGCTGGCTGCTGTTCCTGCTGACGCCATTCGTGGTGTTCGTCTATCCGTTGCGCACGGTGTTCGAGGGTCAGATCAGCGCCGAGGACGTCAAGGCACTCAACCTCGGAGCGATCAGCCGCAACCTGCTGCCGTTCAAGATCACGATGGTCGCGATGCTGCAGCTGGCACCGAAGGCGATCTCGCTGATGCCGGGGCTCGTGCGCGCGTCGCTCGTGATCAAGCTGCTGTTTCCGGGCTCGCCGGCGCCGGGCTGGCTGATCGTGGTCGCGGCGCCGATCTACGCGCTACTCGCGTACGTCATCCTGATCGTTCCCTATCAGTTCACCGGCAGTGGCTGGTTCGTCGGTGGCGTGCTCGGCATCATCGGCGGCCAGATCCTCCTCGCGCGCTCGGGCTTCACGCTCGCGCAACCGCTCACCGAGTCCGAGGCGCTCTACAAGATCAGGCAGGTTCGCAAGTACTACATGATCGTGATGATCAGCTCCGCGGTGCTGATCGTGATCGCGCTCGGCAGCCTGGTGTCACAGCTCAACCTGCATCCGGTCGATGTCTTCCTGTCGGTACTCAAGTTCGAGGCCAACGTCCTCATCCTCACGCTGATCGGCTCTGACCTCGTGATCACCAACCTCGACAAGGCGCGCACCAAGTCACTCGGTCGCGATCACGTCGAGGAGCAAGCCGCGGCGAAGATCGCGGCGTTCGTCAGCCTCGACGCGCCGCACGTGCCGCCGCCCTCCGGTCCTGCGCCGCATCGCTAGCTCGCGCACTCACGAACCGGCACGGCGCCGCATCGGTAGCTCGCGCACTCACG
>JAEYYY010000506.1 GCA_023430775.1 Pseudomonadota bacterium
GTCCGCTACTGGGAGGAGATCGAGGAGGCCGTTCGCGCGGCACCCGGCAAGGAGCTCCACCTGCGCGTCCAGCGCAACGGCCGGGTGTTCGAGCGCTACCTGACGCCGATCCTCGAGACGGTGCGCAGCCGCGACGGCATCACCGTTCGCCAGGGCCGCGTCGGCATCACGCACTCGCCGTTCATCCCGCTGATCGGCGTGATCGACGGTGACTCGCCCGCCGCTCGCGCGGGGCTGCGCACCAACGATCTGATCATCTCCGTGCACGGTCAGGCGGTGCGCAACTGGGGCGACGTCCAGCGGAGCCTCGGCAAGGTCGCGCGCCGCACTCCCCTCGCCTTCTTCCGCGGCACCGAGGTGCCGGGCATCCCGCAGA
The DNA here is from genome assembly GCA_023430775.1 of Pseudomonadota bacterium. Taxonomy (GTDB): domain Bacteria; phylum Myxococcota_A; class Polyangia; order Haliangiales; family Haliangiaceae; genus JABFXX01. The sequence goes on from JAEYYY010000506.1 coordinate 377, forward strand.
TCCAGCTGCTCGCTCCCGGCTTCGCCGATCTGGTCCCCGAGACCAAGGTCGGGGCCACGCTGGACCGCCAGACGTACACCGGCCTCGAGCACGCCGAGATGTTCGTCGCGCACGTCGATGCCGGCTCGCCCGCCGACAGCGCGGGACTCAAGCCCGGTGACCTGATCGTCGCGCTCGACGACAAACCGGTCGCGCACTGGATGGAGCTCGACCAGCGCCTGCAGGAGCAACCCGACAAGACGTTCAAGCTGACGTGGAAGCGCGCGGTCGGAGGCAAGACCGAGCTGGTGTCCGCCGAGATCAAGCAGCTCGAGCAAAGCCAGCTCGACGATTACGACCACACGGTGACGCGCCTGGTGTTCGGCGCGCGCAACGATATCGATCGCGGCCGCGGCGCGATGATCCCGATCGAGGGCCGGTTCGGCTACGCGCTGTCCAAGGCGTTCGAGCGCACCGGCGAGACGATCGCGACGATGGTCAACGGCTTCCTCCAGATCCTGTCGGGCGACACGCCGCGCGAGGCCCTCGGTGGTCCGCTGACCATCCTGCGCGCCGCCTCGGTCTCCGGCAATCAGGGCTGGGACAGCTTCCTGCTGATGCTCGCGCTGATCAGCGTCAACCTCGGCCTGCTCAACCTGCTACCGATCCCGATGCTCGACGGCGGTCACATCCTGGTGTTCGCGATCGAGGGCGTGCGCCGCAAGCCGCTGTCGCAGCTCGCGCGCGAGCGCATCCAGCTCGTCGGCTTGTTCCTGATCGTGCTGATCACGCTGCTCGCCGCCGGCAACGACATCATGCGGTTCTTCTTCTGATGCGCGTCCTCGGGCTCGATACGTCGACGACGCAGGCGTCGATCGCGATCGTCGACGACGACCGCGTGCTCGGCGAGGCCACCCACGACGTCAGCGAGCGCCGCAGCACCGATCTGCTCGTCGTCATCGACAAGCTGTGCGCCGCCCACGGCATCGCGCCCGGCGCGTTCGACGCGATCGCCGTCGGCGCCGGCCCCGGGTCGTTCACCGGCCTGCGCATCGGCATGGCCACCGCGAAGGGCATCGGCTTCGCCGCCGGCAAGCCGCTGTGGGCGGTGTCGTCGCTCGCGGCGCTGGCGTTCGAAGCGAAGCAACCCGCCGTGTGCGCGGTGCTCGACGCGCGTCGTGGCGAGGTGTTCGCCGGCTGTTATCGCGACGGCGCCCTGGTCGGCGACGAACGTGTGATGGCTCCCACGGGGCTCGGCACGTGGGCTTCCTCACTGCTGACCGAGCCTCGGTTCGTCGGCGATGCGCTCGCCAGCTATCCCGAGCTCGCACCGCTCGCGGATCGCTGGCAACCCGCGACACCACTGGGTCGCGCCGTCGCCTTGCTCGCGCTCGCAGGTCCGCGCACCGACGTGCTGACCTCGGGGGCGCCGATGTACATCCGCCCGTCCGAGGCCGAGATTCGCTATCCCGATGGTGTCCCGGGCGCACTGCGCAAACGGTGAAACAAATCGAGACAGCTTTACCGTTTGCGAGCCGGTGGGCCCGGGTCTATCGTTGACTTGCCTGCCATTCGCAGGGAGGTAGCGTTGGCCGAAATCAAAGCAACCCTCGAAGAACTGACCGCAGAACACCGCCGCCTGGATGAAGCCGTCCAGAACCTGGAACGGCGCAGAGCCTTGACCCCGGCCGAACAGGCCGAGATGAGTCGGCTGAAGAAGCAGAAGCTGCTGACCAAAGACAGGATCGCACGCTTGTCGTAGCTGCGTTCTGGCGGTCAAGTTGCCTCATGCAGCTGACGCCCGAGCAGATCGAGAAGATGCGGCAGATCGGGCTCAAGCTCGATCGCGCCGGCGTGTTCTGGCAAGGCGGCGACAAGGTCACGCACGCGCGGCTGCGCCAGGCGCTGCTGCGCTGGCTCGACGTCCGCGACGGCAAGAACATCGTCAAGCTCGACGACAAGCGCTACGCGTACGTCGACATCGAGGACGCGCATCTGCGCGCGCTCTCGGTTCGCTGGGAAGCCGATCGCGCGATCGTGCTGTGGGATGACGATCAGGAGACCGAGCTCGACTATGCGTCGCTGATGGTGGCCGACGACAACGCGTTCTACGCGACCGTGCGCGGCCTGCGCGGACGGATCGCCGGGCCCGCCCACGCCGCGCTTGCCGAGCGCATCGTCGAGCACGCCGGCAAGTTCTCGCTGCGCGCCGCCGGTCGCGACTGGCCGTTACTGTGACTTCTGGAAGTCGCGGATGACGTCGACCACCTCGTGGTCGGCGAGCACGCGATTGCCGCGCTTGGCGGCGGTGAACACCGCGGTGACCAGCTCCTTGGTCGGCTCGTAGCCGCGCTTCTTGAGCCAGTAGATCACGTTGCTCTCGCCGCTGTAGTGGCCGATCTCGATCTCCTGCTCCTTGCCGAACGTTCCGGCCGGGACGCCGGAGTAGATCCGGTCGGCGAGCCACGCGTCGCCCTTCTTCTCGGCCTTGATGATCGCGGCCGCGTGGACACCGGTGGCGGTGCGGAACGCGTCGCTGCCGACCAGTGGATACTGCGGATGGATCGGGACGCGCGTCGCCTGCGAGGCGGTCTTGCACCACAGCACGAGCTTGCTGAGGTCGTGATCGGGCAGCTCGCCGAGCAGCTTGAGGTTGAGCAGGATCTGATCGAGCGCCGCGTTACCGACGCGCTCGCCGATGCCGAGCGCGGTGCCGTGGATGCGATCGGCGCCGTACTCGATCGCGAAGATCGAGTTGACCACGCCGAGCCCGCGGTCATTGTGGCCGTGCCAGTCGATACCGACGTCGCTGCGGCCCATGCCGTCGAGCATGTTGCGGGTGAACCGGATGAGGTTCTTGATGCCGTCGGGCGTGGCGTGACCGACGGTGTCACACAGGATCAGCCGCTGCGCGCCGTGCTCGATCGCCGTGGTGAACATCTTGGTCAGGATCTCGGGCCGCGACCGCGTGGTGTCCTCGGTGACGTAGGCGACGGGAAGGTTGTTCTTGCGTGCCAGATCGATCGCGCTCGCCGACAGGTCGAGCATGCGCGGCAGATCCCAGTCCTCGGCGTACTGGCGGATCGGCGAGGAGCCGATGAAGCACAGCACCTCGATCTCGATGCCGACCTTCTGCGAGATGTCGATGATCGCCTGGATGTCGTTGACGTGCGTGCGCGCGGCACACGACGGCTTGATCTTCAGCTTGTTGTTCTTGATGTGCTCGGCGATCACCGTGCAGTCCTCGACCGCACGCTTGCCGGCACCGGGCAGGCCGATGTCCATGGTGTCGATGCCGAGCTCGTTGGCGAGCTCGACGAGCCGCAGCTTGTCGTCGATCGACGGGTCGACCACCGAGGGCGACTGGATGCCGTCGCGCAGTGTCTCGTCGAGGAACTGGATGCGGCGCTTGGGCGACAGCGGCGCGACCTTCTCCACGGAGTTCCAGTCGTAAATCAGCTCGTTCCCATTCATCGGTACCTCACAGGATGGCGTGCAAGATCATCATCAACAGCGCGGCGCCCGCCACGATCACCGCGAACATGAAGAACCAGGGCAACACGATGGCGGCCGCGGCGATGCCGAGCCCGAGGGCCCACAGCCAGTAGCCCGCGGGCTCGCGGCGCGCGAGCGAGATGCCCGACGCGATCGCGGCGAGCACGAAGCCCGGCAGGCTGAGCCACCAGTCGGGCGTCTCCCAGTCGCGCTGACCGATCGCGACCACCAGAAACGACAGCACGCCGATCACGGCGGCGCTGAAGCCGAACTTGCGCCTCGCGATCCATGCACCGGGCGACTCCTCGTCGGCCGGCTTCAGGTGATCTGGCTTGGTCAGCGGTTCGGACACGCAGGCGCACTATAGCCACAGAAACCGGGCCGAGAGGGAGCCCGATCTCGGGGCCTAAGCCCGCGCCAGTCCTACGACAGCAGGCCCGCGTGGACGTCGCGAACGCGATCGAGCTGGCGATCGAGCAAGCGTTCGATCTTGTCGAGCGCCACCGCGACGGCCATGCCGACGTCGTCGCCGTGTGCGGTCACGGCGATCGGCTGGAAGCCGGCGAGCCGCACCTCGAGCGAGCACCGGATCGCGCCGTCGGAATTCTTCGGCCCGTCCTCGTCGGCGAGATGGACCTCGACCGTCGTGATCTGCGAACCGTAGCGATCGAGCGCACCGCTCACCGTCTTGGCGATCCACCCGTTCTTGTCACCACGGACATTCTCGTCGTGTCTGATCTGGACCTGCATTCCTCGAGTGGTTGCGAGGTGCGTACCAATCAGCTACGCGACAGGCCCAGCTGCTTTCGGAGCTGGACGTGCGCGGCGCTGTATGCGAACTCGATCAGATCCTTGTCGAGGTCGGCGGCATCCTTCGCACCCTGGAACGCGGCCGGGATATCGCCGCACAGAAGCATTCCTGCGCGATCTGCGGTGCGAGAGAGCGACCTCGCCCACAGCGACAGGTTGAGTCCCTTGTCGCGCGACAGCAGGCGGATCGCGGTCGCGCGTGCCTGCATGCGGACCGGGTTCGGGAGCTTTGCTACGGCCTCGGCCGCCTGCCCGGCGAGCGGATCGTCGGCGCCCACCATCGAGCCGGACGCCTCGCGGAACACGGCCATCACCACCGCGCGCAGGACGCGACCGGGACGCGATGCACCGACGGCGCGACCGGGCCACAGGAACGTCATCGCCCGAACGAGCCGGAACACCAGCTCGGGACGCTCGGGTGACAGCAGCGCATCGTCGCCGGCAACCAGCACCGGCGGGTCGCACGCGACGACGTGAATCTGCGAGCCGAGCTCGACGCGCGGATAGACCGGCGCGGGCTCGACGCCCAGTAGCTCGGCGAACTTGCCGCGCAGCCGCAGAAACGACGCGGGGAGATCCATGTCATCGATCTTCTGGCTCGAGTCGAGATCGCTATCGGCGAGCGTCATCGGTGCCACGGCGTGCACCGCGGGTGCGACGAGCTCGATCAGCCCACCCAGCTCGAGGCTGTCTTCCTTGTGGCGCAACAGCGCCCACTGATCGCGCCCGAGCGGCTGCGTCGGGATCACGATCGAGCGGATGCGATGCGCCTCGTAGAGGTTCGCCATCTGATCGTCGGCGGTACCGAGGGCGACCATCGTGGCGGCGGCGAGAAACGCGGCGTCGACGTGCCCACTCGCCTCGGTGGTCTTGACGAGCGCGGCGCCGGATTGCGGATCGTGAAGCGCCTCTCGCCATCCGGCGCGCAGCGGCTCGGCGGTGAGCGCCTTCTGATCGGTGCGCTGGACGAGTGCGATCACGTCCGAGTCCTTCGGGCTGATCCGCTTCGCGTTGGAGGCCGCGGCGGCCGCCGCCGGTGGATCGTCCAGGTGATCGTGATAGAGGCGCGCGAGCCGTGCCCACGCCTTGGCTTCCGAAACGGTGCCGCGGCCGCGCAGCCGGAACAGCAGCCGCTTGAGGATGCGCTCGTAGCGGCGCAGCTCGCCGCGCGCGAACAGCAGCGTCTCGATCGCCTGCACCGCATCGACTCTCCCGGGATCGAGATCGAGCGCGCGCTCGAGGTGAAACAGCGCCTCGGCATCGTCGCTGCGCAGCGCGGCGTCGATCTGGCCCTTGTAGTCGTGTGCCGCCGCGTGGTCGGGATCGATCTCGAGCGCCGCGTTGAGGTGCGGCCGCGCGCGATCGGCGGCTTCCGGTGCCCGCTCTCCCGCGTTCCACTCGGCCCAGCCGAGGGCGGCGTGATAATCGGCCTCGCCCGGCGACTCGGCGATCACGGTCCGGATCAAGTTCATCGCCTGGGTCCACTGCTTCTTGCCGATCAGCTCCTCGGCGACGCGGAAGTTGAGCTCGGTATCGAGCTTGGGCGGCACCTGCACGAGCTCGCCGCCCGCCAGCTCGCGGTCGTAGGCGGCGCGCTTGCGCTCGTCGAGCAGCACGGTCCGCGCGGCGGTGTAGAGGTCGCGCAGCTCGGTGATCTTCGCCCGGTCGCGCGGATCCGTGAGGATCTTCATCTGGTGGTCGAGCATGTTGCTGCGGATGCTCGACGCGGTGTCGATCTCCCGGCTGGTCGCGCGCCGGTTGACCATCAGCACCGCGTAGTGATCGGCGCCCTTCGCGCGTTGATGCTCGGCGGTCATCAGCTGCCGCGTGTGCCCGATCGAGTCGCGCTCGGCGTTGATCTGGGCCATCGAGACGACGCCGGAGTCCTCCTCGTCGTACATCTCGATCGGGGCCGATCCGGCGTCGATCGAGAGGCCGATGTCGTCGAACAGCATGTCGAACAGCGCCGGCCCCGCCGACAGCTTGACGGTGCTGATCGTGCGCGGTTGCGGCCGGGGCGGCTGTGGTGCCGGCTCGGGGGTGGGCAGCTTGAGATCGGGGAGCGTCGCCCCGGCGGTGGGACCGAGCCCGAGGTCGTCGACCTTGGCCTCGACCGCGTCGCACAGGATCATCGCGTCGATCGCGATCCGCGCCGGCACGCGATCGATCATCGCGCGCTCGAGATCCTCGATCGGCGCACCGTCGCCGAGCAGCGCCACCAGCTTCTCGCCGAACACGCGCTTGAGCTCGTGGCGCAGCCGCACCCCGCGGCGCGTCAGCTCGAACTCCATGCCGTCGAAGCGCGCCAGCCGATCGAGATCCTCGACCGCGGTCTCGCGCAGGCCGACCAGCACCACCTCGACCATCCGCAACTGCATGCCCTCGATCGGGTCGCCATCGTCGAACCGCCACGCCCCCTGCGGCCAGCGCAGCGCCTGCACGATCTTGTGCCGCGCCTGGCGGCCGAGCTGATCGATCAACGCCTCGACGGTGAGCGTGCGCAGTGCGACCAGCGCTTCGCCGAGCTTGCCACCGAGCTCCGCCGCGCGCGCGACCGCCTTCTTGTGCTCCTCCTCGCTGATCACGCCGCTGTTGACCAGGAAGTGACCGAGCGTCTCGTCGCGCGGCGTCGACGTGCTGCTGACCGGGTTGCCGTTGACGAGGTCGACCGTCTTCGACACCCGACCGCGCATCAGCGTCAGCCGGCCGGTCGCGAGTTGCTCGTGGAGATCGAGCAGCACTGCGGGCAACGGCCGCATCGCCAGCTCCCCCGAGGACGACATCGCGATGATGGTAAGCGATCAGCTCGCGACGTGGCAGGCCGCCTGGCTGCCGTTACCCAGCACGCGCAGCTTCGGCAGCTCCTTGAAGCAAGCCTCCGGCTTGTCCTTGACAGGACACCGCGGATGGAACGGGCAGCCCTTCGGCGGATCGATCGGGCTCGGCACGTCGCCGGTCAGCAGGATGCGCTCCCGGCGAGCCTTGGGATCGACGCGCGGCACCGCCGACAGCAGCGCCTGGGTATAGGGGTGCTTGGGCTCGGCGTACAGCTGCTTGGCCTCGGCGAGCTCGACGATCCTGCCGAGGTACATCACCGCGACGCGATCGCTGATGTGCTGCACCACCTTGAGGTCGTGCGAGATGAACAGGTACGTCAGCTTCTCGGCGTCCTGGAGATCCTCGAGGAGGTTGACGATCTGCGCCTGGATCGAGACGTCGAGCGCGCTGATCGGCTCGTCGCAGACCACGAACTTCGGCTTGCACGCGAGCGCGCGGGCGATACCCACCCGCTGTCGCTGGCCACCCGACAGCTCGTGCGGGTAGCGGCGGGCGACGTCCGCGCGCAGCCCGACCTTGGTCAGCAGCTCGTCGACGCGGCTCGCCCGCTGCGCCTTGGTGGCCACCAGCTCGTGGATCACCAGCGGCTCGGCGATGGTCTGGCCGATGCTCATCCTCGGATCGAGCGAGGCATACGGATCCTGGAAGATCAGCTGCATGTGGCGGCGCATCGGGCGCAGCGCGCGCTGCGGGATCCGCGTGACGTCCTGACCGTCGAACTCGATCTTGCCGGCAGTCGGCTCGATCAGGCGCAGCAGCGTGCGGCCGAACGTCGACTTGCCGCAGCCCGATTCACCAACGAGCCCGACGGTCTCGCCTGCGCGGATCTCGAGATCGACCTCCGACAGCGCCTGCACGGTCTTCGGTGGCTTCGGCCACGCCGACGGCGCCGGGAAGTGCTTGGTCAGTCGGGTCGCGGTGACGAGCGCGGTCACGAGACTTCTCCCCGAAACGGGTGCGCCTCGAGTGGGTGATGGCAGCGGTATGCCGAGGTGCCGATCGTCACCAGCTCCGGCTCGGTCTCGCGACAATCGGCCTGCACCGCCGGGCAGCGGTCGGCGAACTTGCACCCCTTCGGCAGCTCGAACAGCGACGGCACCATGCCGGGGATCTCGACCAGCCGCTTCCGGTCGCCCGCGGCCGTCCCCTCGCCGTAGCTCGGCACCGAGCGGAGCAGCCCGGCGGTGTAGTGGTGGCGCGGCGCCGCGAACAGATCGCTGGCCTTCGCTCGCTCGACGATCCGGCCGGCATACATCACCACCACCTCGTCGCAGGTCTCGGCGACGACGCCGAGGTCGTGGGTGATCAGCAGGATCGACATCCCGAGCTCTTTCTGGAGCGCCCGCAAGAGGTCGAGGATCTGGGCCTGGATGGTGACGTCGAGCGCGGTGGTGGGCTCGTCGGCGATCAGCAGGTCCGGCTTGCAGGCGAGCGCCATCGCGATCATCACGCGCTGCCGCATCCCGCCCGACAGCTGGTGCGGATACGAATCGACGCGCTCGACCGCCGACGGGATGCCGACCTTCTGAAACATCTCGATCGCGATCCGCCGCGCCTCGGCCTTCGACTTCTTCTGATGGAGCTGCACCGCCTCGCCGACCTGATCGCCGACGGTGAACACCGGGTTCAGCGAGGTCATCGGCTCCTGGAAGATCATCGCGATCCGGTTGCCGCGGATCGCGCGCATCTCGGCCACCGGCAGCGCCGCGAGGTCCTTGCCGGCATACAGGATCTTGCCGCTCGCGATCCGGCCGCTGGCCGCGACCAGCCGCATGATCGACAGCGCGGTGACGCTCTTGCCACTGCCGGATTCACCGACGACACCGAGCGTGCCGCGCGCCGGGATCTCGAACGACACGCCGTCGACCGCACGCACGACTCCATGCTCGGTTCGAAACTCGGTGACGAGGTCTTTGACCTCGAGCACGGCGGCCATCGGGCCGACCTTAGCGCACTTTATTCGCCCGCTCGTTAATCGATGATGGTGAGCTCGTGCACCGACGGCGTACCGAGCGATGCGTTGGTCGGCCCTGTCAGCGTGAGCACGACCGTCTCGTCCGGCTCGCTGCCGGGTGGGTTCTGGTGGATGTCCACCGTGATGGTCTGCGACTGCGAGTCGGGATCGAACGTCAGCGTGCCCGGTGCGAGCGCGAAGTCGTTGCCGCCGTTCGAGGCCGGACCGTTGGTCGCGGTGCCACCGACCGTGAAGGCCACCGTGACCGTCCGGTCGCTCGGGTTCGACAGCGTGACCATGACGGGCTTGTTGTTGGCCGATTCGTTGACCGTCGAATCCGGCATCGCGAACTGGACGGTGGGGCGATCGTTGGCGTCCTCGGAGATCGATAGCGTGAAGCGCGAATTCGCCTGCACGCTGGCGTTGGTCGCGGTCGTCAGCTCGACGATCACCGTCTCGACGAGCTCGTCGCGGGTGTCGTTGGTGATCGCGATCGTGAACGTCTTGGTCTTGTCGCCGGCGACGCCAAACGTGTGCGGCGCGAACTCGACGCTGGTCCCGCTGACGGTCGCGTCGGTGTCCTCGGCGGTGTCGTCGGCGTTCTGCCGTGCGTAATTGACGGTGATCGGCAGCTCGGACTCCTCGCTCAGCACCACCGTCACCGTCGCGCTACCGCCCTCGGGCTGGGTGTCGCTGTTGACCATGATCGTCGCGATCGGCGGGGTGTCGTCGTCGAGGATCGAGTGGGTCGAGATCCTGTCCGTCCCGAGGACCAGGTTCTGCGACGCCCCCTTGAGCTCGAAGATCACGGTCTCGATCGCGAGCTCGTCGCGCGGATCGTTCTTCTCGCCGATCGGCACCGTGGCCATCATCGCGCCGTCGGGAATGTTCACCACCGTGCCCTCGGTGATCGCGTAGTCGTCGCCATCGGCCGGGGCGGTCGCGCCGCCGGTGACGCCGACGACGACCGTGCTCGTCCCCTCGGACGGTGCCGTCAACACGACGGTCAGGTTGGTCTGGGTGTTCTCGGTGGTCGAGGTCGCGGTCTGCGCGAAGGCGACGCGCGGCAGGATGTGGTCGGAGATCAGCACCGTGTGGATCGCCTTGTTGGCGTTGAGGGTCGCCCCCTCGGCCGCATCGAGCGCGAGCGCGAAGCCCTCCGCTGCCTCGGTGTCGTCGAGGTCGTGCACGATGTCGACCTCGACCTCGACCCGCGTCTCGCCCGGTTCGAACACCAGGTCGTGGGTGACCACCTCGAAATCGATCAGCTCCTCGGCTGTGCCTGCCCCCTGCAATGCCGTGCACTTGACGGTGACCCGCTGACTGCTCGGCTTGTTCAGCACCACCGGGATCGACAGCTTGGTGCCGGCCTCCGTCAGGCCTTCATCGCCACCCGAGTCCGAGAACTCGAAGCCGACGATCGGTGGAGTCTCCGCCGCATCGGCACCGGGATCCGGCGACGAGTACGAGCAAGCCCCCACCACGAAACTGACGGCAACCGCGAAGCGATTGACCATGCGGCCTCCACCCGAAGGATCGCCCAGATCGCCTGCGAGTCACAAGCCTCGTGAGGCCCTGTCAGGAAGTGTTCGTCGGAGCGCAAGTGACGAGATCAACACGGAGACGCTCGATAACGACATCGCGGCACTCGCGAACACCGGCGACAGCAGCCCGGCGGCCGCGATCGGGATGCACACCAGGTTGTAGGCCGACGCGGCGATCAGGTTGCGCCGGATCGTCCGCAGCGTGGCCCGCGCCAGCTCGAACACCACGGGCAAGGTCGCGATCCCACCGTGGAGCAGCGTGACGTCGGCAGAGGCCGCCGCGAGATCGGTACCGGTGCCGAGCGCGATGCCGAGATCCGCCGACGCCAGCGCGGGCGCGTCGTTGATGCCGTCGCCGATCATCGCCACCCGGCCGCGCGCCCGCAGCTGGTCGACCAGCGCCGCCTTGCCGGTCGGCCGCAGCCCCGCGTGTACCGTCGAAATGCCCACCGCATCCGCGATCGCCCGCGCCGAGCTCTCGCGATCACCGGTCGCCATCACGGGCTCGATGCCGAGCGCGACCAGCGCGGCCACCGCCGCCGGCGCGGACTCGGCCGGCACGTCCGCGATCGCGATCACGCCGGCATACGCGCCGTCGATCGCGACGTGACACAGCGACGCCGTCGGGTTCGCCGGATCCGCCGGCGCGTCGATCCCGGCGAGGGCCAGGTACTCGCGGGTCCCTACCAGCACGCGCTTGCCGGCGACCCGCGCGACGATCCCGGCGCCGGGCTCGACCCTGGCGTCCTCGAAGGTGTCGAGCGTCAGCCCCCGCGCGCGCGCTCCGTCGACGATCGCGCGCGCCATCGGATGCTCGCTCGCCTGCTCCGCCGACGCCGCCAGTCGCAACACCTCGGGGTCCGGATCGTTGACGATCGTCGGCGTGCCGGCGGTCAGCGTCCCGGTCTTGTCGAGACACGCGATGTCGATCCGGCTCGCCGCCTCGAGGGCGACGCCGTCGCGAAACAGCACGCCGAGCTCCGCACCGCGCGCCGTCCCCACCGCCACCGCGGCCGGGGTCGCGAGACCGAGCGCGCAGGGACACGCGATCACCAGCACCGCGACGGCGTGCTCGATCGCGCTCTCGCTGGTGGCTCCGGCGAGGAGCCACCCGATCAGCGTAGCGAGCGCGATCGCGAGCACGATCGGCACGAACACGCCGCTCACGCGATCCGCCAGCTTCGCGATCGGCGCCTTCGCACCCTGCGCGTCCTCGACCGCGCGCGCGATCCGCGCCAGCGCCGTGTCGCTGCCCGCACGGGCGACTCTCACGACCAGCGCGCCGAACGTGTTCACCGTGCCGGCGTAGATCGGCGAGCCCTCGGCCTTGTCGACGGGCAGCGACTCGCCGGTGAGCATCGCCTCGTCGACCGCGGAGGTTCCCTCGATCACCGTGCCGTCCGCGCCGATCCGGTCGCCGGGGCGCACGCGCACCGTATCGCCGGGCGCCAGCTCGGCGGTCGCGACGTCGCGCTCCTCGCCGTCGACCAGCTTGATCGCGCGCTCCGGGGCGAGCGACAGCAGACCGCGCACCGCATCGGCGAGCCGGGCCCGCGCGCGTGCTTCGAGCAGCTTGCCGATCATCACGAACGCGACGATCGCGGCGCCGGCCTCGAAGTACAGCGCGGCGTGGACGTGGTCGCCGGTCAGATATCTCACCGCCGTCACCGTCGACGATGCCCAGGCGGCGCCGGCGCCGAGCGCGATCAGCGTGTTCATGTCGGGCGAGCGATGCAGCACCGCCTGGACGCCGCCGCGCAGGTACCGCATGCCCGGTCCGAACACGACGAGCGTGCCGAGCACGAGCTGCGCGATCACGATCGGCGTCGACACCACGTGGGTCATCGCGATCGCGAGTAGCGGCACGGTCGCGACGATCGCGATCGCGGCATCGCGTCGCAGCCCGCTGGTCTCGTCGGTGTGTGCCCGCTCGATCGCCGCCAACCTGCGTTCGCCGCCGCCGTCGAGCACGTCGGCCGGAACCTCGTACCCGGCGGCCCGGATCGCGGCGGCCGCGGCCTCGATCGAGCCGGCGGCATCGAGCCCGAGCCGGGCGCGCGACAGCACGAGGTTGACGTCGGCACTGGTCACCCCCGGGGCCCCGAGCGCGGCCTTCTCGACCCGGCGCACGCAGGCCGCGCACGTCATCCCCAGAACGGGTAGGTCGATCGTCGTCGGGGTCATGCTAGGTTGCCGCCGTGATCACCACCTTGCGGGTCACCGGCATGACGTGCAACGGCTGCCGGAAACATGTCGACGCGGCGTTGCGCGAAGTCCCCGGCGTGACCGCCGTCCAGGTCGATCTCGAGAGCGGGCAGACCAAGGTCGTTCACGACGGCGCGACGCTGCCGGCCACGCTGATCGCCGCGGTCGAAGGCGCCGGCTACGCAGCCATCGCGCAGTGATTTTCCCTGTCACGCTCGGGGCGATTCGCGCCCAGTACGTGCATGAAGATTCTCCGCGCCCTGGCATTCCTCACCTTCCTCATCCCTGTCTCGGCGATGGCCTCGGACGCCGCATCGTCGTGTGACTGCTGCGATCGATGCCCGCCGAACTGCCCCTGCTGCCACTGACGTGAACCACCGCGAACAGCTCGATCGCTGGATGACGGCCGCCGCCGAAGGCGACCGTGCGGCCATCGATCCGCTGTTTCACGCGCTCGCTCCGATCCTGCGGGGCTATGCCACCCGCTTCCTCGGCGATCCGACGCTCGCCGAGGATTGCGCACAGGATGCGCTGGTCCGGCTGTTCGCGCAGATCCAGCGCTACGACCGCACGAGGGATGCGCTGACCTGGGCCCTCGCGATCGCGACCTGGGAGTGCCGCACGGCACGGCGCCGGATCCATCGCCGCAACGAGACGCCGGACCTTCCCGAGGCGGCCCTCGATGGCGCCGCCGTCGCCGAGGAGCGCGAGCTGGTCCGAGCCGCGCTCGCCACGCTCGGCTCGCTCGCTCCCCGCGACCTCGAGGTGATCGCGGCCGCGCTCGACGACGACGACCAGCTGCGCGCGCGGCTGGCTCCCGCGACGTTCCGCAAGCGTCTCGAGCGCGCACTCGGCAGGCTCCGGCTGTCGTGGAGGTCTCGCCATGTCTGATCGTGAGGTCCTGCGGCGCGTTCGCCGCGCCTACGAGGTCGGCCACCTGCGGAGCGGTGTGGCTGTG
>JAEYYY010000510.1 GCA_023430775.1 Pseudomonadota bacterium
ATCGTCACCACCGCGAGCAAGCCACCGGCACAGGCGCCCGCGAGCGCGGCCGGCCCGTCACCGGCGAGCGCGCGCAAGGCGTGGACGATCGAGGCGGCGGCAGCCGCGGCGCACGCGATCTCGAAGCCCCGCGCACCGAGCGCGGCGGCGATCGCACCGGCGACCACGCCGACGATCGGGATCGCGAGCCAGGGCCTCACCGGTCCACGCTACGGGCGCCGTCGCCGGCGAGCAAAATTCTTCAGCGGACTTCGGCCTTCGGCAGGTCACTTACTGAACTGCCGCGCTCGGGCGTCTCCCCGATCCGGCCGACCACCATCGCCAGCAGCACGCCGGGGATGGCCATCAGCGCGGTGACCACGAAGAAGAACTGCCAGTCTTGCGACGACACCACCATCGCCGCCTTCGGATTGACCACCCGCTCGAAGCTCTCGGCAGTGGTCATCAGCGCGGGGAGGTCGCTCCAGTGGAACGTCGTGATGGCGGTCTCGACATGGGGGCGGATCACCGGCACGAGGTGCGCGTTGATGTCGACCACGCGCTCGAAGCCGGCGACATCGAACGTCGTCGCGACGTTGTCCGCGAGCGGGCCGAACACGCGCTGGCCGAGCGACGTCATCGAGGTCATCAGCGCGAGCTGCGTCGCCGACACGTTGCGCGAGGTCACCGACATCTGAAACGCGACGAATGCGGCGGTCCCCATCGCGCCGGTCACGTTGTCGAGGAGCACCGCGGTGCCGAGCAGCGGATAGCTGTGGCCGGCGGTCGCGAGCACGGCGTACATGATGTTGGTGCACGCCTGCATCACGCCGAACGCGACCAGCACGCGCCGCAAGCCGAAGCGCGCGGTCAGTGGCCCGGCGAGCATGCCGCCGAGGAAGATCGCGGCGAACGCCATGATCTTGTAGAACAGCGCGATCTCGATCCACGCGAACCCGACGCCGCGGTTCAGGAACGTGATCAGCAGCGTCTGCGCGAAGAAGTCGCCGAACTTGTAGGTCGCGACGAACAGCAGCGCGAGCAGCGCGGTCCAGCCGAACCGGCGGAAGAACTCGACGAACGGCAGGTACACCGCCTCGACGAGGTTGCGCGAGGGCCGGCTCGGCGCCGGCGGCTCCTGGGCCAGCAGCGTGGCGACCACGCCGACCAGCACCATCGAACCGGTGACCGCGTAGATCACGCTCCACGGCACCCAGTCGGCGAGCGACAGCGCGACCGTGCCGACCAGCATCATCGCGACGCGATAGCCGATCACGTAGATCGCCGCGCCGGCCGCGCGCTCGTCGGGCTGCAGCAGATCGGCGTTGTACGCGTCGAGCACGATGTCCTGCGAGGCCGAGAACGCCGCGACGCAGGTCGCGAGGATCGCGAGCTCGAAGGGATGCGCGACGGGATCGATGAAGCCCATCGTCACGATCGAGATCACCAGCCCGATCTGCGTCACCAGCACCCAGCCGCGGCGCCGGCCGAGGAACGGCAGCGCATAGCGATCGAGCAGCGGCGCCCACGCGAACTTGAACGTGTACGCGAGCCCGACCGCCGACATCGCCGCGATATCGGCGACTGACACGTTGGCAGACGTCAACCACGCCTGCAGCGTCTGACCTGTCAGATACAGCGGCAGGCCGGACGAAAACCCGAACAGAAACAACACCAGCATCCGGCGCGAACGAAAGATCGCCAGGACGCTCATTGCCTCGGAGCGTGCCGCTCTGGCACGCGGCCAACAAGTTTTCTCTCGCGCTGGCGTCCGCGAGATCGACTGATAGTGTCGACGTCATGCGAATCGCTCTCGCGCTCTCGGTCGTGGTCGCGCTCGTCGGTGCTGCCCTCGCGGATGCGCCGAAGCCCAAGCCGGCACCGCGCGAGCCGGGCGCCCTCGTGCTCGTCATCGATCGCTCGGGCTCGATGCAGGGCCCGAAGATGGAAGCGGTCAAGACCGCTGCCAAGGCGGTGATCAGCGCGATGCACCCCAACGACACGATCGCGATCGTCGGCTTCGATAGCGAGGCCACGGTCTACGTGCAGCCGACGAGGTCGAGCAACCGCACCCAGATCAACAAGGACATCGACCGGCTGACGGCGGGTGGCGGCACCAACATCTTCCCGGGTCTCGGGCAGGCGGCCGAGCAACTGCGCCCGCTGAAGGCGACCAGGAAGCACGTCATCTTGCTGTCCGACGGCGAGGCGCCGACCGACGGCATCGCCGACCTGGTCAAGGAGATGCGCAAGGACAAGATCACGATCTCGACGGTGGCGGTCGACGGCGCCGACGAGAAGCTGCTCCAGGACATCAGCACGCAGGGTGGCGGCCGGTTTCAGAAGGTGACGGATCTGAAGACGCTGTCGCAGACGTACGTGAGAGAGCTCGCGTTTGCTTCGCTCGCGATGAAGTAGCCCACCGCGCGAGGCGGTCTACAATGACCGCGCGCGTGGCCATCTCTTCCAAAGCCAAGCACGCCGCCGCGTGGCTCGCCCCGAGCGTGGTGGCCGCGTGCGGTGGTGCGCTCGCGGCCGGCGCGGTCGAGGTGCGAGGTGACCTCGATCGGCTGCTGATCGCGACCGCGGTGATCGCGCCGATCGCGGTGCCGGTGCTGCTGATCGCGAGCCTGGTCGCGCGCGGTCTCTATGCGGCGTGGTTGCCGGAGACGCTGGCCGGTGAGCTGCGCGAGGAGCGCGGTGCGATGCCCAGGCTCGCCGCCTGGGTGGGGGTCGTCTGGCTCGGCCTCCTCGGGCTCGCGTGGGCGATGTTCCAGGGCACCTGGCTGCTCGCGTCGTGGACGCAGTTCAAGGCGAATTCGATCGGCTTCCTCGCGCCGATCCTCGCCGTGCTGTCGCTGTTCGTGTTGCTCGCGCTGTCGCGGCCGGCGGCGGAGCTGTTCACGGTCGTCGCGCGGTGGATCGATCGCAGGTGGCAGCGCGTGGCCCCCGGATCGCTGCTCCGGCCACCGGTGATCTTCATCGGCGCCGCGATCACCGCGTGCGTGGCGAGCTATCTGATCTGGATCCTGCTGGTCAGCCGGCGGCTGCCGGATCTCTCGCCCGGCAAGCTCGCGGGCATCGTCGCCGGCATGGCAACGACGGCGCTGCTGCACGTGGCGTGGCGCGGACCGAGAAGTGCGCGCGCGATCGGCGGCGGCGTGATCACGGTCGCGACGATCGCGATCACCGTGCTCGGGCTGCGCGCGTTGCACCGCGATCCGCAGCTCGCGATCGCGATCTGGTCGGACTCGCGGCTGGCGCGGTTCTCGCTCGAGCGCATCTCCGACATCGAGGAGATCCGCGGCAGCTTGCCCGTCGATCGCTTCAAGCCGATCGAGCGACCCGGCGTGCATCGCGACCTCGTGCTCGTCACCGTCGATGGTTTGCGCGCGGATCGAACGCCGCCGTACAACGGCCCCGCGGCGATGCCCGCGCTGGCGGAGCTCGGCGCTCGCGGCGCGGTGTTCGAGTGGGCGTTCGCGGCGAGCAGCACCGAGCGGCGCACGATCCCCTCGCTGGTCACCGGCGTCGGGCCACATCGCGTGCGCGGCGAAGGCTCCGAGGACGGCTTCGATCTCGACCCGCGTCACGTCGCGATCGCCGAGCGGTTGCGCGCGGCGGGTTACCAGACCGCGGCATTCACGTGCTGCTTCGAGCACCGCGCCGAGCGCACCTGGTTGCGCGGCTTCGAGCACCGCGTCTCCGACGCCGATCCGCAGCGGCTGTCGTACGCGGCCAGCGCGTGGCTGAAGGGCCGGACGTCGACGCAGCCGATGCTGCTGTGGCTCCACCTCGCCGTGCCGTGGCCAGGCGATCACGCGACAGGAGTCGCGGTGGCCCGGGAGGCCGTTCCGGCGTCGCGCCGGCTCGCCACCTTCGACGTCGGCCTCGCCGCGATCGATCGCGCGCTCGGCAGCCTCGTCGAGACGCTGTCCGCGCGCACCGTCGATCGCGCCCCGATCGTGGTGGTCGCCGGCACCCGCGGCGAGGAGCTCGGCGAGCATGGCCAGCCGTTCTCGACGAATGATCTGTTCAACACCCAGATCCGCGTGCCGCTCGTCGTCGCCGGCCCGTCGATCCGGGTCCAGCGCGTGGCCGAGGCGGTCTCGATCGTCGATGTCGCACCGTCGCTCGTCGAGCTCGCGAGCTTCGTGCCGCCGCGCGGCCTCGCCAGCGATGGCATGTCGTTCGCGCCGCTGCTCACCGGCCTGCGCTCGACGCTCGCGAACCTCGCGTTCGCCGCCATCCTCCCCGATCGCGGCCCGACGCTGAGCGCCATGATGATGGTGCGCGGCAGCTGGAAGCTGATCGATAGCGGCGGCACCATCGAGCTCTACGATCTGAAGACCGATCCCGACGAGAAGGTCAACCTCGCGAGCTCGCGCGCGCAGGTCGTCGCCGAGCTACGCGCGCTGCTGACGTCGCGGATCCGCGCCTCGCAAACGCCACCCTTTTGAGCCGGGTCCGGGTTACTTGCCGATCGCGTCGAGCTCTTGCCAGCGCGCGAACAGCCGCTCGACCTCGGCTCGCTTCACCTCGAGCTCGGCATTGAGCTCCTGCGTCTTCGCCCAGTCGGTGAAGACTTCGGGGCTGGCGACCAGCCTCTCGAGCTCGGCGACGCGCGCCTCGGCGGCCGCGATCGCGTCTTCCATGCCGGCGAGCTCGCGCGTCTCGTTGAACGACAGCTTGCGCGGCTTGTCGGACTTGGGCTTCGCGGCGGCAGGAGCGGTCGCTTCCTTCCTGGCGGTGGTCTTCTGCGGCCGGCGCTGCGCGTAGAACGTGTAGCTGCCCTCGTAGAGCGTCACCTTGCCCTCGCCTTCGAACGCGAGGATCGCGGTGGCGACGCGATCGAGGAACCAGCGATCGTGCGAGACGATCAGCGCGCAGCCCGGGAAGTGGATCAGGCCTTCCTCGAGCGCCCCCAGCGTGGGCAGGTCGAGATCGTTGGTCGGCTCGTCGAGCACCAGGAGATTGCCGCCCTGGCGGAGCAGCCGCGCGAGCTGCACGCGATTGCGCTCGCCGCCCGACAGCTTGCCGACCTTGGTATCGGCGACCGAGTCGGGGAACGCCATCATCCGCAGGAAGCCGCGCACGTGGACGCGCTCGGTGCCGCCCTGCGCCGGCAGCTCGACGTAGTCGTAACCGTCGCCGACCTCCTCGAGCACCGTCAGCTCGTCGCGCAGCTCGGTGCGGCCTTGCTCGAGGTACGCCGGCCGCGTGTTGATGCCCATCGTCACCTTGCCGGTGTCGGGTGGCAGCAGCCCGAGGATCATCTTGATCAGCGTGGTCTTTCCCGCGCCGTTCGGACCGACGATGCCGATCCGATCGCCGGGCTTCATCAGCAGCGTGAGCTCCTCGACCAGCGTCTTGCCGCCGAGCGACTTCGAGACGCGATCGAGCTCGACGATCGTCGACCCGAGGCGTGGTCCCGTCGGCAGCCGCAGCGCGAGCTGGGCCGGGAGCTTGTCGTTGTCCGTCGGCGCCGCCCCGACCGCGGCATCGAAGCGATCGATCCGCGCCTTCGCCTTCGTCGTGCGCGCCGGCGGCGAGCGCCGGATCCAGTCGATCTCGCGGCGAATGAACGACACCCGCTGGTACTCGGCCTCGGCCTCCGTCGCGAGCCGCTCCGCCTGCTTGAGGAGGAACTCGCCGTAGTCGCCGTCGTACGAGTGGACGCGCCCGCGATCGACCTCGAGGATTCGCGTCGCGACCTTGTCGAGGAAGTAGCGATCGTGGGTGACCACGATCAGCGCGCCGGGCCAGTTACCGAGCCGCGCCTCGAGCCACTCGACCGTGGTCGCGTCCAGATGGTTCGTCGGTTCGTCGAGCGCGAGCACGTCGGCGCGACCGAGCAGCGCACGCGCGAGCGCGACGCGCCGGCGTTCACCGAGCGACAGCGTGCCGATCGCGTTGCCGCGCGGCGGCAACTGCAGCGCGTCGGAGATCGCGTCGATCTCGTGGTCCGCCGCCTCGGGTCGCTCGAGCGTGGCGCGCACCGTCGCTGCGACATCGAGCGCGGGCTCCTGCGAGACGTACTCGAGCTTGAGGTCGCGCTTCCACGTGATCAAGCCGCCGTCCGGCTCGAGCACCGGGTTGTCGATCCGCATCGCCTTGTTGACGAGCATCGCGAGCAGCGTCGACTTGCCCGCGCCGTTCGCACCGATCATGCCGATCCGATCGCGCTCGTGCACCGCGAACGATGCACCCGCGAGGACCCGGCGCGTGCCGAAGGACTTCTCGAGCCCTTGAACGGTGAGGATCGCGACGCTCACGCCGAAGTCACGATAACCGGGCGTGACCGGTGTGCACGAGCAGGTACGTCAGGCGGAGGAGGTTCATCCGCGCCTCCGGCGATCGCACGCGCGCCGCCAGATCACCGAGCCGCGTGCGGCCATCGAGCAGGCTGTAGACGCGCAGCAGCGCATCGCCGAGCCCGAAGTTGGTGAGCTCGCCCTCGGCCGTGGGCTCGCCGACGATGAACTTCGTGGTGTTCGCGGTCAGGTAATCGTCGATCAGCGACTCGGCGAGCTGCGCGGCGCCGGCCCCGATCACGCGGAACGCATCGAGGTGCAGCGACCGCGCCTTCCACGGATTGGGGTGGCGCGGCGTCCAGGTGTAGCGCCCCTTCTGCCACGAGAACGCCTCCATCAGCTTCGCCGCCACCTGCTTCGCGAGCAACCGGTACGCCTCGAGTGGATCGAGGATGTCGAGGCCGACCAGCGTATCGGCGAGCCGGCCGCCGAAGTGGTGCATGACGCCGAGCGCGCGCTGCAGCGATTGCGGCGTCAGCGCGCCGGCCTCGATCAAGAAGTTGCCGAGCCGCTCCTTCTCGACGTTGCTGTTGACGAACTGCGGCTGGCCGTCGACGAAGTAGACCTCCTTGAGCACGCCGGCGCGGCCCTCGAGGGAGAGCATGCCGGTGGCCCGGGTCTTCGCCAGGTTGTAGACCACGCTGAGCACGGCGCGATCGCGGAGGTCGCCGACCTCGCGCGGCCCCGACGGCACCTCGACGGGATCGGGGACCAGATCGTCATCGCGGATCGTGATGTCGGTGCCGCTCGAGCCTTCCATGCCGCCGATGCCCGACGGGATGCCATCGCCCGAGATGTACGCGGCGCGAGCGCGCGCAGCTTCCGCCTCGGCGCGCATCAGGCTCATCCGCGTCATCGGCCCCGACAGTGCTTCTTCATCGCCGGTGACCTGCCGCACCACGCCGCCGCCGGGATAGCTGGCGTCGTTCTCCATGTCGGCGGTCGGCGCGTTGATCACCTTGCCGATCAGGCCCGCGAGCTCGCGGTTCGAGGCGCGCGAGCTGCGCCGCAGCCACTCGTCGATCGCATCGCGAAACTGCGCCGCCGATTGCCAGCGATCCTCGGGGCGCCGCTGCAGCGCACGCGTGGTCAGCACGCGAAGCTCGACGGGGAACTCGCTCGCGTACTTGTGGAGGCGATCGAGCCGCGCATCGCGCACCATCAGCAGGATGTCGAGGTCGTTGGTGGACGTGAACAGCCGGCGCGCCATCACCATCTCGGCGAGCAGGATGCCGACCGAGAAGATGTCGCTGCGCGGATCGATCTCGCCGCCCGAGACCTGTTCCGGCGACATGTAGCCGTACTTGCCCTTGAGCGTGCCGGCCTCGGTCTTGTGGCGGCGCTCGGCGGCGCGCGCGATGCCGAAGTCGGTCAGCTTGACGTCGCCGCGCCACGACAGCAGCACGTTGCCCGGCGAGATGTCGCGATGGACGATGCCGAGCGGCTTGCCGCCGACGTCGAGCGCGTTGTGGGCGTAATCGAGCGCGTCGCAAACGTCGCGCGCGATCACCGCGGCGATCTCCGCCGGCAGCCGGATCTGGACGCGCGCGCACTCGCGCAGCAGCGCCAGCACGTCGAGCCCGTCGACGTACTGCATCGCGATGTACGGCGTGTCGGCATCGGTGCCGAGCTCGAACACCGAGACGATGTTGCGGTGATCGAGCTGTGCGGTGATCCGCGCCTCGTCGATGAACATCTCGACGAACTGCCGGTCGGTGGCGAGGTGCGGCAGGATCTTCTTGATCGCGACCAGCTTCTCGAAGCCGTGGTCGCCGGTCAGCGTGGCCTTGAACAGCTCGGCCATGCCGCCGACCGCGAGCCGGTCGAGGATCGTGTACCGGCCGATCTGCTTGGGCATGGACACGATCACAGCGGCCTCATCATAGACAACTCACTCCCCATTTCCGTCCGGACTTGCCACTTTGGCAGTCCCCACGCCGAAGCCGCAGTCTGCATGGCGCGGCCGGCAATCACAAGCACGCATCGCTGCTGCGACAACGCGGGGTTATCGGTGGATCACCCCGCTGGCACGAGCATTGGATTTCTCGTCGGCCAGAGGTCGCCGATGTTCCAACTCCCCTCCCTACAGCGCATGGTCGGCGGCCTCTTCTCTTTCGTGCTGCGGCGGTGGGTGCTCACCGCGGCCACCGTGGCGATCTGCGCGTTCTTCGCAGCAAAGACCGCCGCCTCGCTGATCGAGGCCGACGTGCTGATCCCGTCGGCCCACGCGGCGTCGATCCCGGAACCGGTCCGCAAGAAGCCCGAGCCGAAGAAGAAGCTCGACGGCAGCATCCTCACCGACCGCAACATCTTCTGCTCGACCTGCGTCCCCGAGAAGCCGACGAACAACAGCGGCATCTACCGCGGCGAGCCCGCGATCCTGATCGCGACCCAGGTCGCCGACAACGGTGCGCGCGCCACCCTGCGCGTGCTGTCGACCGAGGTCCAGGGCAGCTGGGGCCTCGACGAGACCATCCCCGGCGTTGGCAAGCTGACGCGGATCGGCGGCGTCTCGATCGACGTCGCGGACGAGGACGGCAACATCAAGAAGATCTCGCTGCTCGATGGCGCCCCCACGGCAACGCCGGCAGGTGCGGGTGCGCCGGCCCGCGCGCCCAGCAAGACCACCGACAACTCGTTCGAGGGTCGGATCAAGAAGCTCTCCGACGGCTCCTACGAGGTCGACCGCAGCGTGGTCCGCGAGCTGGTCGCCGGTGGTGGCCGGAACGCCGGCGCGACGGCCTCGCCGATCGTCGAGAAGGGCGAGGTCAAGGGGCTCCGCCTGCGCGGCGTCCGCCCGGCCTCGGCGGCCGGCCAGCTCGGTCTGCGCACCGGCGACACGATCTCCGCGATCGACGGCGACAACATCAAGACCATGGATCAGATGCTCGACCTCTACGGCAAGCTCGACCGCCTCGGTGGCATCGAGCTGCAGGGCACTCGCGGAGGCAAGCCGCTCAGCGTGCAGCTTCGCTTCAAGTGATCACGCGAGCACGTAGCCCCACAGGCCGAGCGCGGCGAGGCCCATGAAGCCGGCGATCGCGATCCCGAAGATCGAGCAGAACCAGATCAGCACGCGATCGCCCGAGGTCAGGTGGCGCGTGAAGCGCTCCTGGCCGGTGGCGAGTGACTGGATGGCGTAGATGCCGCTGACGAACGTGGCGACCACGATCGCGATCACCACGATCATGAAGCCCGACAGCGGCGAGAAGAACGACATGATGCCGCCCGCCGCGCAGCCGATCGCCGCGTTGCGGATGTTGTGTGCGGCCCGCTTGTCGGTCTCGAGGATGTCGGCGGCCGCATAGCACTTCGCGCAGACCATCTTCGCATCCGTGGTGTACAGCGCGTTGGCGGGATCGATCGGCGTCCCACAGCCATTGCATGCGACGTTCGCCATGATCAGCTCCTAGTAGCGGTACTCGTATTCGTAGCGCGTGGTGGTGGTGGTCTGCGAGAGCGCGAGGATGATCATCAGGATCACGATCGCGTTGATCACCAGCGCGATGATCGAGCACGCGAGGATCGCGCCCTTGTCCTTCTGGATGTGCTGGGTGAACCGCTCGTCGCCTCGCCGGTTGACCGAGGTCAACGCATAGATCGATGAGATCATCGAGGAGATCGTTACGAGAAAGATCGGATTGAAGATGAAGCTGATGCCCGCCGAACCGATCGCGTAGTACGCTGAGTTGCGGATGTTGTTGCCGACCCGCATGTCGGTGACCACCAGATCGACCTTGGCGTTGCACGCCGCACACGCCACGCGCGCATCCGCCGTGTACAGCACCTGATCCGGCATCAGCTGCGCTCCACAGAAGTTGCACGCCACCGCTTGCATGCCCTGAGACATGGCGGGGTTATAGACCCGGAATGTGGGGGCGCCACAAGGCGTTTCTTCCGGCCGGCAGTTTCCTTGCCGGGCCGGCACCCGCCGACGAGAATCGCCGCTCATGCCCGAGACTTCCAAGCGACGCTCCGGTGCGGTCGCGGTCGCGGCGGGCATCTTCCTGTCGCGGATCGCCGGGCTGGTTCGCGAGCGCGTGATCGCGCATTACCTCGGGCTCTCGCCGGCCGCCGACGCGTTCCGCGCCGCCCTCCGGATCCCGAATCTGCTGCAGAACCTGCTCGGCGAGGGCGTGCTGTCGGCGTCGTTCATCCCGGTCTACTCGCGCTTGCTCGCCGAGGGCAAGCCCGAGCAAGCGGCGAAGGTCGCGCGCGTGATCGGCACGCTGCTCGCGCTGGTCGCCAGCCTGATCGCGGTGCTCGGCGTGGTGGCGGCCGATCCGCTCGTCGATCTGCTCGCGCCGGGCTTCGAGGAGTCGACGCGCGAGCTGACGG
>JAEYYY010000236.1 GCA_023430775.1 Pseudomonadota bacterium
AGTTGCGGCAGAGTAGCGGCGTGCGAGCGGTGGTCATGATGTTGTTCGTTGCCGCGTGCGGCGGCGATTCGCGCAAGGGCGAGCGGGTCGTCGCGATCCCGCCGGCGACGCAACCACTCGCGGCGACCGACGAGCCGATCCCGCCATCGCCGCAGCGGCCTGGTGATCCGGTGAAGGGGTGGGAGGCGCTGACGGGCGAGGGCTACGTGGGCTGCGGGATTCCGCGCTCGCTGTGGGACAGCTTCGGCGGCATCGCGATGGCCGGCGCGGCGAAGCTCGATCGACCGCGCGGTGCCGACCTGCCGTACTTCATGAACCCGGGCAAGTCGGCGAGCGGCATCGACATCGTGACCGCGAATTGCCTCGGCTGTCATGCGGCGTGGCTCCGCGGCAAGCTGGTGATCGGGCTCGGCGAGGTGTCGACCGACTTCACCACCGAGGGTGCGGCGGATCCGGTGGCGATGGCGGGCCTGATGGTGTCGGGCGATGCGCGCACCGAGGTGGCGAAGCTCGCAGGCCGGATGCGTGCACTGGAGCGCGTGCGGACACGAACGGCCGGTGCGAATCCCGCGGATCACATCGCGGCGGTGCTGTTCGCCCATCGCGATCCGAAGACGCTCGCGTGGTCCGACGAGCCGCTGATCCCGATCGCCGATGACGAGGCGATTCCCGTCGACGTGCCGGCGTGGTGGCTGCTCAAGAAGAAGACCGCGATGTTTCACACCGGCGCGGGGCGTGGCGATCAGGCGCGCATCATGATGACCGCGTCGGTGATGTGCGTCGACGATGTCGCCACGGCGAAGGCGATCGATTCCTACTTCCCCGACATCCGCGCGTACCTGATGACGCTCGAGCCGCCGAAGTATCCCGGCACGATCGACGGCAAGCTCGCGGCGCGCGGCAAGCAGACGTTCGAGGCGCGCTGCTCGAAGTGCCACGGCACCTACGGCGAGGGCGGCAAGTATCAGAGCCGCATCGTCTCGCTCGCGAAGGTCGGCACCGATCCGAAGCTCGCCGAGCACGCGGGCCAGTTCGCGGCGCCGTTCACCAGCTGGTTCAACAGCTCGTTCTACGGCGAGCTGGCGCGGCTCGAGCCCGGCCTCGGCTACGTGCCGCCGCCGCTCGATGGCGTGTGGGCGACCGCGCCGTACCTCCACAACGGCTCGGTGCCGAACCTCGCCGCGGTGCTCGACAGCTCGCTGCGGCTCCCGAGGACGGCGATCGTGCGCGGCCGCGATGCCTACGATCTCGTCACCGTCGGCTGGCCGAACCGCGCGCCCGACGACGATACCGGCTCGCGCTGGATCTACGACGCCAGCGCGCCCGGCTACGCCAACACCGGCCACACGTTCGGCGACAAGCTGACGCCCGCCGAGCGCAGCGCGGTGATCGAGTATCTCAAGACGCTATAGATCGAGCGCGATCGCGCGGGCATCGCGGTCGATGCGCTTGCACGTCAGCTTCGCCGTAGGCTTGGCCGTCGCCGCGACACACGCGGCCGCATCCTTGAAGTCACCGACCAGCACGGCGTGGCGCGCACCCGCGAGATAGAACGAGCGGCCGGCATCGGTGTAGCGAGAGCCGATCGGCAACAGCGGCGACCACGCGATCTCGAGCGAGCTGCTCGCATGGGCTTCGATGTCGCCGCGCGTGGTCAGCGTCGCGATCGACTTCGCATCGCCGACCCACACCGTGGCCTCCGGCGACACGGCGCCGCGCACGACGACATCGATCGGTGTCCCGGTCACCCACGCGATCCCGTTGAACACCAGCTTCGGTCCGTCGCGGACGGTGACCGAGCCACCGCGTGCCCGCCGCGTCCCCGTCCCGCTCGGCCCGAGCGCACCGATCTCCCACGCGGCGTGCGGGAGGTTGGTGAACTGGAAGCCGTTGCCCGCGAGCAGCGGCGTCTCGATCAACCACGCCGCCTGACCGACCGCGTAGCGCGCGTAGACGTGTGGGCCGGGACCGTCGGTGTCGAGCTTGCCCGCGAGATCGGTGGTCGGCGCGAGCCGCAGCGTCAGCTCCTTCGCGTCCGCTCGTACCGGCAGCGATCGCAGGCCGCCGCCGGGAGACTCGGCGACCACCGCACTGCCCGGAGCGACCCGGAGGGTGAACTTGCCCTCGGCGCTGGTCTCGACGAGATCGCCGCGCAGCGTGGTGCGATCGGTGACCGCACGCAGCGCATCGCCGCGCAGCTCCCCGGTCCACGCGATCACCGTCGCGTTCATCACCGGCTTGCCATCCGGGCCGAGCACGACGCCGGAGACCAGCTCGCCCTTGGCCGCGCCCGCCGGCCGCGGCGCCGCGCGATCGAGCCAGCGATGCGCCGCCGGCAGGTCGTTGCGCGCGAACGCGATCGCCGCGCGCAACCGATCGAGGGGAACCAGCGGCGGACGCTTCACACGGTCGAGCAGCTCGGCGGCGGAGCGCGCCACGAACTCGGCGTCCGAGAGCGCGGATGGGTCGCCGCGACGCAGCTGGATGTCGGCGTACAGCGCGGCCGCACTCGCGGCTCGCCTCGGATCGCGCGCGGCCTCGAAGGATGTTCGGGCGCGGGTGGCGAGCTCGAGCGCGTCCGCGTACGTCGTCTTCTTCGCGGCGCGCTCGGTCTGATCGGTGACGAGCTCCGCCTCGAGGAACGCGAGGATGCCGATCAGCGTGGGATCCTCGACCGGCTTCACCGCGGAGCGCGCATAGGTCAACGCCTTCGCGAGCTCCTCGTGCAGCACGTCGGGCTTGCCCGCGGCATCGGGGTGGGCGAGCTCCTTCATCGACGCGGCGAGCAGGCCGAGCCGCGCGCGCGCGACCAGCCGCGGATCGGTGTCGGCGGCGGCGACCTTGTCGAGCAACGCGCGACCCTCGGCGATCGCGCCCTCGCGAACCCGGCGCAGGCCGGCGGTGACGAGGACCATCGGCTCGAGCGGCGCCCAGCCCGTCGCCTTGACCTCCGCCGCGAGCCCATCGCTGTTCGGCAGCGCGATCGCACGCGCGAGCACCGCCAGCACGCGCTCGCGATCATCCGGGAACGCCGCGAGCTCGGCGGGCCGTCCGCTGCACGCCTCGGGCGGCGCCAGGTAGAGCCACGGGTCGAGCGCGACGCGCGTCTCCGGGTGCTTCATCACCAGCTCGCCGACCACCGCGATGCGGCTGCGCACGGCGTGCAAGCAATCGAGCCGTCCGACCGGCGCCGTGCCGATCGCCGCCTTGCAGGTGTGCTCGTAGGTCTGGAACCAGCGCTGCCGGTGATCGTCGAGCACGTCGCCGATCCACGCATGCTCGTCGGGCAAGCCCCTGGCGGTCCACGCGCCGGCCCACGCCTCGTCGATCGGCGCGCACGCCGGGGCTGCCGCACCCCGCATCGCGAACCCCATCGCGACGATGCCGGCGACCGCGATCGCTGCACCACCGGCGATCCACGGCAGCTTCCGCTTCGGCGGCCTCCCGGCGCGCTCGATCTCGCGCAGCAGCGTCTGCATGTCGGGCCAGCGCTTCGCCGGATCGGGATCGAGCCCGCGCGTCAGCACGGCGCGCATCGGTTTGCCGAGCTGCGCGACCACACCGCCGACACCCGCCGTCGCCGCCTGGCGCAGCTCGTCGATCGTGCGGCCGTGGAACGGGCGGGCACCGGTCAGCGCCTGCCACGCGGTGACGCAGTACGCGAACTGATCGGTGCGCGGATCCGGCTCGGCGCCGGCGAACTGCTCGGGCGCGTTGTACGCGGGCGTGCGGAGCAACGCGCCGGTCTTGGTCAACGGCGACGCCAGCACGTTGTCTCTCGCGCGATCGGGATCCAGCGAGCCGGTGGCAGTGACCGGCGACGACCAGTCGTCGCCGAGGCCGCGCGCGAGGCCGAAGTCGGTGACGAGGACGTGACCGTCCTTGTTGCGCAGGATGTTGTTCGGCTTGAAGTCGCGATGCACGAGCCCCGCTGCATGCGCCGCTGCGAGTCCGCGCCCGGCCGCCAGCAGCGCCTCCATCACCTCGTGCTCCGGCGGGCCGAAGGCGAGCCAGTGATCGAGCGGTCCGCCGTCGACGAGCTCCATCGCGATGTAGTCGCGATCGCCCTCGGTGCCGACGCGGTGCACGGTGAGCACGTTCGGATGCTTGATCTGCGCCATCGCCTGCGCTTCGCGGAGCAGGCGGGTCCGCATCGCATCGTGGACGTCGCGACTCTTCAGCACCTTGATCGCGATCGTGCGATCGAGCAGCGGATCGTGCGCCGCCCACACCACGCCCATGCCGCCTTCACCGAGGACGTACTGGAGCTCGTAGCCGCCGATCGGCGCGCCGGCCATCAGCTTGTCGGGCCGCATCGATTCGGCGCGGGTCTCCTCGAGTGGATCGACGTGCGGTTTCTCGCTCACTCGACGTGCCCCGCGTAGACGTTACACTCTCTGCTCGGGTCATGGAGGATGACTGGGCCAGCCTGCTCGCGACCGAGCGCCACGCGCGGATCCGGTCGGCGCTCGACAGGTTCCGCGGCGAGAGTGGTCTCTACATCGATCCCGACATCCCGCCCAAGAAGATCGCGAACGCCCGCATCACCACGCAGATTCCCTCGGACGAGCGCGTCCTCGGGCTGATCGATTGCACGCTCTTCGGATCCGCAAAGAACTGCATCCTGTTCGGCGAGCGCTGGCTCTACCTCCACAACAGCTGGACGGTGAGCCCGGCGATGTATCGCGGGCGATCGCGTCACGATTACGGCAAGCTCGCGACCTCCAAGCTCGCGAAGTCCGGCACCGATATCTCGTTCGACGGTGGTGCGTTCGACTGCTCGGGCAGCGGCTTCTCGACCGCGAAGATGCTCGACCTGCTCACCACCGTGCAACGCGCGATCGCGCACGGTCTCACCGACGAGCGCAAGCCGCGCGATGCCATCTCCATCGCAGCGCACCTGGTGGAGCGCGACAGCCTCGACGCCAGCAACGAGCTGTGGCCGTGCGGCATCGCGACCCACGCCGACGCCAGCATCATCGAACCGCCGCTCGAGCGGGGGTGGGCCCTCGAGATCGGCCCGATCGCGCACACGCCGGCGATCGTGCGTGACTTCGTGATCGCGGTGATGCGCCACGCCTCTGCGTTCACCGGTCCGGTCACCCAGCTCATCGGGCTCGAGCTGACGCGCGGCCGCGAGTTCTGGCGCCGCGATCTGTCCCTGGTTCACTGGTCCCGACCGGTGGTCGTCGGTGGGCTGGTGGTCCTCAAGGGCGGCGCGTACTGGCACGGCTTCGACCTCGAGACCGGCGAGCCGCGGCCGATCGACGTGGCCTCGCTGTCTCGCTCGGCGCGCGATCAGCTCGTGCTCGCCGATGCCACGATCGCCAACCCCGACAGCTACGCCGCGTTTGCCGCCGACCTCGCGTGCCCGAACAGCCTCGACGCCTCGCCGCCACCACTGCGCGCCGCAAACCGCGCTCGCCGGATCTACGCGGCGACCGGCGTGCAGGAGCACGCGCCGGCGCTGCGCTTCGTCGATCACCGCGGCATCCATCATCTGCACGGCGATCAGCGCGGCGAGCTGCTCTCGCTGGCGATGACCGAGCGCCACATCCTCGCCGGCACGCGCGAGCGCCAGCTGTGGATCGCGGATGCCACCGCCGATCGCCCGGCATGGAGCTCCCGGCTGGATCTGCCGATCTCCGTCGAGCACATCGCGGTCGGCAGCGACCACGTGATGATCGCCGGCAACAACTGGCTGCGCTGTTATCGCTAGCGCAGGCCGAGCTGCTTCGCGAAGAACGTGAAGCTGGCGGCGAACATGAACGACGCCTGCTCGTTGTCGGCGGCGCCGGCGTGACCGCCCTCGATGTTCTCGTAGTAGAGGACGTCGTGACCTTGCTCGAGCATGCGCGCGACCATCTTGCGCGCGTGCCCGGGGTGAACGCGATCGTCGCGCGTCGAGGTGGTGAACAGCACGCGCGGGTACTTCTTGCCGGCGTGCACGTTCTGATACGGCGAGTACTTCGCGAGCACCGCCCAGTCTTCCGGCTTCTCCGGATCGCCGTACTCCTCCATCCACGACGCGCCGGCGAGCAGCTTGTGGTAGCGCTTCATGTCGAGCAGCGGCACCGCCGACACCACGGCACCGAACAGCTCCGGGCGCTGCGTCAGCATCACGCCGGTCAGCAGGCCGCCGTTCGAGCCACCGTGGACACCGAGCTTGCTCGGCTGCGTGACCTTGCGCGCGATCAGGTCCTCGGCGATCGCGATGAAGTCGTCGTACGCGCGCTGGCGGTTGTGGCCCTTCGCCGCCTGGTGCCACGCCGGGCCGTACTCGCCGCCGCCGCGGATGTTGCCGATCACGTAGACGCCGCCGCGCTCCATCCACATCGCGCCGCCGACCGGGTTGTAGGCGGGCAGCTGCGAGATCTCGAAGCCGCCGTAGCCGTAGAGCAGCGTCGGGTTGTTGCCATCGAGCGCGACCGATTCGCGGGCGATCTGGAAGTACGGAACCTTGGTGCCGTCCTTCGACGTCGCGAAGTGCTGCGTGGCGACCAGGCCCTTCGCCTCGAAGAAGGTCGGCGCCTGCTTGAGCACCTTGGGCTGCTTGCCGAGCGCGCCCAGCGCCAGTGACTGCGGCGTCAGGAAGTCGGTGTAGCTGAGCCAGTAGTCGTCGGTGGCGGAGCTCGGCTCGAGCGCCCCGACGCTGGTCTTCGCGATGCCCTCGCCGATCTGGACGCCGAACGGCGATCGCTTCCACACGCCGCGCTCGACCTTCCAGACGTAGATCTTGTGCTTGATGTCCTCGAGCTCGTTGACGACGAGGCCGCTCCTCAGCTCGGTGACACCGAACAGCGAGCGATTCGCGGCGGGCTCGAACACCATCGTGAAGTTGCGCTTGCCGGCGAACCAGTCGGCGCGCGGGATGACGAGGAACGCGCCCTTCGGAAACACCTTGTCCCCGACCGTCCACTCGCTGCGCAGCCGGAAGGTCATCTGATCCTTCCAGAAGCCGACGCCGGCATCGGGCTGCTTCTCGATCTTGGTCAGCTTGCCGGCGGCGTCGCGGACGTTGGTCTCGGAGGTGTACGTCGTCAGGCCGCGCGACATCAGATCGATCGGCTTGCCGTTCTCCCAGATCCGCGTGCCGGTCACCGAGACGTCGCTCGCTTCGCCCTCGAAGATCACCGGAGCGCTGGCCAGCGGCGTGCCGCGCTTCCACTCGCGCACCTGCCGCGGATAGCCCGAGACCGTCATCGAATCGGGGCCGGTATCGGTGCCGATGTAGATGGTGTCGCG
Organism: Pseudomonadota bacterium; assembly: GCA_023430775.1. Taxonomy (GTDB): domain Bacteria; phylum Myxococcota_A; class Polyangia; order Haliangiales; family Haliangiaceae; genus JABFXX01. The sequence goes on from JAEYYY010000236.1 coordinate 7,246, forward strand.
GTCCTTCCACGACACGCGCGACTTCGCGGCAGGCACCTCGAAGCCGCCAGCGACGAACTGCTTCTTGACGGTGTCGAACTCGCGGATCTGCATGGCATCGCCACCGCCCGGCGATAGCCCGACGAGGCAGCGATCCCATTTCGGATACAGACAGCTGAACGACTTGTAGACCCAGCTCTGGTTCTCTTTCGCCGCGAGCGCGTCGACGTCGATCACCGTCTCCCACTTCGGCGACGCCTTCTTGTACTCGGCCATCGACGTCCGCCGCAGCAAGCCCTTGGGGTTCTGCGCGTCCTTCCAGAAGTTGTAGAGGTGCGGGCCGAGCTTCCAGACCGTGGGAATCTTGTCCTTCGAATCGAGGATCGCGCGGATGCGATCCTTGTTCGCGGTGAACGTGGGAATCGCCTCGAGCTCGGCCTTGCTGTGCGCGTTGCGCGCGCGCACCCACTCGAGCGACTTGTCCGCCATCACGTCCTCGAGCCACAGGTACGGATCTTCGACCTGCGGCTTCACCGGCTCGGCGACTGGCCTCGGCAGCTCGACCGGTGCCTCCGGGACAGGCGCGGGCTTCGCGGGTGGAGCTACCGGTGAGGAGCACGCGACGAGCGCGACGACGACGAGCCTCGACATCCGACAGACATTGCACGATTACCGTTCAATTGCGACGGCGACGCGCGAGCCTCGTCAGTACCGCGTGGACGATCGCCGTGAGCACCAGGAACAAGCCGCCCGCCAGCTCGACCCCGCCGAGCTTGCTCATCGGGTCACCGTTGGGCGGCACGGCCACCGATCGGATCAGTCCGAACACCACCATCGCGAGCAGCAGCCCGCAAACGGCCGAGATCGCGAGCCGCACGACCCGGCCGCGAGTGTCGAGCAGATCAGGGGTCCCATCGACCATGGAGGCGAGACACGAGGGCAAACACCCGGTTGCACGTCGACCTTGGCCTCGCCTGCGGCTTTCTATTAGTGTCCCGGCCTTGCGCCTGACCTGTCTCCTCCTCGCGATCGCCGCCTGCACGCCCAACGTGGCGCGCGACCAGGCGTTGTCCCGCGCCGAGGCCGCGCGGCGTGCCGGCGACCACACCGGCGAGGCGCTCGCCCTCCGCGATGCCTGCGTCTACGACCCGAGCAACTCGGATCTCTGCAAGCGGGCCGATGCCGCCTGGCAGGCCGCCCAGCAGAAGAACCGCGATGCCGCCCGGAACAAGTGCACGAACATCGCGCCGACGCTGCCGGCGGTCGATACCTGCCTCGCGGCGGTGGCGGAGCTGCGCAAGCTGGCCCCGGATCACCCCGATGCCGCCGAGCTCGCCGAGGCCGCGGCCAAGCAACACCTCGCGCGCTGCTTCGCCGATTCGCCGGCGTGGCAGACGTCGATCGATTCCGCGATCGAGCTGGTGCGCTGCGAGGAAGCGCGCGCGGCGCAGATCGCCCTCGCCACGTACTCGCAGCAGGTGCAGGCCGCTCGCATCAACGCGCGCGATCAGCTGATGCGCCTCGCCGATCATCCCGCGTATGCGGATCGCACCGGCGCGCTCGCCGAGCTGCTCGCCGCGGCCTCGTGTCTGACTCCGACACCCGACATCGTGCAGCGCGGTGCGGCCACCCGCGATGCGTTCGTCAGCAAGGCGCGCGCGACGATCGATCTGCGGATGACGGGCGCCAACCTGCCCGAGCTGTGCTCGACGGTCGCCGGTGCGTTGCCGGATCGCGCGGCCTGCGGCTCCCCGAAGTCGGGTGCTCCGACGATCACCGTGATCGGCGAGATCCAGATCGCGCCGGTGGAGCACACCGTCTACGAGACCCAGGAGAGCAAGGACTACGTCGCCGGCATCATCCGGTTCCCGAACCCCGACTACCAGCCGGCGGTCAACGAGGAGCGCAACGCGCGGCAGTCGAAGGACCTGGCCGAGCAGCAGTGGCGGCGCGACGAATCGGATTGTCGCTCCGCCGAGTCGGCGCTGTCTTCCGCATCCTCGTGCAGCAGCTGTCCCGAACGCAGCGAGCGAGATCGCGCCTGCGATCGCGCGCGGACCAGCGAGTCGATGTACCGGTCGCGGCAGAGCGACCA